>CAZQFS010000005.1:8237-44013 GCA_964592755.1 uncultured bacterium | reverse complement strand
TGCTGTGCGCCAGAAAGAGGGAGGCGCTCATTGAACCGGACCTTCAGGAAGCTGGCGGTGCGTGCGGAATGACATTTCCCAGTAGGAATATAGGCACGGGTCTGACGATGTCAACATCCTGCCAGCGGGCCGGCTCAGGACCTGAGCACGAAACCCAGGGGCCAGGGCAAACGAGGAACCCGCATGTCGCCTCTTCTGCGTCCTTTGCGTTCATGAAGGGCTTGACCGTCATCTGAGCGCCCGGGCCAATTCCCGACCCCCCGGCTGCCGGGAGGCCGTTCCCGGGACGGTTCTCAAGTGACCACGCAAGCAGGCTGCTGCCCGAACTTTGCGCTGAGCCTCGACCCAAGCATTTGACAGAGCGACAGTTGGGGCGATAACCGATGCGACGGCCCAGGCTCAAGCTCAATCGCCGGCTGAAGCACTGGCCGAGGCGTTTGTCCCGGCGTCTGAGGAAGCAATACGCCATGCGCTTGTGTGCCTGTTGGCGCCGGCGGTCTGCGGTCCTTCTTCAGCGGCTTTGCCCGCGGTAATCGCTGCCCGGTTTCTTGCCCGCATCGAGTCAGGCGACAATCGGCGTTGGTGCGCGCGGGCAGGTTCGTATCTTTCGCTTCCTTCACGCCCGATGCCGGAATCAACGATTCACCGGGTAGATTGACCCGGCCCGCACCGGCGCTATAATCACCGCCCGTGCATCCACCAATATTCGGCATCTCCGGCCTGCGCGGCGTGGTCGGCGAGGACCTGCTGCCTGAAACCGTGACCCGGGTCGCGGCCGCTTTTGGCGCGTTTGTCGGGCCGGGCACGGTCGCTATCGGCCGCGACACCCGCACCTCAGGCGAGATGATGCTCGCCGCGGCAACCGCCGGCCTGCTCTCCACCGGCTGCGAGGTCGTTGACCTGGGCATCTGCCCGACTCCGACCGTGCTCTACTACACGCGCCTTTCCCGTCTGGCCGGAGCGATTGTCTTGACCGCAAGTCACAACCCCGAGCAGTGGAACGGCATGAAGTTCGTCAGTCGCGACGGCGACTTCATCTCACCCGAGGAGCTGGCCGCGTTCCGCAGGCTGGTCAAGTCCGGGCCGCCCAAGTACGCCGGCTGGGACGGCGTGCGGCCGATAAAGACCAACCCGAATGCGGTCTACGCTCATGTCAATGCCATAATCGGCAACCGGCTGTTCCGCGACATCCGCTCTGCGGTCATCGGCCGGAAGCTGAAGGTGGGCGTGGATGCGGTCAACGGTGCCGCCTCAAACGCCGCCCTCCAGCTTGTGGATGCGCTGGGCGCGGAGCCGGTCAAGCTCTACTGCACCATTGACCCGCGCAAGCCGGTCGCGTTTCCCCGTCGGCCCGAGCCGACCGCGGACAACCTGGCCGACCTGTGCGCCTTTGTCAAGGAACGCCGCCTCGACCTGGGGATTGCCTTTGACCCGGATGGCGACCGGTTCAGTTGTGTGGACGAGACCGGCACGCCGCTCGGTGAGGAAGCAAGCATCTGTCTTGCCTGCAAGTACGTGCTCGCCCGGCGCAAGGGGCCGGTCGTAGTCAACCTCTCGACCACTCGTGCGGTGGATGATGTCTGCGCCGGCTTCGGCATCACCGTGGAACGCACGCCGGTGGGCGAAGCCTCGGTGGTTGAGCGGATGAAGGCGGTCAACGCGGTGCTCGGCGGCGAGGGGAACGGCGGCGTAATCCTGCCCGAGCTGAACCTGACCCGGGACGCGCTCGTGGCCGCGGCCACGGTCATGGGGCTGTTGAGCGAGAACTCGGGCCCGCTCTCCTCCATCCGCCAGACTCTGCCGTTCTACGCCACGGTCAAGACCTCGCTTTCCATGAGTCGCGACGAGTTTGCGGCCCGAGTCGAACGACTCGTGGCCGAGTTCAGCCCGGCCCGGCCGGACAAGCGCGACGGCCTCCGGCTCGACGGCGACGACTACTGGCTGCACTGCCGGGTCTCCAATACCGAGCCGATTGTCCGCATCATCGCCGAGGCAAAGGAACCGGCCAGGGCCGAGCAACTGGCCGAGCGTGCCCGGGCCGTGCTCACCGCCCCGGACAGGAGCTAGCCCGTGTGCGGCATTGTCGGCTACGTCGGCCCGCGCGACTTGAGCAACGTCATCATGGTCGGGCTCGAGCGGCTCGAGTACCGCGGTTACGACTCCTGCGGCATCGCCACCGTCGACTCCGGCATCACGATTCGCAAGACCGCGGGCCGGCTCAGGCAGCTCAAAGACATCCTGGCTCAGCATCCGGTAAAAGGCAGCGTCGGCATCGGCCATACCCGCTGGGCCACGCACGGCCGCGTGACCGATGAGAACGCGCATCCTTTTGCCGACTGCACCGGCACCATCGCCCTGGTGCACAACGGCATCGTCGAGAACTACCGGGAGCTGCGTGAACAACTGGTCAAGCAGGGTCACCGGTTCGTGTCCGGAACCGACACCGAGGTCGTGGTTCACCTGATTGAATCCTACTACCGGAATGACCTGGCCGCGGCGATTCGGCGCGCCGCAGGGGAGTTGAAAGGCTCTTTTGCCCTGGCGGTTGTCTCGGCGCGGGAGCCGGACAAGCTCTTTGCCGTCCGCACCGGCTCACCGCTCGTGATTGGCCGGGGCCGGCGCGAATACGTCATCGCCTCGGATGCACCGGCCCTGGTCGGCATCGCCCGGCGGATGATGCCGATGCACGACGGCGAGGTTGCGGTCGTCACGCGCGATTCGGTCACGGTGACCGACCTTTCCGGCCGTCCGGTCGAGCACGAGTTCACCGCCATCGAGCTGAAGACGCGGGCGATGTCGAAAGGCCGGTACCCGCACTTCATGCGCAAGGAGATTTTCGAGCAGCCCCGGGTCATCAGCGAGAACATCGAGCGCCGCTTTCGGGACCGCTCTGTCTCGCTCGACCCTGAGTTCCTCTTCTATCCGGACGAGGTCGAGAAAGTCGAACGCATCGTCATCCAGGCCTGCGGCACGTCGTATCATGCCGGGCTCGTGGGCCGGTACTTCTTCGAGAAGTTCTGCCGCATTCCGGTATCGGTCGAAATCAGCTCGGAGCTGAGGACCTCGGAGTATGTCTACGACGGCCACACCCTGATGGTTCCCATCAGCCAGTCGGGCGAGACCGCGGACACGCTCGCGGCCCTGCGCGAGGCGAACCGGCGCGAAATCCACTCGCTTGCGGTCCTCAACACGAGAAGGTCGTCAATTGACCGCGAAGCCAGCTCCTCGGTCTTCATTCACGCCGGGCCGGAAATCGGGGTCGCCTCGACCAAAGCCTACACCGCACAGATTTTCACGCTCCTGAGTCTGGCGCTGCACTTCGGCCGCATCCGTAAGGCCATCACCGACGAGAAGTTCAACGAAATCGTCACCCACGTGCGCCGGCTTCCCGGGCAGATGAAGGAAGTGCTCGGCCTGGACAAGCGGATCCGGGAGGTCGCCGGCCGGCTCTCATTCGCGCACGACTTTTTGTTCCTCGGCCGTGGCATCAACTACCCGTCGGCGCTTGAGGGCGCGCTCAAACTCAAGGAGATTTCCTACGTGCACGCCACCGGCTACCCGGCCGGCGAGATGAAACACGGACCAATCTCGCTCGTCGCCGAGAACGTCCCCGTCATCGGCATCGCGCCGCGTGACTCGGTGTACGACAAGATGGTCTCGAACCTGGCCGAGGCAAAGGCACGCAAAGGCCGCATCATCGCGGTCGGCACCGAGGGCGATGCCGCGCTCGCCGAACTCGCCGAGACTGTGTTCAGCATTCCCGAGACGCCCGAGTATCTCTCGCCGCTCATCGTCGCCCTGCCCCTGCAACTCCTGGCCTATCACGTCGCGGTCCTGCGCGGCTGCGATGTGGATAAGCCCCGCAACCTCGCCAAGAGCGTCACGGTCGAGTAAGCAGACCTCTCCTCCCTTCTTCCCTCCTCCCTCCTCTCTCCTCCCTTTTCTCTCTTCTCCCATTTCTCCCATCCGCGCCGGTTTGACAGTGTCGGCCGGGTTCGGTTATACTTATGTGAGGCGTGCAGAGCATGATGTAACTACGGGTTCAGCGCGTCATGCCGGCGCCCGGTCCCCCGGCACGCGCGGTTCCCGCATCTGGCGACAGCACCTTTAACCACAGGAGGCACTGTGAAGCGCTACTTCAGCCTGGCGATGCTGCTCGCGGCCCTGACCGCGGCACAGGCCAGCGTATGGTCCGGCAATTTCCGGTTCTCGACTGCCGCGATTGACATCTCCACGACCACAAGAGACGGCAAGACGTACACGCTCGTGAACCCCGGACTGCAGCCGACACCCGGGCTTTTCTCGGTGCCGGCTGCCGAGCCGGGCAAGCCGCTGCTTCCGGCCTGGAGTTTCACGCTGGTGATTCCCCAGGGCATGCGCGTGGCCGCCGTCGAGGCGACGCCCACCGGCTCTGAGCAACTGCCCGGCCTGTTCAACCTCTTCCCGGCTCAGGAACCGATACCTGCTTCGACGCGACAACTGCCCGACTTCGTGTCCGGGGACCCTGCGGTCTACGGCTCGGACAAGGCCTACCCCGGCACCTACGCGCAGGTGAGCCCGGTCGGCATCAAGTCCGGGTTCAGGCTTGTGACCGTCACTCTCTATCCGGTTCAATATCACGCGCTCACCGGCCGGCTGGTCCTTGCGACCGGCATGACGGTGAGGCTCAGGTTCGAGCCCGACCCTGCGGCCCGGCCCGAGCAGCTTACCCGCGGCCAGCTTGAGACCTTTGGCAGCGCGGTTCGCGCCCTTGTCTACAACCCGGGCGATGTGGCCCGGTATGCACCGGCCGAACGCCAGACCGACTGGGGTAATGTTGACTTCGTCATCATCACCAGCGACGCCCTGCAGGCGGAGTTTGCCCCGCTCGCCTACTGGCGGACCAAGAAGGGCTACCGGACCGAAATCAGAACCGTCTCCTGGATAAGCGCCAACTATCCCGGCCGCGACAACCAGGAGGAGCTACGCAACTTCATCCGCGACTACTACACCAACCAGGGCACGCGCTGGGTCCTGCTCGGCGGCGACGTCGGAGTGGTTCCTACCCGGCTGGCCCGGGCCTACTGCGGGGGCTACACCGGCAACATCCCCTGTGACCTGTATTACGGAGACATGCAGTGGTCGTGGGACGGAAACAACGACAACATCTTCGGTGAGCCGGGGTACGACACCGTGGACTTCTATTACGACCTCTACGTCGGCCGGGCGTCGGTTGACAACGCAACCCAGGCCCAGACGTTCGTCAACAAGGTCCTGACCCACGAAAAGAACCCGCCGACCGACTACCTGCGCCGGATGCTGCTCGTGGATGCGCTGCTCTGGTCCGGTTACAATCACCAGCAGTCAAACGACTCCATCGCCAACATCACCCCGCCCGGCTGGAACGACGTATTCATGCACGACCCGGTTGGCACGACGATAGTCCGCGACTCCTTGAACAACGGGTTCCAGTTCTGCCACATGGTCGGCCACGGCAACGAAGTCGGCATCTACAACGGCGGGACCGCATTCTACGGCAACGGTGCTGTCCCCGGCCACAACAACGGCAGCAAAGTCGGGCTCATCAATTCGATTGCCTGCTACCCGGGCAGTTTCGACTACTCCGACTGCCTGGCCGAGGTAAGCCACAACTGCACCACCGGCGGTGCGCTCGCGGTCATCTTCAACTCGCGGTACGGCTGGGGCCAGCCGCCCTCGATGGGCCCGTCCGAGCGGCTCGACATCCGCTTCTACGACTATTTCTTCAACCACGACACGATGCCCATCGGGCTCACCCATGCCCTGTCCAAGGAGGTCTACGCCGGTTGGGCGCAGAGCTCAGGGGTGTGGCGCTGGTGTTACTATGAGCTCAACCTGTTCGGCGACCCGCTGCTCCTGATGTACGAAGAAGTCCCGGCCGCGCTCTCGGCCGCCTTCACCAGCCCGATTGCCCTCGGTAACCAGAACTTCACCGTCACCGTCACCTCAGGCGGCAGCAACGTCGGTATGGCCCTGGTCTGCCTGTGGAAAGGCAGCGAGGTGTACGACCGCAACTACACGAACTCTTCCGGCCAGGTCACCTTCGCCATCAACCCGGCCAGCGGCGGCTACATGTATGTCACCGCCACCAAACCGAACTACCTGCCGGACGAAGATTCGTGCGAGGTGATTGCCGGCTCGACCGACGTCGGCCCCACCCGGATTCTCGCTCCCCTGGGCACACTCGACTCGGGCACGGTCTCCACGCCCGGCGCCTGGGTCAAGAACTTCGGCAGCCTGTCGGCCACGTTCCCGGTCTTGATGCGCATCGGCACCGGCTACAGCGACGTCAAGACCGTGACGAACCTGGCGCCGGGTGAGTCAGCTCAGGTCTGGTTCGACAACTGGACCGCGTCACCGCGCGGAACCCACACGGTGAAGTGCAGCACCGGCTACTCCCAGGACCAGAACCGGTCAAACGACACCCTTTCCCACAGTGTCACGGTCAGGGTCATTGATGCCGCGGCCATGCGGATAGTGTCACCGGCCGGCGCGGCCGATTCAGGCACGGTCGTCACGCCCCGCGCCTGGGTGCGCAACTGCGGCACGCAGCCTGCCTCATTCACCGCGAACTTCTCCATCGGCTCGGTCTACTCCGACTCACGCGCAGTCAACAGCCTGGGTTCCGGTGACTCGCTGCTTGTGAGCTTCAACGACTGGACCGCCGGGCCGTGCGGCGCCCACCCGGCTCGCTGCACCGTCGCCCTGGCACAGGACATGGTTCCGGCCAACGACCTGGCATCAGGAGTGGTCACGGTCGGCGTGGTCGACGTTGCCCTGACCCGAATCATCGCGCCGGTCGGGGCGATTGATTCCAAACAGGTCGTCGTGCCCGCCTGCACGGTCGCCAACAACAGCACGACCTCACAGACCTACAGCGTCAGGATGCGCGTCGGCACCTGCTACGACCGGGTCGTCAACATCTCCGCCCACCCGCCGCTCTCCAAGCTCTTCGTCCAGTTCCCACCATTTGCCGACTGGCCGCGCGGCACCCACGCCGTCACCGCATTCACCGCGCTGCCGGGCGACCAGGTGCCGACCAACGACACCGCCCGCACCGCCATCACGGTCAGCGTCAAGGACGTAGCCTGCGCCCGACTCGTCGAGCCGTTCGGCACCTACGATTCGGGCGCGACGGTCACCCCGGCCTGCTCCCTTGACAACTTCGGCAGCGCGGCAGTGACGTACTCGGTACGGATGCGCATCGGGTCGGTCTACAGCCGGGCTGCGACCGTAACCAATCACGCGCCCGGGACCCGTGTCTACCTTGCGTTCCCGAACTGGGTCGCCGGCCCGGTCGGCAACATGCTCGTGCGCTGTTCCACCGAGCTCGCCGGAGACTGCCGTGTCGCCAACAACCGGCAGACCACCCAGATTACGGTACGGAGCATGGGCGGCCACGACCTTTCCTGCACGCACATCCTCGCTCCGGTCGGACAAGTGGACTCCGGCGCGCCGATTACGCCCTCCTGCAGCGTGCGCAACTACGGCGGCTTCACCGAAGACTACACCGTACGGATGAAGATTGGCTCGGTCTATACCGAGGTCGTCGCGGTGGCCGGTCACGCGCCCGGGACGAGCCGCTCGGTTGATTTCCCGGAATGGCGCGCCTGGCCGGTCGGGCCCGCGGTCGTCACCTGTTCGACCGAGCTCAGCACCGACAACACGCCGGGCAACGACCGCGCTACGGGTCAGTTCGTCGTGCTGCGAGCCGGACCGGACGTCGGCTGTACTCGGGTCACGTCGCCGGTCGGGCCGTACCCGGAAGGCCGCATCGTCGCTCCGGCCTGTTCGCTCTTCAACTACGGCAACGCACCCGCGAACTACGACGTTCGGCTGAGCATTGACACGCTCTATGACTCGACCGTAACAGTCACCGGCCACGAGCCGGGCACTGCCCTGCATGTCTACTTCCCGGTCTGGGTCACCCGCCCGGCCGGGACCTATGCGGTCACTGCTTACACGACGCTGCCCGGCGACCTGGGCCCGGGCAACGACACCGCCCGCAGCCAGTGCACGGTCCTGCCGCCTTCGGTCAAGCCCTGGTCTGAACGAACCCCGATGCCGCTGCCGTCATCGGTGCGACCAGCCGGCGACGGCGCCTGGCTTGCCTACCATGCCGGACGGGACGTCATTTTCGCCGCCAAGGGCAACAAGTCGAACGACTTCTACCAGTACAATCCAAACACCGACGTCTGGCTTCACCTCCCGGCCATCCCGATGGGCACTTCGAATCGGTATGCCGGCAAGGGCGCATGCGGCACAACAGACGGCAACGAATACGTCTATGCTGCCAAAGGCAACAACACGTCCGAGTTCTGGCGCTACAGCATCGCGCGCGACTCCTGGGCTGCCCTGGCCGAAGTGCCGCTTGGCACGACCCGCAAGAAACTCAAGGGCGGCGGGGACATGGTTTACGTGCCGCATGACGACGGCTCTGTCTACCTGCTCAAAGGCGGCAGGAATGAGTTCTGGCGCTACCGGGTGGCCGAGGATACCTGGGAGATGCTTGAGCCCGCGCCCACGCCGGGCCGGCCCAAGTGGGACAAGGGCTCATGGCTCGCCTACGATAACGCCAACGCCATCTACGCCCACAAGGCCAAGTACCATGAGCTCTGGGCATTCGACCTGAGCATCGGCATGTGGGACACGTCGCGCCACATGTCCGGGATGCCGTTCTACGGCAGCCAGGGACGCAATAAGAAATCCAAGGACGGCGGCTCGGGGACCTTCTACGCCAACATGCTCTATGCGCTCAAAGGCGGCAACACCCAGGAGTTCTGGCGCTACGCGATTGACGGTGACTCCTGGGCCGAACAGGAGACCGTAACGGTCTACGGCTCGACCCAACGCAACAAGAAAGTCAAGAACGGGGCCGACATCGCCAGCGATGGCCAGGGTCTGCTCTTTGCGCTCAAGGGCAACAAGACCGTGGAACTCTGGTGCTACACGGTCATGGGCGGCTTCACGGCCCGACCCCGGCCTCTGGTCCAGCAGACCGCAGCGCTCGCCCGGTCCCAACTGGCAATCGTCAGTCCGAGGATGGAGCTCATCCCCAATCCGCTCCGCGCCAACTGCGCCACGCTGCGCTGGGACGCAACAGGCATGTCCGGTCGCGCAGCGAACGTCAGCGTCTTCGACGCCGCTGGCCGCTGTGTCTTCTACTCAACGGTCAACACCAGGAACTCTCCTGCCCTGCTCGACCTTGGGTCCCTGCGTGCCGGCGTCTACCTGCTCAAGTTCGAAGCCGGCTCCTTTGTGACGACCCGCAAACTCGTCATCCAGCGCTAACCCGGACCAGAACGTTGATTCACTCGGGGCGGCCTTCGGGCCGCCCCGACACCTGAGAGCACAGACCCGCAACGCCCGGCAAACCGCCACCCCTGCTTTGCCATCAGTTTGACATATCCCAACCCCGACCTACAATCCCTGCTGCGATGAGTGGCTCGCCCCGGCCCGACCCCGAAACGGTCGCCCGTCTGCGCAGGCAGGCACGGCGCAAGGTTGCCCGCGCCTGCGCCTGGCACCGGCATCGTCAGACGCGCGCCGCTCAGCAGATCACGGGCCGGCCGGCCCGCGCATTCAACCGGCTCGAGGCACGGTTTGCCGCCCTGCTGGACCACTGGGGCCTCGACTACCAGTGGCAGTTCAGGCTCGGGCCCTACGTCTACGACTTTGAGCTGCCGGGACGACGCCTGGTCGAGGTCCACGGCACCTACTGGCATGCGGACCCGCGCTTCTACCCTCCGGACCGGCTCCATCCAGCACAGCGGCGGACAGTCCTGCACGACCTGGACAAGCTCCACTTTGCCGCCCGCTCCGGGTACCGGCTCAAGGTGGTCTGGGAACACGACCTGAAACAGGCAACGCTCAGTAGAGCGGAGTTCGAGTAACCCGCGCCGGGTTGCGCTGACCGTGCCCGGTCAGCAACGCCCTGCCTATTGCAGTGCGGAAAGACGACGCAACATGACCGGCCCCCAGAAAGCCAGCACGCACAGGAAGAGGAGGATGCCGGCAATCAGGACGAAAAGCGCAAGGACGGCGCAGCCCAGAAGATTGCCGGAAGGCACCAGTCTGCGGGCAAGAACCTTGGCTCGCGCTGGGTTGCGCTCGACCCAGACGGGGACGACGATAAGCAGGATGGAGATAGCAGCCAGCGTGGCCAAAGCAGTGCCCAGCATCACCAGACCCTGATGTCTTGGCTCCGCCTCCATCGCCAGCAGGGTACCGATGCCCATGCCCAGCACCAGGGGGAACGCGATGCATAGACCAATCAGCACCGGCTTCCAGTTGCGCTCGGGGATAGTTGGCTCGTTGACATAGTCCGGCGTCCGGTCCGGATTGCAGAGCCTTATCACCTCATCGCGCAGGTACTCGGCATTGGCTTTCTTCGCGGCGAGCGACGACCGAATGTCATACTCGGCGGACTGGTTCTCAAGTTGCTGGGTCTGGGCGATATCCTCGACGGCAATCCGATACTGCAAGAGCAGCTCACGTATCCGCCTGACGACGAACTCATTACCCACTGACGCCGCCGGGACCGGTTCGCACCACCAGCCATTGTGCTCTTTGCGCTCAAGCCGCCAGAACCGGTCGTCGCCGGACATGAAGACGGTTCCGGTTCTGACCCAGAGCCCCGGAATCCAGAGCCACGGGTCAGACATCTCATAGCCGAAGAACTTCTCTTCCGGCAGGCCAGTCATCCTGCTCCACCGTTGCCAAACCGAATCAAACCGCACACAGCCTGATAATAGACCGGCTCGCGATTCTGTCAAACATGCCCGGTCGGGCCCAGCCGGCCTGCTTTCCTTGACTCAGGGCTGATTTTCCCTATTCTGATTCTCGTCATATGATGATGAAGAGACGACGGTTTGCACCGCGCAGAAAGACGTGCCGGTTCTGCGACGACGGCATCACGAACATAGACTACCGGAGTTCGCTGCTGCAGGACTTCCTGACTGAGAAGGGCAGGATTGTCCCCGGCAAGGTCTCTGGCGTCTGTGCCCGGCATCAGCGTCGCCTGGCCCGGGCCATCAAGACCGCCCGGGGTCTGGCACTGCTCCCCTACAGCCCCTGAGCGACATGAAAGTGATTCTCCTCTCCGACATCGAGCGCCTCGGTGCGCGGGGCCAGGTCGTGAACGTCCGGGACGGCTACGCGCGTAACTACCTGCTGCCGCGCAAGCTCGCGCTCGCGGCAACCCCGGCCCAGCTCAGACAGCTCGACTCGCTCCAGGCCCAGCTCGCCTCCCGTGACGCCAAGATCACCAAGCGTCTTACCGACCTGGCCGGCCGGCTCGGACTCGTGTCAATCAGGACGACCATCCGAATGGGTCAGGAAGGAGCGTTCGGTGCCGTGACCAATGCCAACGTGGCTGAGCTCCTGGCCCAGGAGGGTCACATCATTGACAAGCATGACATCGTGCTGGCAGAACCGATCAAAGCTCCGGGCGTCTACGACATCCCAGTGAAGCTCGGTCATGAGGTCACGGCGACCGTCAAGCTCTGGGTCGCCGAAGCACCTGCATGATCGAAGTCCGCGTCGAAGGTCTCCTTCTCGACAACGTCAACAACTCCCCGGTCGTGCTGCTGCGCGAAACCGGCGGGGAACGCGTGCTGCCCATCTTCATCGGGCCCCTGGAAGCATCGGCAATTGCCTACGCCCTGGAGAAGACCCGGTTCCCCCGGCCGTTGACGCTGGACCTGATGCGCCTACTGGTTGAAAGCCTGAACGGCCGGGTTCGCCGCGTCATTATCACGCGAATTGAACACGACACCTACTTTGCCGAACTGATTATCGAATCCGGAGACCGAGTCGTCAGCATCGACGCGCGGCCCTCTGATTCGGTCGGCCTGGCCCTGCGCACCGAGGTCCCGATTTACGTGGCCGACGAGGTAATGGACAAGGCCGGCCAGTACATCACACCGGCCGACGAGGAACGGCTGGCCGAACTCCGAACCAAGATGCGCAATATCAACCCCGAGGAGTTTGGCAGCTTTCGGATGTAACGCCGGAACCCGACATTGAGCCAAGAAGGAATGGGTGCACTTCGGGCTCCTGGCCCCCTGCTCGAACTTCGTGGCCCTCGTGGCAGTCACTCTCGGGATTGGGGGGTAACGTGACCGAACCCGTCCTGGAACAACTGCTGCCCGGCGCGGACCAGGTTGAAACCGCGGCCGAGCTCGAAGCACGCCTGACCGAGTCACGTCGGACCGGACGCCCTTTGCGGGTCAAGTACGGGATTGACGCAACCGGCCCCGAGATTCATTTGGGCTTCGCGGTCGGGCTCCGCAAGCTGCGGCAGTTTCAGGATGCCGGCCATCTGGCCGTGCCGATCGTCGGTGACTTCACCGCCCGCATCGGCGACCCTTCTGGCCGTTCCAAGACCCGGCCCCAACTGACCGATGAAGACGTACGCCGCAACATGGAGCGCTACCGCGAGCAGATCTTCCGGATTCTCGACCCCGACCGAACCGAGTTCCGTTACAACGCTGAATGGTCAGACCCGCTGCGCGCCGCCGATGTAGTCCGCATCGCTTCGAAGTACACGGTCGCCCGCATCGTCGAGCGCGAGGACTTCAAGAGCCGGCTTGACCGGGGCGTGCCGATTCACATGCACGAACTGCTCTACCCGCTGTTCCAGGGTTACGACTCGGTCGCGGTCCGCGCCGACGTCGAGCTGGGCGGGGCGGACCAGTACTGGAACCTACTCGTGGGCCGGGAGCTGCAGCGTGAGTTCGGACAGCCGCCCCAGGTCGTCATGACCGTGCCGCTGCTCATCGGGCTGGACGGCGTCCAGAAGATGTCGAAGTCCTACGGCAACTATGTCGGCATAACCGAGCCGCCGCGCGAGATGTTCGGCAAGCTGATGTCCATCCCGGACCGACTCATCCTCGACTACTTCCGGCTCTGCACCAACCGGACAGCCGGTGAAGTCGCGGAAATCAAGCGCCGGCTCGGTGCCGGCGAGAACCCGCGCGACATCAAGGAGCGACTGGCCCGGGACATCATAACCATGTATCACTCCGCCGCAGATGCGGATGAGGCTGCGGCAGAGTTTGACCGTATCTTCCGAGAAAAAGGTCTGCCCGACCAGATGCCCGAGCTCACGGTCCCGGCAGCCGGAATCGGCATCGTCGAGGTGATGACTTCGGCCGGGTTGCTCCGGTCGCGCAGCGAGGCCCGGCGCAAGCTGGCCGAGGGCGCGGTCTACCTTGACGGCCGGCGGCTCACCGACCCGGGCTTCCACGTGCGCGTTGACGACCGACCGCTCGTACTGAAAGTCGGCAAGCGTCGGTTCCTGCGTCTGGTGGGCGGGTCCGGACCGCCGGCCGGGAGTTGACACTCGTCTGCCCGGCCCTAGAATCGTAGCAAAGGAGTCCAGCGTGAATCAGGAACCACCCCAACCGCCTCAGGGTCCTCCGGTCCAGATTGAGATTGGTGAGAAGGAATCCGAAGGAGTCTACTCCAACTTCGTCCTGATTGCCCATTCCGCGTCGGAGTTCATCATTGACTTCGCTCGGATTCTGCCCGGCCTGCCCAAGGCCAAGGTCTTCTCGCGCATCGTCATGACGCCGCAGCACGCCCATCTGCTGCACACAGCACTGACCGACAACATCAAGAAGTACGAAGACCGCTTTGGCAAAATCAAGCTGCACGGCAAGGAAGCAGACGCGGCCCGGAACATGGGCTTCTGAGCCGGACCCGGCAGCACCCGGCCGGCCCGAGAACCCTCTGACCTCGATACCCCCGGGTCAGGCAGAGCTGCTCGGCCGCGTGGGAGAAATCGCCGCACGCCTCGGCACGCGCGCGTTCCTGGTCGGCGGGCCGGTACGTGACCTGCTCCTGGGACTCAGGAGTCCGGACCTGGACATTGCGGTCGAGGCGCGAGCCCGGCAGTTCTGCCACGCGGTCGGGCTTGAACTTCACGGTCGGGCGGTGTTCCATAGTCGGTTCCTGTCCGGTACGGTGACGACCTCGGCGGGAGTCCGCCTCGACATCAACCAGACCCGGACCGAAACCTATCGCCGGCCCGCGGCTCTGCCGACGGTCAGCCCGGCCGACATCGAAGCCGACCTGTCTCGCCGCGACTTCTCCGTGAATGCCATGGCTCTCGGGCTGTCTCCGTCGGAGTTCGGCCGGCTGTACGACCCGCTTGACGCCCGACACGACCTGTCGCTGCATCGCCTGCGCGTGCTTCACGATGCGAGCTTCGATGACGACCCGACCCGGGCATTCCGTTGTCTTCGCTTCGCGGTCCGGCTCGGTTTCGAGGTTGAGCCGCACACGCTCGACCTGCTGCGCCGGTCAGTGCAGCAACGAATCCCGGCCCTGCTCACGCCGGAGCGTGTACTCTACGAGCTGCGCCTGGTTTGCCGCGAGCCGCGCCTGCTTTGGATTGCCGAGGCGCTCCTCCGCGAGCGGGTGCTTCAGGCAACCTGGGACTGGACTCCGCCCCGACGCTTCCTGCCCGAACTCGGTCGTCTGGTCCGGCACTCGATTTCGCCCGAGCTGCTCTTCATCTACTGGCTCAGCCTGCTGCCCGTGACCGACCGGTTTCCCATCACGAGCGAGGAACGAAACGCATCAGAATGGCTCCGCCGCTTTGAGCCGGTGTGCGGCCGACTGTGTCGCAGCACCAGGGCCAGCACTATTTACCGGCTGCTCCGGCCGATACCTGAGCCGGCGCTGCGCCTGCTCGCCGTGCTCGAACCCGAGGTGTCGGCCTGCCGCATTCGCGAGTATCTCGACCGTCTCGTGTCGGTGAGAACCGAGGTGACAGGCAAAGACCTGCGCCGGATGGGCGTCGAACCCGGGCCCCGCTACCGCCGAATCCTTGACCATCTCCTCTATGCCCGGCTCGACCGAAAAGTCCTCTCCCGCGACGACGAACTGGCCCTGTGCCGTCGGCTGCTGGCCCGCGACCACCTAAGATAATGCCCCCGATTCAGTCAATCCTGCTGTCAGCCCCGGCCATCCTCTTTGGGCTGACGATTCACGAGTTCAGTCACGGCTTCGTCGCGTGGCGACTCGGTGACCCTACCGCCAGGATGATGGGCCGCCTGACACTCAATCCTCTGAAGCACCTTGACCCGGTCGGCACCATCGCCCTGTTCCTGTTCCGATTCGGCTGGGCCAAACCGGTCCCGATCAACCCTGCTTACTTCCGTCACCCGACCCGCGACCTCGCCATCTCGGCCCTGGCCGGGCCGGCAGCCAACCTGCTCACCGCGGCCCTGGCCGGGGCCGTGGTGCGTGTGCTTACGCTCCTCTCCGTCGGCGGATTCCCTCTGCTGCTCGCCCACTACTTCGTGCTTTTCAACCTGATTCTTTGTTTCTTCAACCTGATACCGATACCACCTCTTGACGGCTCGCGGCTCGTCTACCACCTGCTGCCCCGTAACCTTGGCGAGCAGTTCGCCGGACTGGAGCGGTATGGCTTCCTCGTCCTCATCGGCATCATCTTCGTCGGTCAGCTCACCGGGTTCTCCCTGTTCCGCGTCTACCTCGAACCGCTGGTCAGGCTTTTCAGCCTGCTCTTCGCCGGGAGCACGACAACCGGAATCCTGCATTGAGCCACAAAAAGGCGAAGGAATAATGGGTGAACTCCGGGCTTCCAACCCTCTGCTCGGATTTCGTGGCCTTCGTGGCAGTCGACTTCGGGATTGGGGGACAGGATAGCATGGGCACCAGACGCAAGACCGACGCGAGCCGCTCCGACCGCACGACCCGAATCGTGCTTGCCGTCATTCTGCTCCTCCTTGACATCTTCCTGCTGGCGAGTCTTGTGTCGCATCTTCTGGGCCTCGACTCTCCTGCCACGAACTACGGCGGCATCCTCGGGAACTGGCTGGCCCGGCTGCTCTTCTTCGCCCTGGGCCGCTCGTGCCTTGTCGTGCCGTTGCTGCTTGCCGCGGCCGTGGCCATCGCCCTGGTCCGCCAGCCGGTCTGGCAGCAGTTCTGGGGCTTTGTCGCCATCACGGCCGGGTGCATCGTTTTCGCCGGTCTGCTCGACTACCACTCCGGCTCAATCCGAACCCTGACCAACTTCGCCGGCTGGGCCGGAGTGACCCTGGCCGGTCTGCTCTCGCGCTGGCTCGGTCTCGCATCATATGCGGTGCCGGTGCTTGCGGTCTTCTGGGGCTTTGTCATTTGTCACCGACTGCCGCAGCGTCGGGACCTGATTCAGACCGGATTCATCGTCCTCGTCGGGTTCTTCGTCATGGCATTCACCGGCTACTTCGCCGGAGCGGCCTTTGTCAACGGCCCGCCGGGCGCGCGCGGCCGTTTCGCACTCGCCGGCGAGCTGGGACTGCGGCTGACCGGGCTGCTCCGAACCGTACTCGGCCCGGTCGGCTGTCTTGTCGTCCTGATTGCCGCGACGGTCGCCGCGGTCGCCTTGCTCGCGACCGTGGGGCTGCCTGAGTTCGCCTGGCTCCGGGCCGGTGCGCGGGCGGTAATCAGGCTGTTCCAGCGGACGGACCCCGGTCGAACTGAGGCTGACCGCGAGCCTGCTCCCCAGGCACCCGGCGTTGCGGACGAACCGGTGCCGGTCACCCGGCCCGAGCCAGTCGAACCGGACCTTCGCGAGCCCGAGCCCGGTGGCGGTAAGCCGGCCAAGAAGCCCCGGCCGCTGCTCCCGCCCGCACCCAGGTTCGACCTGACCGGGTTTCAATCCGAGTTCCTGAGCCAGCTTGACCAGCCGGGCGAAAAGGACCGGGTGTACAAAGACCGACGCGAATCCGAAGCCGAGGCCGACGTGCTCATGGACAAGCTGCGCCAGTTCGGCATTGACGGCCGCATCGTGGACATCCTCTCCGGCCCGATGGTCACGCGGTTCGAACTGGAGCCGGCGCCCGGCGTCAAGATTACGAGCATCGCCAGCCGGGCCGATGACATATCGCTGGCACTGGCTGCGGAGCGCGTGCGGATTCTTGCACCGATCCCGGGCAAGAACGCGGTGGGTATCGAGATACCGAACAAGGAACGGCGCACGGTCTTCCTGCGCGAAGTCCTTACCTCGGAGCCGTTCCGGGAAGAGCGTTCGCCCCTCGGCTTTGCCCTGGGCACGACGATTACCGGTGACCCGACCTGTGCCGACCTGCGGAGCATGCCCCACGTGTTGATTGCCGGCACGACCGGCTCGGGCAAGTCGGTCTGCATCAACTCGATAATCGCCTCCATCATCTATCGCTCGTCAGCCCGGGATGTCCGGTTCCTCACCATTGACCCCAAGCAGCTCGAGCTGCCCGTCTACAACCCGATACCACACCTGCTTGGGCCGACGACCATCGACCCGGACCGCGCGGTCAAGGGTCTGGCCCGCATCGTGGACATCATGGAGGCGCGCTACGGCGAGTTCGCCAACATCGGCGTCCGCGACATCGTCGGCTACAACGAGCGGGCGCACCAGGACGGGTTCGCGCCCAAACCCTACATCGTCGTCATCATCGATGAGCTGGCCGACCTGATGCTGCGTGCCCCGAACGAAATCGAAGAACGTATCACCCGTCTGGCCCAGATGTCGCGGGCCGTCGGCATCCATCTGGTCCTGGCCACCCAGCGGCCGTCGGTGGATGTGATCACCGGGCTCATCAAGGCGAACTTCCCCTGTCGCATTGCCTTCCAGGTCGCGTCCAAGACCGACTCGCGCACGATTCTCGACATGAACGGTGCCGAATCGCTCCTCGGTCGCGGAGACATGCTCTTCCTGCCGCCGGGCAAGGGTGAGCCGGTCCGTTTGCACGGCTGTTTCGTGTCGGACCGGGCAGCGAGGCGCATCGTTGACCTCTGGGCCCGCACCTACCTGACCGAACTGCTCGGCGACATCATCGAACAGCCGGAGGAAAAGGCACGCCAGATGGTGGAACGCGACGTCGTCGACGTACTCTATGATAAAGAGCGCTCAGGCATCAAGCGAAAGCTCGAAGACCTCAGGACCATCCTGCCTGAAGAAGCTGTTGACAAGCTGATGAACCGGCGGTACTATGAGCCGTTGCCTGAGGAGAGCCCGGAAGCGCTGGCAGAGCGGCAGAGTGCGGACAACGCCGACCGCGAACTTGACGAGAAGTTCGTCGAGGCGGCCCAGGTCGTGGTCCGGCACCGGGAGGCATCGGTGTCGATGCTCCAACGCCGGCTCGACATCGGCTGGGCCCGGGCGGGCCGGATTATCGATCAGTTGGAGCAGGCCGGCATTGTCGGCCCCTATGTGGGGTCCAAGTCGCGCAAGGTGCTCGTGGACAGTGAAACCAGTCTGCAGAAGCTGCTTTCAGAGATGCGGGGCGAGCAATGATTGACCGAAAGACCGTTCTGACCTGGGTACACCGGATTGCCGAGACCATTCCCTGCCACAAGTCCGACGAACTGACGCGCTACATCCAGAGCAGACCCGAAGCCAAGGTCGTCGTGCCCCGGCCTGAGCTCTGGGTGCAGGACCACTGGTTCTGCGTCCGGCGCTACCACGATGTCGTCAGCAACGAGGAAATCCTCGAAGTCTATGTCGGTAACCGGCAGAACGGCGACGAGCACATGGGCTACGACCGGATTGACCCGTGCTGGCGCGATGCCGAAGGCCGTGACCTGAAACGCTGGGAACTGACCCGCGCCTACATGCGGCCCAAGTACCGGGGCCAGAACTACTCCCTGTTCATGATTGAGATGGTCATGGCGCTCGCCCGCAAGAACCGGGCCAGCTCGGTTGTCGCCTACCCGCGCCACGTGGCCATGCTCGTCACCCTGCTCCAGTACGGATTCCACACCATGGAAGGCAACTACGACCCCACCCTCAACCGTATCTACAAGCAGGGCAAGCGCTGGTACGGCCACAACGCGGCCCAGCGTCGGCTGTACTACGCCCAGGAGTTCCGGCCCTTTATCCAGGACGGCAGTTTCATCATGGAGAAACGGGTCTCGTCCAAGGGCCTCTGGGAATACCTTACCGAGAAAATCTAGCCCCGCTGCGAGCAAAGCAGGCCGCGCCAACTACCCCGGCGTAGCCGCCCAGCCGCGACAACAAGATGTCGGTGCGGCGACCAGGGAAAGCCGGAACCCGGGCAAGCACCGTGCGTCGCACCGCCTTAAGCAGCGGCGCGCCGAGCCGCGCCATGCCGCCGCCGATGATGACCCGCTCCGGGTCGAGAAGCTGAACCACGTTGGCAAGGGCAACCCCGAGAAAATGACCGGCCTCCTCAACGAGCAGGAGCGCAAGACGGTCTCCCCGGCGGGCGGCGCGGCCAATCTCTCTTGGCGTGACCGCGGCCAGGTCTCCTGCCACCAGGTCGAGAATCAGGCTGGGCCGGGCATGCTGCACGCCGGGAAAGAACGTCGTCTGGTTGCGGTGGACGTTGCTGCTCTTGAGCTGAACCCTGAGCCGCGCCCGGGCCCGCGCCACAAGATAGGCTGCGCCGACAAAGCGCTCCACACACCCCTGGTTGCCGCAGCGGCACTGTGGGCCGTTCGGGACAACTGTCGTATGACCGACTTCTGCCGCGGCATGATTCGCGCCCAGCAGCAGCTTTCCGTCGGCAATGATGCCCCCGCCCACACCGGTGCCCAGCGTGACGCAGAACAGGTTGCGGCACCCCTGGCCTGCGCCGTAGTGCCATTCCCCGAGCGCGACCGCATTCACGTCGTTGCCGCAGCAGACCGGCAGGCCGACAAGCTTCTCAAGCTGGTCTTTCACCGGCGTGCCGTTCCAACCGGGCAGATTCGGCGGCACGCGCACCACCCCGCGAACGTGGTCCACCAGACCGGCAATACCCACCCCGACCGAGTGCACACGCCGCCCTGAGCGCAGACGGCTTACCTGCCGGCTGATGCGCTCCAGTGCCTGACGCGGCCCACGCTCGGCCCGGGTCGCCAGCAGGCATCGCCGCTCAACCCTGCCCCGCTCATCAACAAGCCCGAGCTTGATTGCGGTGCCGCCAATGTCAACCCCGATGTCGGTTCGCACGCGCTACGCCGGGCGGCTGGGGCCGGACATCAGTTCAAACAGACTGCGGACCGCTTTCTCGCAGGCCGGACTCATCTGCACCCCGCGTCGAGACATGACCATTCGCGCATTGGCCACCGCGGCATCACTGCTCCAACGCCCATGCCTGCCCCAGGAGAAGGCCGGCACCTCCTTCCGTGCCAGTCCCGGCTCAAACCAGTTGGCAAACGGACCTATCCGGCACCCGGAGTTGAACAACGAACCGATCGCGGTCTTGACATGGTCGCCGAAAAAGCAGCCCACCTTGGCCAGACCGGTATCGACCGCTCCGGTCGGATAGAATACCTTGACTGTCTCGTAGGTATTTTTCAGGTCCGAGGTCGTGGTGAGCGCACCGAGATTGACCCACTCACCGACAAACGAATGGCCGACGAACCCTTCATGGCGCTTATTGGCATACCCCTGGAACACCGTCGCCTCGACCTCGCCGCCGATGCGACACTCCGGTCCGAAGCTGCACCCGGGCCGCACCAGCGCACCGTCAATCACCGTCCCCTGACCGACGTAGCACGGCCCTTCGACAAAGCTTCCGGGCCGCACCTCAGCACCCCGGTCAATGAACACCGGCCCGGTCCTGGTGCTGATTATTACCCCGGGCCAGACCCGGGCGCCGGGAACGATGAACAGATGCTGCCGGCTACCGACCACGGTTGCGCCTCCCGGCACCCGGCCTCGGCTGCGCCCGATGCACTCCTGCTCAAGCTCCTGACGGTTCAACTCAACCAGGTCCCAGGGGTAGCGTACGACTCTGGCTCTGACCTGCTCCTCGACCAGCGCAGCGTCAAGCCCGCGTGACCGGTCCAACCCGGTGGCCGAGCCTGGTTTCAGCCTGAATCCAACCACTTCGTCCCCGGCCAGCAACACCGCCTCCGGCCCGGACACGGCTACCGGCGCATCGAGCACGACCCGGGCCGAGATTACCAGCCCCCCGTGGCGCAGCGGCTGGTTGACGGTAATCCGGGCCCGACCCTGCATCGTGTCCCGGTGACACTCGGCGGTCATCTCGGCGAGTTCGTCACGCACCCAGAGCGCGAACTCCTCGCGCGGATAGCGCCGACGCAGCTTTTCCAGCAGCGTGAACCGGCCGCAGCGCAAGTCAAACACCGGCCGCAGTTCAACCAGCGGCGAAAGCCACACCAACTGCTCATCTTCGTATACGCAAATCACCGGGCAAGGATATTCCTCACCGGCCCCAAGTCAAGCCTTGCCGCCACCCGGCAATAGTCGTTGTGCGCTCAAACATCAGCAAGCGCAGCCGACAGCGTGCGCACAACCGCGCTGCTCATCGCCGCGAGCAGCGTGCTGCCCGGCGTTTCGTTCGCGCCATCGACTATCGCATTGCGCCGACCGACCAAAGTAGAAATGTCTTGAGCTATGCTCAACGCGGCACAAAGAACGCTGCTTTGCGCACGCATCACCGCGACCGTCTGAGCAGCCGTGACAGCACGCGAACTCGCGTACGAAATCGTCTCCATTCCCACTTCGCAGCCCCTCGCCGAGACAGTAGGGGGAGCCGGAGAGGTCGATTCGATGCCTTCTGCTCTAACATCTTCAGCAATGGCAGGTTAGGTCATTGAACCCGGCCTGCCGACCATGATAGTGATTACTATCATGGGGCATACCCTTTGCAGGTCACGGCTGGACTCAAGGCTGGCCTGGATGCTCGGTGCATCGCCTGCGTGCTGCGGTTCTGAACCTTAGAATCCTGCATCTGCCCACGCGCGGGCAGAGGGCGTTGCCCGAACCCGCACGCCCGAAAAAGCAGCCGGCCCGGTGGCGGGCCGGCTCTGTCTGGCATGTCGGAGGCTGTAACACGCCCGACTGGGAATAGTTAGGGAGGAGGAGTCGAGGACCCGAGGCTCGCGTGCATCAGTCGACTTGTCTTCTAAGGAAGGTGGGCACGTCGAGGTTGCTCTTGTCGAGAGTAATGGCCGTCTCGCGTCCGACGCGCCTGCGTTTGAGGGGGAAGAGGTCTATGCTCTCGAGGAGGTCAGAGACGTCGGCGACTCGGGGCAGCGGCTCGTTGAGGCCGGTGGCGATGAGCGTGACTTTGACCGAGTCGCGCAGGGCACGGGACCGGGCCGCGCCCATCCGCACGTCGGCCTGGCCGTTGGTGGCATGGTAGACCGCGGTCGCGGCCTGGTCGACTTCTTTGAGGGTCATCGATTCGTCGCCGGTGATGTTGAGCAGGACTTTGCGCGCGCTTTCCACGGCCACGTCTTCAATCAGCGGTGAGCGCAGGGCCCGCTGGGCCGCTTCCGCGGCCCGGCCTTCGCCGGAAGCGATGCCGACCGACATGACCGCGCCGCCCCGCTCCGACATGACCGAGCGAACGTCGGCGAAGTCGATGTTTATGAGCTGACGGGTGATAACGATTTCGGCGATGCCCCGCACCGCATTGAGCAGCACTTCATCGGCGAGGCGAAACGCCTCGAAGCACGGCTGCTCGCCGTAGACTTCGAGCACACGCTGGTTGGGCAGCACGATGAGCGTGTCAACGTTGGGCCGCAGCGTTTCGATGCCGACCGCGGCTTTGTCCTCGCGGGCACGGCCCTCGAAGCTGAACGGCCGGGTGACGACCGCGACCACGAGCGCGCCCTGGCGTTTGGCTTCCTGGGCCAGAACCGGCGCGGCACCGGTTCCGGTGCCTCCGCCCTCGCCCGCGGCGACAAAGACCATGTCGAATCCGGCCAGGTTCTCGCGCAGGGTTTCGATTGACTCTTCTGCGGCCTGACGCCCGATTTGCGGGTTGCCGCCCGAGCCCAGGCCACCGGTCAGTTGGGCGCCGATTTGTATCTTGTTGGGCGCGAGCGACATCGAGAGCGCCTGCAGGTCGGTGTTGACCGCATAGTGCTCTACGCCGGTCACGTTTGCGGTCATCATGTGGTTGACGGCGTTGCAGCCGGCTCCGCCGACGCCAAACACGCCAATCCGGGTGAGCGTTCTTTCCTCAACCGGCTCGATCATGCGTTGCCTCCTTTTGATTATTCTGAACCAGAGTTTGCCCCGGAATCCGACACTGAGCCACGAAGAGCACGAAAGAACTGGTGAACTTCGGGCTTTCGGCCCTCTGCTCGGATTTCGTGGCCTTCGTGGCAGTGAACTCCGGGATTGGGGTTTGCGTTCTTCGCCCGGGCCTGCTTAAACCCGGTTCTCGCAGACGTTCGCTAATCATGAAAACCAGCTCCGGACCTCATCGCCGACCGAGTTCCAGAACCGCGCGGTCGGGGCCTGCGTTGCCCACTTGCCTTCGAGTCCTCCCCGGATGAGCCCGACAGCAGTGGCGAGCGAAGGGTCACGGACAACCTCATCCGGACCGGCCAGCCGGTCCGGCCGGCCGATGCGCACCGGCATTCCGAAGACCTGCTCGGCCAGCACGTCAATCCCGGGGAGCAACGCGCCGCCGCCGGTGAGGACCACACCTGCGGCCAGACCCTCGACCAGTCCTGACTTACGCAGCTCGGCGTCGGCCATGGTCAGGATTTCCTCGGCCCGCGGCTCGATAATCGAGGCGAGCAGTCGGCGCGAAACCTGCTTCGTGCCCCGGCCCGATGCGTCCTCGACCGGAATCGAATCGTCCTTGTCCACCAGACTCGCCATCGCCACGCCGTGCCGCCGCTTCACCTCCTCGGCCTGCCCGTATGTCGTGCGCAGGCCGATGGCCACGTCTTTCGTGATGTTGCCGGCGCCGACCGGAAGGAGCCGGGTGAATCTGATCTCGCCGTCCCGGTAAATGGAGAGGTCGGTCACGCCGCCCAGGTCAACCAGCACGACGCCCTGGTCCCGGTCTTCCTGGTCACAGACGCCGTACATCGTGGCAATCGACTGGAGCATCAGCGACCGGCTCTTCACGTCGAGTCGCTCGAGCACGCGGTACAGGTTCGCCACTGCGGTCACCGCACCGATGATGAGCATCGCCTCAACCTCGAGCCTGATGCCGAACAGCCCGAGCGGGTTGCGCACGCCCTTCTGGCTGTCGACGATGAACTGGGTCGGCACGACGTGCAGAATCTGCTCGTCGTTCGGCAGCCTGATCGTCTGTGCCTGCTTGATGACGTCCTCGACGTCGCGGGCACTGATGCCGCGCTGGGGCCGGCGCACCGGAACCGCGCCGACCCCGGAGAGGTGCTTGACGTGCTCGCCCGAGACGCCGACGTAAACAGGATAAGCGCGGAACCTGCCACCCGCGGTCGCCTCTGCCGCCTTGACCGCGGTCTCGACCGACTCGGTCGCCTTGTCCAGGTTGATGACGACGCCCTGACGGAATCCCTCCGGCGGCGCCGTACCGAATCCTACGATGCTCGTCTTGCCCGTGTTGTCGGTCTCGGCAATCATACCCACGACCTTTGTACTGCCGATGTCCACGGCCGCGATTCTCTTAGCTCTTGCCATGCTGCCTCCTTTGGGTCGGTTCGACCATGCCGGGTAGAATGCGCACCTCTTCGGCGAGGAGGATGCCCGTCTTCTCCTCGACCGTTGCCTTGACAATTTGGGCCAGTTCATAGACGTCGGCGCAGCGTGCGCCCCCGGCATTGACAATGAAGTTGGCGTGCTTCTCCGATACGCGCGCTCCGCCGACGCAACAACCTTTGAGCCCGCACTGCTCAATCAACCGGCCCGCGGGAATCCTCTTCCCCTCGTGCTCCGGGTTCTTGAAGAACGAACCGGCCGAGGGTTCAAACGGGTGGCGGGCACTTCGCCGGCTTCTGATTTCTTCCACCGTTCCGGTGCCGGAAAGTGGCTCGCCCAGTTGGAACACGACCCGGGTCGCCACCAGGCCGTCGTCAATCAGCGGCTCCCGGTAGCGCGGCGAAAGCTCGGCGCGGGTGCGCGTCCAGGGTCGTCCGTCACGGTCGAGCCCGCTCACCTCAAGGATGACTTCTCCGATGCTCCAGCCGAACGCACCGGCATTGGTGGCAAGCGCGCCGCCCACGGCACCGGGTATGCCGGCGAGAAACTCGACCCCGCCCAGCCCTGCCTCCTGGGCCGCGGCAACCACGTGGTCCAGCCGTGCCCCGGCACCGGCGACAAGTGTATGACCGGCAGCGACAGACAGGCGTGCCAGTTCACCGACCAGGCGTATTACCAGCCCGGGCAGACCCTGGTCCGACACGAGCACGTTCGTGCCCCGTCCAAGCACATAGCTGTCGAGCAGTGCCTCCTGGCAGAAACAGAGCACCCGGGCCAGGGTCGCCTCGCTGGCGAGCTCGACCATCGCCTCCGCATTCCCGCCGATGCGGAAGCTGGTATGACGGCACAGCGGCTCGGCAAACCGCAGCCTGGCGTCGGTGCCGGCTAGAGCCTGCTCAAGACCTCGTCGCCAATCGTCCATATGTTACCTGCTCCGAGTGTCACGACAACGTCACCGGCACGAAGCCGGGGCACAAGCGCCTGGGCGACCTCAGCCGGCTCAGCAACGTACGACACGGCCGGCCGCGTGCCGCTTCGCCGCACTGCCTCGGCGATGAGATTCGCGTCCACCCCGGGAATCTCCGGCTCGGATGCGGGGTAGATGCGGGTCAGCACGAGCTCGTCGGCCGCGGCAAAACTCGGGCCGAAATCATCGGCCAGCAGCCTGGTGCGGGTGAAGCGGTGAGGCTGGAACACCACGATGATGCGCCGGTCCGGAAAGGCATGACGCAGCGCCTCGAGCGTCACGCGGACCTCGGTCGGATGGTGGCCGTAATCGTCGAACACGACCACACCTGCCTTCTCACCCCGCTTCTCCAGCCGACGGTGCACCCCGCCGAACACGCGTAGCGCGGCTTCGGTGACGCCCGGCTCGACCCCGAGTTCGGTCGCCACCGCGACGGCGGCAAGCGCGTTCTGCACGTTGTGCAGTCCGGGCAGCGGCAGGTTGAACCGGCCGATTTCCCGGCCTCCGCCGCAGACGGTGAAGGCGGATGAGAACCCGTAGAGCTGCACTTCCCGCGCGGTGAAGTCGGCCGGCTCGCCGGTCGCGTAGGTCACCACCCGCCGTGCCACCCGCCGCCGGATGGCCCGCACCGCAGGCGAGTCGAGGCACAGAACCGCGGCACCGTAGAACGGCACGCGGTTGACGAAGTGGACGAACTCGCGCTTCAGGTCGGCAAGGTCCCGGTATACGTCCAGGTGCTCGCGTTCGATGTTGGTGACGACGGCAATCGCAGGATAGAGGTCGAGAAACGAACGGTCGCTCTCATCCGCCTCTGCCACCAGGTACTGGGACTGGCCCAGCTTGGCCCCGGAATCGCTTGACAGGATTCGGCCGCCGACGACCCAGGTCGGGTCCATGCCGGCGCGTTCGAGCACGTGCGCCACAAGCGAAGTCACGGTCGTCTTGCCGTGGCTGCCGGAAACCGCGACCGAGAACTTCATCCGCATCAGCTCGGCCAGCATCTCGGCCCGGCGAATGACCGGCACGCCGCGTGCCCGCGCCTGCTCGATTTCCGGGTTGCTCGAAGGCACGGCCGAGGAGTAGACCACGACCTCGGCATCGGCCACATGGGCCGCGTCGTGTCCGATGCCGACCCTCACCCCGGCCTCAGCGAGCACCCGGGTCGTGTCGCTTTCGCGCACATCGCTGCCCGAAACGTCAAAGCCCATGTTCTTGAGTACCAGGGCGATGCCGGACATGCCGACCCCGCCGACCCCGACGAGATGGACCCGCTTCACCCTTCCAAACATGCTACCCTCCCCAATCCCGAAGTTGACTGCCACGAAGACCACGAAATCCGCGCAGAGGGCCGAAAGCCCGAAGTGCACCCCACTCCTGCGTGCCTTTCGTGCTTTGCGTGGCTCAATGTCGGATTCCGAGACCCTCTGAGGCACGGGTCTTTCGGCGGCAGATTCGGCCCCGGCGCACGGCTCTTCTCTGCCTCGCGGTCGTGCCGTTCGAGCGCGTCGGCAATCCGGCGCGCGATGACTCCTGCCGCGTCAGGCCGGGCCAGAGCCCGAGCCGCCTGCTCCATGCGCCGGCGTTCGGCCTCGTTGTCCATCAAGGCTTTGATTGCGTTCGTCAACCCGGACAGGCGGGCCTGGTTCAGGACGGAGGCAGCCCCGACCGCAGCAAGGTGCTGGGCATTGGCATCCTGATGCCGGTCAGTGGCATATGGGAACGGTATCAGTATGGCCGGTATGTTGAAGGCAACCAGCTCGGACAGAACCATCCCGCCTGCCCGGGAGACGCAGATTGTGGCCCGCCGATACAGCTCCTCGGGCCGGGCCGTGAAATCAACAAGTTCAAGATTGGCTGAGCAGCGCCGACCGCGGATGTACTCGTAGTCACGGCGGCCGGTTACGACGATGAAGTTGAGCGTGGCCAGCGCCGCGGCTGCGTCGAGCGCGGCCAGATTCAGGGCCTTTGCCCCCTGGCTCCCGCCGAGAACCAGCACCGTGCGCCCGTCATCGCTCCGGCTGCCGCGCGCCAGCGGACCGCGCAGCGGATTGCCCGTGACCACGTATGGCCCGGGAAACTGACCGGCCGGAGCGAATCCAAGGAACGACTCTCGGGCCCGGCGCGCGAAGAGGCGCGTCACCCGGCCCGGAATGCAGTTCTGCTCCAGAAGGAAGAACGGCACGCGATTGAGGAGCGCCGCAGCCAGCACCGCCGCCGGGGCAAACCCGCCGGTCGCAACGACACACCGGGGAGCAAGCCGTCGCAGCAGACCCAGCGCGCGAAACAGCCCGACCAGCCCGAACCACAAACCGACAAACTTCTGTCCGATTCCCTTGCCGAAGAACCCGCGGGCCGGCAGCGATTCGAACGCAAAACCCTGCTTCAGGGCTACCTCGTTCTCCAGTCCGCCGCGACGGCCGACCCACACCACCGTCGCCCCGAGCCGGCGCAGCTCCTCACCCAGCGCCAGGGCCGGAAACACGTGCCCGCCGGTTCCGCCTGCCGCCACCACGATCCTCCAGTCAGCGCGGTCCGCGGCCGAAACCATGACTTCCGCTTGAGGCTCGGGTGCTATCTCGCGCCTCCAATCCGACTCGCGGCCAGCCAGCCGAACGCCGGCTCAGGCACCAGGGCGCGACTGCGCCGATAGCGGGAGATGTTGAGCAACACTCCGGCCGCGGTCATGTTCGTCACCAGTGCCGAGCCGCCGTAGGAAACAAACGGCAGCGGCTGGCCGGTTGTCGGGACCAGGCCGAGCGTAACGGCAACGTGGACCAGCGCATACATGAAGAGCATCACCGCCACGCCCGCTGCCAGCAGTTGGCTGAAGGTACCGCTCGCCTCCCGACTTACCCTCATACCGCGCAGGAAGAGCACCCCGTAGAGCAGAAAGATAACCATGCTCCCGACAAACCCGGACTCCTCCCCGACCGACGCAAAGATGAAGTCGTTGTGCATCTTGGGCAGGAACTGCAGCTTCTGCCGGCCTTCCCCGAGCCCGGTCCCCAGCAACTGGCCCGAGCCGATGGCAATCAGGGACTGCTGCTGGTGATACCGGTTGCCGTTGACGAAATCGCGCCACCGCCGGTTGGCGTAGGGCTGGAACCGAATCACACCCGCAACCAGCACAGTTCCTGCGACCGCCACCGGCAGAAGATAGCGCACCTTGACCCCGGCCAGAAAGAACAGCACCAGACACGACCCGACCATAATGGTGCTTGTCCCGACCGAGGGCTGTGCCAGGGTAAGCAGGGCAATCACCATCACCACCAGGCCAGGCTTGACCACCGTGTTCCTGAAGTTCGGCTCTTTGCGGTCCTCGGCAAGGTCGGCGAAGTAACCGGCAAGCCAGAGAATGAGCGCATACTTTGCAAGCTCGGCCGGCTGAAGTGACACGAACCATAACGGCAGGTCGCGCTTGGCCACGCCGCACGCCAGGCCGATGAGCCGGGTCAGCACCAGCAGTACCGCGGTACTGCTGAGCAGAGCCCAGCGCAGCCTGCGCCAGACCAGAGCGTGGTTCAACAGCGCGGCCACGGTCATGGTCACACCGCCGACGAGCACGCGAACCGCGTGCAGCCAGAGGTAGGACGCTCCCCGGGGCAGCGTCGTCGCATAGACCGCAATCACTCCGACCAGCACCAGCATCACGACAACAAACAGGATGCGAGAGTCGAGCGGGCTGGTGCACTGCTGGCCCGGGTCGGGTGAACTGCGCGCAACGCCAAACACTTCTAGCTCCGCCTCCTGCGCGCTGGTTTCCGGCTGTCCTCGGCTCCGGTGTTATCCAGTACCGCGGACCGGAACTCCTCGCCCCGTTCCTGGAAGTCGCGGAACTGGTCGAAACTGGCAAAGCCCGGCGAGAAGAGCACGGCGTCACCCGGGCGCGCCTTGCGCCGCGCCACCCGCACCGCGGCCCGGAGGTTGGCGGACGTGCTCCAACGAGTGAAACCACGCTGCTGCAGGGACCGGGCCAGATGTTGCCGGTTCTCACCGGTCAGGACGACCCACTTCGCCTGCCGCTCTATCGCCGCCAGATGGTCATCCACCGGCAGCCCCTTTTCCCGGCCGCCGGCAATCAGCACCACCGGGCGCGCTTGTGCCACCGCGGCCAGAGAACTGACCGCTGCGGCCGGGTTGGTGCTCATCGAGTTGTTGATGAAGACCACGCCGCCCTTCACCGCGACCCTCTCCAGTCGGTGGGGAAGGCCGTGGAAACTCTCAAGTACCCGTCGCATCGCGTCAGGACTCGCCCCGAGCAGTCCGGCGGCAAGACACGCAGCCAGCGCGTTGGCCACGTTATGCTCACCGGGCAGGGCCAAGAGGTCTCGCGGTATCACCTTGTGCCCGAGACACCAGAGTATGCCATCCGCCAGATACGCCGCGCCGGTTCGGTGCCGCACCGAGAAGGCCCGCTTCATGCCCCGGCCTCTTGCCCTTGCCTGCCAGACACGCCCGTCGTCGCGGTTGAGAACCACGAAGTCATCCCTGGTCTGTCGGTCGAGAATCCGGAGCTTGCTCTCGGCATAGGCCGCCATGGTGCGGTGTCGGTTCAGGTGGTCCGGCGTGATGTTGAGCAGTACGGCGACCTTGGGTCTCAACCACTGCGCCCGTGCCAGTTGGAAGCTCGAGACCTCGACCACGTAGCTGTCATACTGGGTCCGGCCCAGCCCGCAGGACAGCGGCCTGCCCGGCGCCAGGTTCCCGCCCGAGAACACCCGTCTCCCCGAGGCGGCCAGGATTCGAGCAATGAGCGTCGTAGTTGTTGACTTGCCGTTGGTCCCGGTAACCGCGACCAGCGGGCCGGGAACAAACCGGGCAGCAAAGTCGAGCTCGTCAACCACCCTGACGCCCCGACGGCGCAGGGTTACGACCGTCGGATGAGCATCGGGAATGCCCGGGCTCACGACGGCCCAGTCCGCGTTGACCGAATCGAGCCGGCGCACCAGCTCAAGCCCTTGCGCGGCAAGCGCAGCCACCTCGTCGCTCGCACGTGCGGCCGGACTGTCGTCCCAGGCTGCGACCCGGGCCCGGGCACGCAGGAGAAACCGGCTGATGCATCTGCCTGACCGACCCAGCCCGAGCACAACGAACTGCACTCCCCGCAACGAGGACAAGGACCAGCGGCCGGTCGCTTCTGGACGCTCTGCCACACATGCCTGCGACCGCTTCGTCTTCATCTTATCTTCAGTGTTGCCAGGGCGGCAAGTCCGAACAACGCGGCGAGAATCATGAACCGGGTCACGACCTTGGGTTCAGCCCAGCCGGCCAGCTCAAAGTGGTGATGAATCGGGGCCATGCGGAACAACCGCCGGCCCCGGGTTGCCCGGAAGTAGCCGACCTGAAGAAGCACCGACCCGGCCTCCAGCACGAACACGCCGCCGACAATCGGCAGCAGTACCTCGTGTTTGGTCAGCACCGCGGCCAGTCCGAGCACGCCGCCGAGCGGGAGCGACCCGGTATCGCCCATGAATACCTCAGCCGGATGGGCGTTGAACCAGAGAAACCCGAGGCAGGCTCCGGTAAGGGCCATGCAGAAGACCGCGGTCTCGCCCGCGGTTGGCACGAACATGACGTTCAGATACTGGGCGATGCGGAAGTGACCGGAGACGTAGGCGAGCACGGCATAGGTCGCCAGCGCGATGACCATCAGTCCGGGCGCGAGACCGTCAAGGCCGTCGGACAGATTGACCGCGTTCGACGTACCGACAATCACCGTCATGACGAACGGGATATAGAGCCAGCCGAAGTCGGCCACCAGATTCTTGAACAGCAGCACGTTGGTGTGCGAGCGCCGCAGCGGGTCAACCGGCACAAAGTAGAGCACCGCACCGATGAACAGCGCCAGCGCCAACTGGGCGACGAGCTTCGTAGTCTTGCTCAGACCACGCGGCCGGCCCAGCCGCACCTTGACGTAGTCGTCCCAGAAACCGAGACTCCCGAGCCAGACCAGCGTAAGCAGACCGAGCTGAATCTGGCGGTTCTCAAGGTCGGCAAAGAGCAGGGTCGCAATCACGCCGGCGGCAAGAATCAGGACGCCACCCATAGTCGGAGTGCCGGCCTTGCCCTGGTGTCGCTGGGGCACCTCTTCACGGATACGCTGTCCGATGTTCAGACGGCGCACGGCCCGGATGAGCGCCGGCCCGAGCAGCAGAGTGAGAACAATGCTCGTCGCCCCGGCTGCAGCCGCGCGGAACGTTATGTAGCGCAGCAAATTCAACGGTCCAAACGACTCGCGCAGCGGGACAAGCAGGTCGTACAGCACGGCTATTCCTTCCCGGTCTGGTCTGAATCCCCGTGACCCAGGAGGCGGGCAAGGGCCGCACGCGCCGCTTCGCGGTCGTCAAAGTGTCGTCGCTCGGCTCCGACAATCTGATAGTCTTCGTGGCCCTTGCCGCAGATGAGGACCGTATCGCCCGCGTTGGCAATCGAAAGCGCGCGATGGATGGCCTGGGCCCGGTCCGGCTCGACAAGAACCTCTGCCTTGGACCGTCGGCTCTCAAGCCCGGGCTGTTTGATACCGGCCAGAATCTCCTCGATAATCGCTTCCGGCTTCTCGCTCCGCGGGTTGTCTGATGTGACCACGCACACGTCGGCCAGCCTGGCCGCGGCTTCTCCCATCAGCGGACGCTTGAGCCGGTCACGGTCCCCGCCGCACCCGAACACAACCACGACCCGGCCCACGGTGAACCGACGCACGGTTGCGAGCACGCGGCTCAGTGCATCGGGCGTATGCGCGTAATCCACAAACACGCCGAACCCCTGACCTGCTGCCACCGGCTCAAGCCGGCCAGGAACCCCGGTCAGCGCCTCGGCTCCGGCAACAATCTGCTCCAAAGGCCAGCCCAGTGCGCGGCCTGCCGCCACGGCGGCCAGCAGATTGGACAGTTGATGCTCACCCACCAGCCTCAAGCTCACCGGCAAGACCCGACCCTCGACCGTGACCTCGCAGTCCAGCCCGTCCGGCCGCACCGCTTTCACCTGTCCCGTTACGTCGGGCACTGGTTCCAAGTCCGGTCGGGTTCCGTACCCGACAACGCGCGCCCTGGTCCGGTGCGGAATGTCCCGGCCCAAGGCGTCGTCATAGTTCAGCACTGCAACCCCGGCCGGCCCCAGCTCGGTGAACAGCTTCGCCTTGGCCGCCCGGTAGTTGTCCATCGTCCGGTGAAAGTCAAGATGGTCCTGGGTCACATTCGTCAGCACCGCGACCCGGAAGTCCAGGTCAAACACGCGGTCCAGCTCCAGGGCGTGCGACGAAACTTCGGCAATGCACAACCCCACCCCATGCTCAACCAGCGACGCGAGTATCTGAACCATGTCCAGGCTTTCGGGCGTCGTCTGACTCGCAGGCCGCAGTCGCGTGCCATCGTAGTGCTCGATTGTGCCAACAAACCCCGGCTCCACTCCACCCTGCCGGGCCATTGCACGCAGAAGATAGGTCACCGTTGTCTTGCCGTTCGTGCCGGTCACGCCGACCAGGCTCAGCTTCCGGCTCGGGAACCCGTAGAACCGGTTTGCAACCTGGGCCAAGAACCGTCGCGGGGTCGCGGTCTGAATCACGGTCACCCAGTTCTTCTGCACGCGGCCTATGTCCGAGCACGCCACGCCGACCGCGCCACGGTTCACCGCATCGTCAACGTAATCTGCACCCGAGGTCCGAAGCCCGTCAATCGCGACGAACAGCGCACCCGGACTCGACCGTGCCGAGTGGTAGCAGATACTCTTCACCTCGAGTGCGCCGTTGCCGTATACCACGCAGGGCACGCCCTTGGTCAGGTCGGCGAGTTTGCGCGGCAGGACCTCGGGCGGCTTCACTCTGGAATCGCCCATCCTGCGGGCCGGTCCAGTGCGGAACCGGTGCTGGCAAAGAGCATCGCTCGCCGTCCTGCCGTTCGCTCCCAGCGAACCAGTCCGCGGCCGATGCGGCTGAACACCGGACAGCATACCGCGCCGGCGAACCGCTCCTTTCTCGGCTCGTCAACAAGCACTGCAACGACGAAACGCGGTTGCTCCTTGGGCAGGAAACCGACGAATGTCATTCTCGACCTTGTTGCCGAGTAGCCACCCCAGGGCTCGGTCTTCTGTGCCGTACCGGTCTTGCCACAGACCGACACACCCTCAACCTGGGCCAGGATTCCGGTCCCTTCGGTCACGACCCGTTCGAGAATACCCTTCATTCGGGCGCAGGTCTCTGGCCGCAGCACCGGGCGCACCGCGGTGGGCCGGCAGCGCCGCAGCACCCGGTCCTGCTGCTTGACCGAATCGAGCAGGAAAGGCCGCAGGTATACACCATCATTGGCCACGCACATGTAGGCGGCGGCCAGTTGCGCCAGCGTAACGGTCAGTCCCTGGCCGAAGACAACGTTGGCAAACCGCAACTGACCCAGCCGTCGCGGCTCATCCAGGTACCCGGCTCCCTCATTGGGCAGCCCGAGCCCGGTCATGCTCCCGAACCCCAGGTTGCGGGCAAGTTCGTAGTATTCGGTCGGGTCAAGTTGCCGGGAGAGCATCGCACAGCCTGCATTCGACGACTTGACAAACAGGCCGTCGAAATCCAGTACGCCGTTCGGATGCACGTCGCGGATTCGCCGTCCACCAATCTCCACATAACCCTGCGACACATCATAGCGCTGCCGTACCAGCTCGAATGAGTTCCCCGCCTCCAGGGCCGCGGCACAGACCACGAGCTTGAACGAGGAACCAGGCTCAAACTGGTCTGACACTGCGGCCAGCTTGAACAGCTCCTTGGGCGAGCGTCCGGCCTGAGTCGGGTCGTAGTCCGGGTAATCAACCAGTCCCAGCACGGCACCGGTTCTCGCATCGAGCACTATCGCGGAACCGGCCAGGGCATCAGTCCTCTGCACCGCCTCGCGCAGGGCATCGTAGCACATCGCCTGCACGTCCAGGTCGAGCGTCAGATAGATGTCCGCGCCCCTGAGGGCGTCCCGTCGTGGCAGACTCGGGTGTGGGAACCGCTTCCCGACCGCGTCTCGCAGCAGAAACGACCAGCCATCTCTACCCCGCAGAATCGAATCGTACTCCGCCTCGATTCCGGCCCGGCCCCGGCCGTCACCAACAAACCCGACGATGTCCGCGCACAGACCGCGATGCGGATACTCCCGTCGGAAATCGTCGATGACGTAGGTGCAGTTGTGGTACTGGCGCTTCACCAGTACCCGGCGCAGGGAATCGCCGCGCCGATAGTCGATGTGACGCCGGAACCAGTAGAGCGCCTGCCGCTGCGCCAGGTCCTGCTCAATTGCCTTGCGCGCGCCCAGGCCGAACCGCTCCAGAATCGCCGCCAGGGTCTCTCTTGAAGCCACGTACTGGGGCAGCAACTGAATCGAACAGGAACTCCTCGACAGCGCCAGCGAACGGCCTTCGCGGTCGTAGATGTTGCCGCGCGGCGCCGGCAGTTCAACCCTGAGCCAGTGTTGAATCTCAGCTTCCCGCCGGTAGTGTGCCCCGCGCACGAGCTGCACATACCCGACGACGAGGAAGAGCAACGTCCAGACCGTGAGCAGTGCACCGGTGACAAACCGGAACCTTCCTCCGCCCGGGGTCAACGCGCCCTCGCGAACTCCAGCGTTCGCTCGTGACCCGGAGAGGAATCGCCGGCCCGGGCCGGCGCATGCGCCACAACCGCCTGCTCCGCCGGTTCAACTTGAACAGATGCCCAGATTGAGTCGAGCCGTTCGAATCTCGTCAGCCTGACCACCTCAACGTTGAGACTGTCCAGTTCATCACGCAGCAACTGACGTTCGGTCGCCAGGTCGGCAAGCTGCCGCGTCAGCCTGATGCTCCGGTCGTGCTGGTACAGGTACGTAAGCGCCAGACCGCAGAGCAGTGTGAGCCCGACTATCCGGCCGGCCGTGCTCACGCGACCACCTCAGCCGCACGCAGCCGCGCACTCCGCGCCCTCGGATTGCGCCTCAGCTCTTCCGGCCCCGGCGACACCGCCTTGCGCGTCAGGACTCTGAGCCGCTCTCCGGCTGTGCGAAAAGACTGTTTGACCAACCGAGCCTCAAGCGAATGGTAGGAAATCGTCACGAGCCGTCCGCCTGTCGCCAGGACCTCAAGCGCGGCGGCCAGTCCGGCACGCACCGTCTCCAGTTCCTCGTTTACCGCGATGCGCAGAGCCTGGAACACGCGCGGCAGAGCACGACGCACGAACCGCGCAGGCAGTGCCTCACGCACAGACTCAACCACGTCCTGGGTCGTCCGCAGCCGGTCCCGGGCCGCGTGCAACACCCGTGCGATGCGGCCACTCATCGGCTCCTCACCGTAGACCCGCAGCAGACGTCTCAGCTCACGCTCTGAGACACGGCAGACCAGTTCCCGGGCAGTCATTTTCGTGCCTGCCTGGTCGAATCGCATGTCGAGCGGCCCTT
>CAZQFS010000005.1:0-8227 GCA_964592755.1 uncultured bacterium | reverse complement strand
GTGGCTGAAACCTCGACTTGGTTCCTGTAACTGATGGAGCGATACCCCGAAGTCAAAGAGAACACCGGTGACCGGCGCAAGACCAAGACGCCGCACCACCTCCGCCATCTCGGCATAACTGCCCCTGACCAGGGTTACGTTGTCATAACGTTCGAGCTCGCTGGCTGCCGCGGCAATCGCGTCCGGGTCAGTGTCCAGCCCGAGCAGACAGCCGGCACCGGCTCTGGCCGGGGACGACTGCGTCCGGGTCATTGCCTCGAGAATCGCCCGGGCATGCCCGCCGCCGCCGACGGTTGCGTCGACAACCGTTCCTGCCCCGGGCCTTAGGAACTCGACCACCTCACTGACCATCACCGGCTCGTGGAACATCATCACGTACCGACTCAGCCCTCATGCTCCGGGCCGCAGCCTGCTCACCCTGGCTCTTCAACCGGTCAATCTTCATCAGGTCATTGTCATACTGGCTGTCTGCCAGTCCGAAATAGGTCTGGTACCGATTTGGCTCCCAGACCTCAAAGAACGGCCCCACCCCGATGATTACCGCCGAATCAGTGATGCCGGCCATCTCCTTAAGGTTCTTGGGAATCAGCATTCGACCCTGACTGTCCAACTCCACCTCGCGCGACCGGGACAGCCTGGTCCGACGCAGCCTTCGCGCCTGCGGGTCATAAAGCGACACGCCACCCATCACCTCTTCGATGTGCTTGCGCCAACCCTCAGAAGTATGAACCTCGATGCAGCAGTCTGGTCCGCGGGCCATGACGACCTTGTCGCCATCGACCAGCCGCATCTCCTTGCGGAATGCGTGGGGAATGGCTACTCGGCTCTTCGGGTCAACCGAGTGCAGGAACTCACCAACACAGACAGGCTTATGGTTCTCCACCGTAGTCCACCACCTGTCCACACTCGACCACATTTGACAACATCTGAATGCATTCTATCACCACCCTGCCAGGCTGTCAACTTCGGGTTTGGAGAACCGCAAAAGTCACAACTATTTCATAAACTGTGCCTTAACAATGAATATGATACGACAACTCGGGCCCACAGGGCCTCTGCCCAGCGCCGCTTGGAGCAGGTACGTTTGTGGGCAGGCGATTTGACGAGAAACCGCCGCTGCCGAGCCGGGGCGGCCTTACGGCCGCCCCGGAGGTCTTGTCCGTCTGCTGACTCTAGTACAAACCGTCTACCTGCCTGCCGGCAGGATACTCAACGGTGAACTCCAAATTGACCTCAAACCTGCCCCGGGTTTCGATGGTCGGCTTCCAGGCATATGTACCTTTTTCCTTGTCTTCCTCAAGGAACTTCGGCTCGACCCTGGTCACGCTGACTTTGACCTCGCCCTGTTGCGAAACCGGCACCTGCTCGACGACCTTGACCGCAACCGGCCTGGGCAGATAACTCTCAACTGCGGTCCGGTACGCGAAGCTGGCTTTCTCGGTCTTCGAAAACAGGCCGCCCTTGGACTTGAAGCTCTTCACCAGCTCGCGTTTCACCTTGACCCGCTCGTCTACGCCGAAACTGAGCAGGGTCGACTCCTGCGGTGCAACCGCGGGAACAACGGTCGAGCCGGTGTACTCGTCGCCGACATAGGTATTGCCACTGCCGGCAAGGAAGACGAAGCCGCTGGAATTGATGAGCCGGCCGGTAAGGAACGCCTGCTCTCTGACTTTGGGCAGGGCGTAGTACTCAAACTCGGCCGGCAGCGCGACCTGGTGCAGCGACAGTTTCTTCGCCGGCTCGCCGCTCTTCAGGCTCACCCGGCCCGGAATCACATACTGCAACGATATCCCGGTTTCGACCGGCTGCACCTCGGCGACTGCGTCCAGCTCCATCACGCCGCCATACCCGCCCGGCGCCATCATCGGCGCTGCTTCCTTCATCATGCCGCGGCGCGAGTGGACCGGCTCAAGCAGCGACAGATACCACGGCCGCGGCTCAGGCGCAACCGCACCCATTGCCGGCCGCATGGTTGAAAGCACAACCCTGACTCCACTCCAGTCCTCGCCGGTCCGCTGGGTCAGCTTGGCAAAGTAGGATACCTCTACCTTGTCTGCGTCGGGTCGGGCACGCAGCTCATAGTACGGGGTCCATGCTGCGGCATCATGAACCACGTAGCTGAGCCGGATGCCGTAGGTTCCTGCCTCGGCTGCGTAGTCGAACCTGACTTCCTTGCGATTCTCAACTGCGGCTTTGGCGTCGGTGTATTCCTGACGTGCCGCTTCGACCTTCTTCCCCAGCTCCTCTTTCTCGCGTGCCAGCCTGACCGCACGCGCCTTCAACTTCACCAGCTCATCACCGACAAAGGTCAAAGCCCCGCGCCACGATTCAGGCGCAACCCTGCCCTGTTGCAGTTCCCGGGCGATAATCTCCGGCGAGCCGAGCTTGACCGAATTGAGGAACTCCTCCTTGGCCTTGAGCACCGCGGCCTCGTCGTCCAGGCCTTTGAGCTGGTCTTCCAGCTCCTTGAGCCGGACCTCGAGTCGCCTGACTTCAGGCGTCGGCTCGGCCGCATACCCGCGCTTCACCTGCACTTCGCCGATGCGCAGCCCTGGGGCCTGAATACGGACGCTGTTGTCGTCAAGCGCCCCGGGCAGACCGGCAAACACCATCTCGCCCGCGCCCGTGACGCCGACCGTGGCGCGGCGCACGACCAGCACCTGATACGGATAGACAACGACCGAATCAACCTGCGACGACACGGCCATCGCCTGTACTGCCAGCAGCAATGCAATCATGATTCCTCCGGTTGGTTTTCTGGACTGCCGACCGATATATCTACCTGCCTCACCATATCCTCATTCCCGAAACCACGACTCAATCGTCCCGCCGCCAAGCACGCAATCGTCCTGCCAGAACACGACCGCCTGGCCTGGCGTCGGAGCCCACTGCGGTTCGTCAAAAGTCACCCGGGCCCGCACGGCCGCGAACGGCTCGACCAGCGCATCGCCGCCTCGACCCTGATAACGCACCCTGGCGCTCACTCGGACCGGCGCGTCCGGTGCCCGACCACTGGTCCAGCGCACGTCACCCGCCTCAACCACCCGGCCATATGCCTCGCGTTCCGGGCCGAGGACAACCGCGTTGCCGGCCACGTCAATGCGCGTGACGTACATCCGCTCGCCGAACGCCAGCCCCAACCCCTTGCGCTGGCCGACCGTGAGACCGACCAGGCCCTGATGCTCGCCCAGAACCCGCCCCTGCTCATCGACCACCGGCCCGGGCCGAAACAACTCCGGCCGTGCGCGCGCCTTTAGGAATGCGACATGGTCGTCCCCGTCAACAAAGCATATCTCCTGGCTTTCCCGGCGCTCGGCAACCGGAAGCTTGAGCCCGCGGGCCAGCTCGCGAACCTCGCTCTTGGTCCGATTGCCGACCGGCATCAGCACCCGGGCCATCTGCTCCTGGGTCATCGTATACAGGAAGTAAGACTGGTCCTTGCGAAGGTCTTTGCCCCGCAGCAGACGCCACATCCCACCCACCTGCTCCAGCCGGGCATGGTGGCCGGTGGCAAGGTGAGTTGCCCCGAGTTGAGAAACCCGTTCGAGCAGCGCGCCGAACTTCACGCGTTCGTTACAGCGGATGCAGGGATTGGGCGTCCGGCCCGCCGCGTACTCAGCACAGAAGTCGTCCATGACCCCGGCCTCGAACTCCTGCCGCAGGTCCCATGCATAATGGGGTATGCCCAGCTTCGCCGCCGCCCGGCGGGCATCGCGCACCGCCTGACTGCCGCAGCAGCCCCGACCATCCGACTGTCTGCCTGCGGCCGCCTCCCAAAGCACCATCGTCACCCCGACAACGTCCCACCCCTGTGCCTTGAGCAGTGCCGCCGCCACCGCCGAATCCACCCCGCCGCTCATTGCGGCCACAACGCGCATCGACTCTGCCGGTCAGGTCTCGGACGAGTCCTCGTCTGCGTGGATTTCCTGGCGAATCGTTATCCAGAGCTGCTGCCGCACGTAGTCAGGCATGTCCTGGCCCGGCTCGATGCGGCAGTACCCGACCAGACGCCTCAGACTGTGCAGCAGAGCCGCACAGCGGGAGCACGACTGGGCATGAACCAGCAGGTCACGCCGCAGTTCCTCGGTCAACTCACCTTCCAGAAACTCCGATATTGTCTCGAGCAGCTCCTGACACTCCAGGCACTCGCCGGCAAGCTCATCGTCACTGTGCATCTTTGTTCCTTACTCGAGGTACTTGGCCAGCTTATCGCGCAACACCAGTCGGCCCCGGTGCAGCCGTGACTTGACCGCGGCAACCGAAAGCTTCAGCACCTTGCTCACCTCTTCATTGCTCAAATCCTCAAGGTCACGCAGCACCACCACCGACCGGTAATCCTCGGGCAGCTCATCCACCGCACGCTGCAGCGCCCGCCTCAGCTCGCGCTGCTGCATCAGCCGCTCGGGCGTGTACTTGTAGTCCGGAATCTCCAACAGCGCGTCGGCCGATTCACCGACCGGCTGGTCCAGCGACACGGTCTCCACCCGCTCGCGGCCCCGCAGCCTGCTTAGACTCACGTTGGTGGCAATCCGATACAGCCAGGTGTAGAAAGACGACTTGAACTGGAACTTGGGCAGGAACCGATACGCCCGCAGAAAAGCATCCTGCAGCGCGTCGCTGGCATCCTGCTCGTTGCCCAGCATCCGGTAGGTGATGTTGTAAACCTTGCGCTCATACCGCCGCACCAGCTCCTCAAACGCCTCGGCGTTGCCGGCCTGGACCCGACGCACAAGCTCATCGTCCGGGACCGGCAGCGCAATCGGCGCTACCTGGAGCTCTTTGCCTTCAGGCACGGCTTCTAACATAGCGCCGGGCCGGGAATTGTCAACCCGACCCCGAGGCTCGGTCAGTTGGCGACCGGACGTCCTAAGGCCTGGGCGGCACGATACGCTGACCTCGCCACTTGCCGGGCGAGTTGTCGAACACCTGAACCACGTGGTAGATGACCCCAATCGACCGACGCGGAGCCGCGCCGTGGAAATAGTCGTGAACCAGATTGATGTACTCCACCACCTGCCGCTCGTACTCGGAAAGCCCCGGGTCATCAGGATGAAGCATCTGGGCAACGCAGCGCAACTCATACGACTTGGGCAGGTCGAGAAACACCATCGCGACACCCGGGTCGGTCATCTGGTTCAGGAACGTGTGCGTCTCGAACCCCGGCGTCGAATAGAGCTCCAGCGAAGCCTGCTTGGTCCGGTCATAGTTGCCGGTTGCCTCGGTATAGAGGCTCTCCAGCAGTTCGAGCTTCCGGTCCAGCGAGTCATTCCAGGTTTTCTTCAGCAGCGCGGTCATCTCGGCCAGCTTCTCAGACCTGGGCAGCCAGCCCGTGCCCTTGACCGCGTTATTAATCGCGAAGTCCGAATCCTTCCGCTTCATGCCGTGGCTGGCGACGATGGCATTGTGGGGCCCGGCCACCTCGGGTCGGGTCATCTCGTTCTCAGGCCCGGCCAGCATCTTCTTGTATGCGGCCAGTTGCTCACGCCGCCGGCCGAAGTTCCAGTCGCAGAAATCCTGGGGCAGCTCCACGACCTTCAGCTCCTGCCACTGCCCCTCAATCCTCGCCCGCACCACGCCTTCCTTCAGCCGCGACACGTCGATGTTATCCTGGTGAAACCAGCCCGACCACTTGCCGCGCCTGCCCGAAGGGTCGGTCGTATCCGGCGTGAACTTCACGTCCTTCCAGAAAGCCGTGCTGCCGTGCTCCGGACCGGTCTGGGGCGGCAGCGGCTGCGCACCTGCCCTACCGGCCATCACCACAACCAGCATCGCGATCAACCATCTCATCATCGTCTCCTTTATCTTCGGTACTGTCTGCCAGACGGACAATCACAGGCAACACTCTGCCCGACCTGCTCACCGAACGGTCAACCAGCTTCACAATCAGCCACCCGACCACAAGCCCGGCCCCGGACAGAACTCCGGCCCACAGGTCACGCCTCATAACCAGCCCGCCGACCAGAACGCCCGCCAGCATCAGGCACGCGGGAACACCGAACACCAGCAGATTCGACCACGCCCGGCTGCGCTCGGCCGGCTCCAGCACCACCCGGTCCCCGGCCTTTGCTCCGGCCCGGTTCACCGCCATCACCCGGCGCACCCTGGTCCCGGTCCAGTTGCAGACGCCCCGCGCCCCGCAATGCTCGCAGCCGCCCTGCGCCTCAACCTCGACCTCGGCGCGGCCATCAGACACGCTCCTCACGTGGCCGGTTTCATTCATGCAACAGTCACTTTCGTCCCGGTCAGTCTACCCGCCCGCAACCGCAGGTCAACTCAACCCGATTCGCATCCTGTGACAAGCGCCCGCAGACCAGTAGCGCGAAGTCGCCAAATGCCTCAGCCCGAAACCCAGCCACGAAAAACACAAAGCGGTCACGATTTCGTCCGGGCAAACTTGGTGTCTTGGTGCCTTTGTGGTGAACGACCGCCCGCCAGGCCCGGATTCAACCACTAAGCCACGAAGTCACGAAGCGGTCACGATTCCGTCCGGACCAACTTGGTGTCTTTGGGTCTTTGTGGTGAACGACCGCCCGCCAGGCCCGGATTCAACCACTAAGCCACGAAGTCACGAAGCGGTCACGATCCCGTCCGGACCAACTTGGTGTCTTTGGGTCTTTGTGGTGAACGACCGGTTGCGAACCGCCAAGTCCGCCAAGATGCGCCGGTCGGTGACCGTACCTGATTGTGCGGCGCAGCCGCGGTCAGCTACGTCCGCTGAATCCGGGCCGGATTGGCGTCTGTCCCGAGCTCCTCAAATCAGCCTCTCATAGTCGTCGTGGGAGCCTATCCAGAACCAGTAGAACGTGTCGTCCCGAAGTAACGCCAGTGCGCGGTAGCCCAGGCCGACGCGGACCGCCCAGACCGGGCCGACTTTCTTGAAGCACAACGAGGGATGTCGAGGGTTATCCGGCCAGAGCCTGAACGCCCGCCGGGCGCGGGTCCTGATATCCGGCGGCAGAACCGCAAAGCAGGACCGGAACTCAGTTGTGGTCGACGACTTCATCCAGGGGCTTGGTCTTGCCAGCCGCGATGTCCTGCTCCGCACGTTTGACCACGTCACGCAGGCGCCCATCCGGCAGGCAGTCCCTGGCTATCTCCCGGTCCCAGTCGTCCATTCGACCGGCCTCAAAGTCAACCAGCCAGGCGAGGAATTCCTCCAGTTGCTCTGCCGGCAGGGCCTTGACTTCTCGGGCAAGCTTCTCCACTGTCTTGGTCATGACTCGTGAGTATAGCGCGCTGGCGCGCGGCTATCAAGGACAGCCGGGCCGCCCCGTTCGCTCCGCTGTCGGAGCAGCCAGCCGCTGGCTGTAAGCCGTAAGCCGTCGCCCGTCAGCCCACGCACGAGGAATCCGGGCCACGCCCTCACAGGAGACTGTCTCTCATTCTCCAACTGCAACCTGCAAACCGAGAACTGGAAACTCGCGGCGCAGGCGCGGTCAGCTACGTGCGCGGAAGCCGGGCCGAAAAACGTTCACAGTCACCGATTCCCCTCAGTGCTTTATCAGCCGCAGCCCTCTCACGAGCTGAAACCAGCCCGTGATGTAGACCTCCCCGGTTGACCTGTTGACGCTCCTGGTCTTCACCAGAGCATAGTACCCGTCCTCCGTGTACACGGCATGGAGGAACGGCGTGTGGTCAATCTCCTGGTATTGCGCGTAGACCTGGGTGGAGTGTGCCGGCAGCGGGTCATTCTCGGCGCCGGTCACCTTGGCGATGGCGACCACGTGCCAAGCGGCGTTGGGAACCACTCCCGCAGCTCCCGGGTCACTCCCCCGGGTGATGTCCGGGCTTGCAATGCAGTACTCGGGGCCAGCGGAGCCGGCCGCGAAATCCGTGACGTACCAGTCCACGCTCTGAGCGCTTCCCGCCGACCGCATGTCGTAGAGCGACGCCGTGCCGCTCGTGCGATTCCATCCATAGCCAGCCTGAGTCGGGTCGGTGTTCAACTCTGGCACGGTCATCTCGGCCGACCAGACTGGAACTGTCGAGAGAGTGTCAATGCATGCGTATTCCACACCGCCGAAAACGGCCGTTACAAGGTAGAAGCCGGTCGCCCCGCCAGGTTCGTGAACCCACGACACGTCCGAGGTCGTCACGACGATGTTGAACGCGGCCCCGGCCACGTCTCGGAAATACACATTGTATGAACTCGGAGTACCCTGCAGCGGGGCTGTCCAGGAAAGCCGAACAGTCGTATCTGTCGCGGCCTCCAACCGGAAGTTGCGCG
>CAZQFS010000004.1:0-44326 GCA_964592755.1 uncultured bacterium | reverse complement strand
CGGCAGACGGTCATCCAGGTGCTCAACGCGGCGGGTAAGCAGGTCCGACCCGAGCCCGAGCCCGGCCGCATCAATTACCGGTATCTCTTTCCGCTTGGCTGCCATCATCAGTTTCAGGGTCGGGTACCGGGGCTCGTAAGCCGCCTTGCCGACCGTGACCAGACAGGGCAGCGACGAGACCACGACCTCGGTCGCTCCTTCGACTTCGCGCCGGGCAGTGAGCTCTCCTGCGCCGGACGAAACAGCCACCTCGGTCACCGCGGCAACGTGCGGCAGCCCAAGGAAATGTGCAATGGCCGCCGGCACCGCGGCCTGGTCGTCGTCCACTGCCTGCTTGCCGCACAGCACCAGGTCGTGGGGGATGTTCTTCAGGGCCGCGGCCAGCACCCGGCCGACAGAGAGCGCGTCCAAGCCGTCGAATGCGGGGTCGCAGAGATGCACCGCCGCGTCGAGACCCATCGCGAGGCAGGTGCGCAGCGCGGCCTTGACCCGGTCCGGCCCGAGGCCGAGCGCGGTTATCGTGCCGGCGCCGAGTTTCTCTTTGGTCCGCAGCGCAGTCTCGAGTGCATACTCGTCGAAAGGGTTGACGACCCATTCCGCGTCCGACAGGTCAACGTACCCGGTCTGGGTGTTGACCCGGATTCTTGTCTCGGTCGAAGGGACCTGCTTGACACAGACGACGATGTTCACCGGCTAGCCCTCGAATGCCCGGAGGCAGAGACAGACGTTGTGTCCGCCGAATCCGAACGAGTTTGACAAAGCCACGCGCACCGGCAGGTCACGGGCCGAGCCCTTCACGAAGTCAAGGTCCACGCCGTCGTCCGGGGTCTCGTGGTTGACCGTGGCATGCACCCGGCCGTGCTTCACCGCCAGCGCGGTGACGACAAACTCCATCGAGCCGGCCGCGCCCAGGCCGTGGCCAATCATCGACTTGGTGGAGTTGATGGCAATCCGACGGGCACGCTCGCCGAACAACTCAACGACCGCCTGAACTTCAGTCGCGTCATTCAAGGGGGTGGAAGTGCCGTGCGCGTTGATGTAGTCAACGTCGGCGGGCCCGAGCCCGGCCTCGGCCAAGGCCCGGCGCATCGCGGCGGTCGCACCGCGCGCGGCCGGGTCGGGCGCGGTGATGTGATGGGCGTCGGCGGTCGCGCCGAAGCCGGCGAGTTCGCAGTAAATCGGCGCGCCGCGCCGCAGGGCATGTCCGAGCTCCTCGAGGACATAGATGGCGCAGCCTTCGCCGATTACGAACCCGTCCCGGTTCCGGTCGAACGGACGCGACGCTTTGTCGGGCTCGGCATTGCGCTTCGACAGCGCACCCATGTTCGCAAATGCCGCCACGGTGAACTTCGTGATTGCGGCCTCGGAGCCGCCCGCAATCATCACGTCGGCGTCGCCGGCCACGATGTGGCGCATCGCCACGCCGGTGGCATGAGCCCCGGAGGCGCAGGCCGAAGTCGTGTCGTAGTTCGGACCGCGCAGGCCGTAGCAGATGGCGATCTGGCCGCAGGCCATGTCGGGAATCATCATCGGAATCAGGAGCGGTGACACGCGCCGCGGTCCCTTCTCGATGAACGCGGCATGCTGCGTCTCCCAGGTCTGGACCCCGCCCATACCTGAGCCGACCACCGAGCCGACGCGGTCGGCATCCTCGGCGGCGAAGTCGAGCCGGGCATCCTTGACCGCCTCATCGGCGGCGTAGAGGGCAAACTGGGTGAAACGGTCGCTGCGCTTTGCCAGTTTCGGGTCGAGCCGCCGCGTCGGGTCGAAACCCTTGACCTCGGCGCCAATCTGGACTTCCAGGTCTGACGGGTCAAAGGCGCTGATGCGGGCGATGCCGCTCCGGCCTTCCATCAGACCCTGCCAGAAACTGGCCGTGTCGTTGCCGATGGGCGTGACCGCGCCCAGGCCGGTCACGACCACGCGCCGGCGACCGCTGGCTCCGGTTGCCTCTGAACTCATCGCGAAACTGCCCGAGAAGGCTATTTCTTCTCGGCCATCCGCCTCTGCAGGTAGTCCACCGCCTTGCCGACAGTGGTCAACTGCTGCGAATCCTCGTCCGGTATCTCAATACCGAACTTCTCTTCGAACGCCATCACCAGTTCGACGATGTCGAGCGAATCCGCACCCAGGTCGTCAACGAAGTGGGCGCTGTCGGTGACCTTCTCCGGGGTCACGTGCAACTGCTCAACAATGATGTTCTTGACATCGTCATTCAGGGCCATCAGTTCCTCCTTAGGGACTTATCGCGGCCGATGTTTTCGGCCGGAGTAACGTTGCTGCGAGCTGCTACGAACGGTGTAGTCTATCAACAATACGGGCAAAGTCAAACCGGGCCGGCAGTTGCCGATGCCGGCGCAGACCGGCTCAGCGCCCGGCGATTGGTGTGGTCCTGACTGCTATGCTGTGATTATCTGGGCTCGGATTGGCGCTTGCGGACCGCGGATTGTCGTCCTGGCAGTCTGACCTCTGCATTGTGGTCTCTGACTTCTGACATGTCCAACTCCTTCGCTGGCTGCGCCTTCAGGCGCAGGTGGCTCCAGACAGGGGACACAATCCCGAATCGTCGGACGACTCGGGTTATGTCCCCAACGCAGTGCCCGCTCACTGTGTTATACGGTGCTGGCGGCCGGACTTGCCGCTTCTTCTTCAGTTACCCGAGGGGGGTACTGCCGGGAGGCCGTTCCCGGGACGGTTTTGGGGCACGTTTTTGGTCGGGTTGTCAGCCGGGTCTTGCGCCGGGCTTTGGCGCGGGCCTAACTTCGGGCGTTGCGTCGAGCAATACCGCGAGTGGTTTCTTGAGTGATGCTTCGAACAACGGTTTGAGCAGTTGTCTGAGCCATTGGCTGAGAAGTCACTTGAGCCCTTGCCTGTCTTGCCGAGCAGGTTCTTGGGCCGCGTCTCGTTGCGGCATTGCTCATGGCGTTGTCCCCGGCTTTCGCCGCGCCGTTTTGCCGGCAGGCGAGGGATGGTTCGGTTGCTCTCAGGAAAGTGGGCGGCGGCAGGCAGTAGGCCATGCCGCCAGGTTCCTGCTGCCTGGCGCCTGACGGATTCCAGCCGGCGGCCGGCGCGAACACTGGGGTGGCGCGGTCGAGGTGAGCCGGGTTAGCGGGCGAGGTCTAAGAGTTTGAGCCCGGTCGCGGGGTCGAGACAGCGCCGGACCCGACCGGTGCCGGGAAGGAGCGTGAGCTCACAGGTGACCGTGACCCGGGCCGCGAAGAGGTGGCCGGCAAAGGCCTGCATGTTGCGGTTGCTGATGACGGCATGAGTGTGGCAGACCGGGTCTGCGCGGTCCCAGGCGATGTTGCCGACCAGGGCCGCGAGCTCGTGGTCGCCCCGAAACAGGCGTTTGCGGTAGGTGCGGCGGGCCGGGTCGAACATGCCGAGCGTTATCCGGTCGGCAGCGCCGAGCCCGGTGAAGGTCCCTGAGGGTATCTTCTTCGTACGGACGAACTGACGTAGGGTCGCGATGATGTCTTCGCCGCGCTCCAGCCGGAGAAGATAGCCGCGCCCGGTTCTGGTGTGTCTCATGACTTTGAGGCCGGCTTGCGCGGTTCTTTCTTGATGTACTTGCAGCCGGGGTAGCCGGAGCAGGCTTTGAAGGGCCCGAACCGACCCTGACGCTCGACCATCGGTTTGCCGCACTGCGGGCACTTTTCGTCCAGGAGCTTGGGCTCGGGCCGCCGGGAGCGCACGAGGAACCGGCATTCCGGGTAGCCGGAGCAGCCGACAAACGCGCCCATCCGGCCCTGCTTGTCGGCGAGCGGTTTGCCGCACTGCGGGCACGGGTCACCGGCTTTTAGGTCTTTCGTCTCCTCGCGTTTGATGTATTTGCACTCCGGGTAGCCGGAGCAGGCTTTGAAGGGCCCGAACCGGCCGCGGCGTTCGGCCAGTTGCCGGCCGCAGTCCGGGCACTTTTCTTCCAGGAGCTTCGGCGGGGTCTTTTTGATGTACTTGCACTCGGGGTACTTGCCGCAGGCGATGAACTTGCCGAACCGGCCCCACCGCTCGACGAGGTTCGCACCGCACTCGGGGCACTTTTCGTTCAGTTCCTGATGGATGTCCTCGCGGATGCCGGCCGCACCGTCGGCGACCCGGTCCAGGTCTTCCTTGAACGGACGGTAGAATCGGCCGACGACTTCCTGCCAGGGTTCGCTGCCTTCTTCGACAAGGTCGAGTTCCTTTTCCATCTCGCGGGTGAACCCGACCTCAAACACGTTGGCAAAGCGGGGAATGAGCACGTCGTTGACGACCATGCCGAGCTCGGTCGGGTGCAGCCGGCCCTCCTTGCGCTCGGCGTATTTGCGGTCGAAGAGCGTGCCGACGATGGTGGCGTAGGTCGAGGGCCGGCCGATGCCGTTGGTTTCCAGGCGCTTGATGAGCGTCGCCTCACTGAATCGGGCCGGGGGCTGGGTGAACTTCTGTTCCGGGTTGAACTGGTTCATGGCCAGCGGCTCGCCGGGCGCGAGTTCGGGCAGGGAGTGCTCCTTGTCCGGGTCGCCGTACACACGCTCGAACCCGGCAAACGCGCAGCGCACCGCGTCGGTCTTGAACAGGTAGTCGCCGCCCGCGACCGAAACCTCGGTCAGGGAGTACACCGCGTCGGCCATCTGACTGGCCATGAACCGGCGGTAGATGAGGTCGTAGAGCCGGAACTGGTCCGGGGTGAGAAAGGCCTTGACCGAATCGGGCGTGCGGTCGATGCGCGTCGGACGGATTGCCTCGTGCGCGCCCTGGGTGCCTTTGCGGTCCGGGTAGTGCCGCGGCTTCTCGGGCAGGAACTCAGGGCCGTAGTGGCGGGCGACAAAGTCCCGGGTGTCGGCGACAAAGGCATCGGCGACGCGGAACGAATCGGTGCGCGGGTAGGTGATGAGGCCGGCCGTTTCTCTGCCCAGTTCGATGCCTTCGAACAACTGCTGGGCGGCGCGCATCGCCCGCTGGGCCGAGAACCCGAGGCGCTGCACCGCGTCCTGCTGCATCGTCGCGGTGACGAACGGCGGCAGGGGCCGGCGCCGGCGCTCACGCTGCTTGACCAGTTCGACGCGGAAAGCCGCGGTCCGGCAGCCGGCTTCGACCTTGTCAACCTCGGCCTTGCTGCGCAGCTTCGCGTCCTCGCCCCTGACCTTGGCGAGGACGGCCTCGAATGTCTGGCCGCCGCGCGTGGCGAACACGGCCTTGACCAGCCAGTACTCCTCGGGCTTGAACGCCTGAATCTCGCGCTCGCGCTCGACGATGAGGCGCAGGGCCACGGTCTGCACCCGGCCGGCGGAGAGCCCGCCGCGGACTATCTTCCAGAGCAGCGGCGAGACCAGGTAGCCGACCAAACGGTCGAGCACGCGGCGCGCCCGGTGCGAGTTGACTTTGTTCATGTTGAGCTCCACCGGTTCGGCAAACGCCTCCTTGATACCTTTGGGCGTGATTTCGAACAGGAGCACGCGCTTGATGGGGCTGCCGTCGCGGATTTCGAACGCGACCGAGAAGGCGATGGCCTCGCCTTCGCGGTCCGGGTCGCAGCCGAGGTAGACGGTGCGGGCGGCGCGCGCCTCGGCTTTCAGCTCGTTGATTATCTGGGCTTTGCCCCGGATGCGAATGTACTCGGGCTCAAACCCGTGCGCGATGTCCACGCCCAGTCTCGACTTGGGCAGGTCGGCGATGTGGCCGCGCGACGAAAGCACCTTCATCCGGCCGTCGAGCAGCCGGCTGATGGTCCGCGCCTTGGTCGGCGACTCGACAATCAGCAGGTCGCGGGCGCGGCCCTGGGGCTCAGCGCGGCGCGTGGTCAGTGGCGGTTTCTTCTTGGTCGGCATGCGGTGAGTAGAATAGTGTCTTGTGTCGCGGTGTCAAATAACGGGGCTGCGCGGAGAGAAGCAGGATCAGAGAGGTGAGATGATAGAAGTTAGATGAGAGAAGTAAGATGGAGGAGAAGGGAAGTAAGACGAGAGATGTGGGACGTGGAATGGCGGCTATTCCTCGATGACCACGACCGCGGCGGCGTAGTCGTCGAGATGGGTGATGCTCAGGTGGGTCTTCTTCTCTCCGAGAATCTGCGCGGCCCGGCCTGATACCGCAATCGTCGGCCGCGTCCGCTCGTTGTCCCGGACTTCGATTTCGTTCCAGCCGATCGCGCCGCGCAGGCCGGTACCGAGCGCCTTGGCGAACGCCTCCTTGGCAGCGAACCGGCCGGCATACGACAGGTACTTGTGCCCAACGGCCTCGCAGAAGGAGACTTCACCGGCCGTGAAGACGCGGGTGCGAAAACGGGCAGGAAACCGCTCGAGCGCCTGTCGGATGCGCTCCACTTTCACCAGGTCAATGCCGACGCCGAAAACCGCCATCGGAGATGGCTACCACGAAGACACGAAGATACGAAGGTCCCGGACCGGAACCCCTCTGTGCCTTGGTGTCTTTGTCGTGAGCATTCTGTCCGCGGCCTGTTCTCAGGCCGTCCCGTTCAGCCGCTCGATGACCGGGATGAGCTCAAGGATGTCGTCAATCTCAAAGTCGGCGCCGGCGTGCTGAGTGCCGAAGGTGTCACCGTAGCGGGCGAAGACCGTGTGCATGCCGATTGTCTTCGCGCCGACTATGTCACGCTCGGCCCAGTCGCCGACCATCACCGCCTCGTGGGGCTGAACCTTGAGCAGCTCAAGCGCCTTCTGGAATGGTTCGGGAGCAGGCTTGCGCCTGCCCGTGTCGTCAAAGGTGACGACCACGTCAAAGAAGCCGTCCACCCCGAGCGAGCAGAGGCGCATCCAGGCCTGGAGCTTGGGCGCGTCCGACACCACGCCCAGCGCAAGGCCCATGCGCACCAGCCGCAGCAGGGCCATGCGGACATGAGGGTATGCCACGAGCACACCTTCCCGGCCCCGTCGATAGGCGAGAATCCCGTTGGCCAGAATCCGGTAGTCGATGTAGCCGAGCACGCTCTGGAGGAACTCGTCGAACACCTGCTGGAACTCGATACCCCGCTCGCGGTAGATTTCGTGGATTTTCTTGTGCGCCTGCTCATGCGTCAGGTCGAGTCCGGCGTCAATCATCGCGTCAATCGCGGCCGCCACCGCCGCGTCCTTCATCTTCATGAAGTCCACGAGGGTGTTGTCCACGTCGAAGACAACAGCCTTAATCACAAAGAGACTCCGGTCAACCTGACCACCAAGACACAAAGACACATAAGTTCAGAGGACGATACGTTTGATGCCGTCCCTGATGAGCGGGACATTGAAGTTCACCAGCAGGCCCAGACGGTGCCCGGTCAGCCTGAGATACGTGAGAAGCTGCGCTTGAAAGACCGGGTTCAGGTTTTCGACCGACTTCACCTCCACGACGACGCAGTCCCTGACCAGCATGTCGAGTCGCAGACCAGCGTCGAGCTTCACGCCGTCGTAGACGACCGGCAGCGCTACCTGCGTTTCCACCCGTGCGCCTCGGCGGCGCAGTTCGTAGGCCAGGCACGTTTCGTACACGGACTCCAGTAGCCCTGCGCCGAGAGTCCTGTGCACTTTCAATGCAGCGTCTACAACTTCACTGGCCGTCTGTTCGGTTTCGACGGGTATGGGTCCTGGCCGCGATATCAGGCCAGGGGATTCCGCTGTCTTCATTGCTCCCGAGCCCTCTTAGTGCCTTTGTGTCTTTGTGGTGAGAATCCGCGCCGCAGGCGCTGGTATGTCTCATGCAGGTGCTCGCTGATTACCTTGGTTTCGCCCAGGAGGGGCATGAAGTTGACATCACCGAACCAGCGGGGAACGATGTGAACGTGCAGATGTCCGGCCACACCCGCGCCGGCAGACCGTCCCAGATTCAGACCGACGTTGAATCCCGAAGGGTGGAGCTCGCGCCGCAGCACGGTGATGCAGCGTTGAATCAGGCCGAACAGCTCCCTGCCTTCGGCCGCGGTCAACCGCTCAAACCGAGCCACGTGCCGTACCGGCGCGGCCATCAGATGGCCGTTGTTATAGGGGAACCGATTCATCATCACCATGCCCAGCCGGGAGCGAAGCAGCACCAGCCGGGCCTCGTCGTCCCGAGCCGCCAGTGTCCGGCAGAACAGGCAGTGCCGCTTCCCGGTTGAGTTCTTGCAGGGCGCGGAGTTGATGTACTCGGCCCGCCACGGCGCCCACAACAGCTTTGTCCCCGCCATCTGGCTTTTCAGAAAAGCCCCATCTGCTGTCCGGGTTCGACCTCTCTTGCTACGGACCGCGCCGCGGAGTCGGGCAGCACCCGCACGACGCCGAACACACCGTCATAGCCGGCAGTTGCCTGCACCTCGCCCGCCCGCATCCGTTCGACGCCGAGCGCCACCCGCTCACCGCCATGCAGGGCAATCTCGCTCGTCGGCGCGTTGAGCAGGACTTCGAACTCGCTGCCCAATGCCCTGACCAGACTGTCGTATACCTTGCGCACGCCCGCAGTATCGCGCCCCATACCCAGCGCCTCACCGATAATCTCTTCGAGCGGAACCAGGTGCTTGAACGGAATGCGGTCCTGCGGTACCTCCTCTGGCTTGCGGTCGGCCAGCTCTTCGACCCGGTGGAGCACGCCGACGGTCAGTTGCCGGCCGCAGACCGGGCAGAGGTTGCTGTTCAGGAGCGACTGGCTCGGGGCCAGGCTGACACCGCAGGCCCGATGTCCGTCAAAGTGGTACTTGCCTTCTTCCGGGAAGAACTCGATGGTGTAGAGGAACTGAGTCCGGTCCTGGTTCTTGAGGGCCAGACGGATGCCGTCGTAGGTCAGCTCGCAGTCGAAGACATTCGCCTCCCGGCCCAGCCGGTTGGGTGAGTGTGCGTCCGAGTTGGAGATGAGCGTGCAACGGTCAAGGGCCGACAGCCGCCAGTTCATCGGCGGGTCGCTCGACAGCCCGGTCTCGACCGCGAAAATCTCCTGCGACAAATCGCCGAAGCACTCCTCGATGGTGTCGAACCCGGAGTTCGAGCCGTACAAAGAAAACCACGGGGTCCAGATGTGCGCCGGCACGACGAAAGCACGTGCGTCAAGCTCCAGCACCTTGGCCAGGATATCGCGGCTGGAGACGCTGAGCGTCGGCCGACCGTCGGAAGCCAGCTTGCCGTAGCGGTCGAGCCAGGCGGTCAGCCGGGCCGCTGTCTCGAAACTGGGAACAAAGACCATGTTGTGGACACGGCGCAACCGTCCGCCCGAGGTGTAGATGCTGTTCAGCTCCACGTTGAGTATGAAGCGGGTGTCGTCGTGCACGAACAGGCCGTTGCCGGTCGGTGTCAGATTCGCCTTCAGCGACGCGAAGTACTCAGGGTGGGTGAAGTCGCCGGTGGCAAGCAGCTTGATGCCTTTGGTCTTGGCCGCGACCGAGAGCGCCGGGATGTCCATGTCTCGGCTGGTGGCGCGCGAGAACCGCGAGTGGATGTGCAGGTCGGCGATGAACTGCATCAGGGCCATTCTAGCCGCTCCGCGCCCCAAGTCAAAGGACAGGGCGGAACCGGCGGTCTGACCATGAAGTCACAAAGACACCAGAAGCGAAGAGTTCAGACGTCAGAGAGCAGAAGTCCAAACCGCGCTTCGGGACAAGGTTTCCTATTCTCGTCTTTGTGGGCAAACCATCCTACCGCGCCACGACCATCATCCTGGTCGTATACGGTCCCGGCTCGATGAAGCTGCCGTGCTGGTAGAAGTAGACCTCCCTGAATCCGGCAGCACGCAGGCTGCGCTCGATTTCTTCGCGATGATATGCCCGCTCCTGGTGCAACTCCTCGAACTTTCTCGGTTCGGGGGACGATGCCGAGCCGCGTCTTCGATTGGGGCCAGGGGATTCCCAGAAGGTGAGATGCAGGCTGGAGACTCTGGTTTCCGGGTCGTAGGTATTGCGCCAGACCGACTGAATCCCGCCGGTCTCGCGCATCGTGGTTCGGTTGCCCCAGAACTCGGCCAGACCGTAGACCGTGTTCATGTCGAAAGCGAACAGGCCGTGCTCGCGCAGGGCCTGCCGCACGCACCGGAAGCAGCGCACCATGTCTTCCTCGACAAGCAGGTAGTTGATGCTGTCGTAGAGGCTGACGGCGGCGTCGAAACCTTGACCGGCGCGGAAGTCCCTTATGTCGGCCCGCACCGTGCTAATCGGCAGGCTGCCGCGTTTCTTCTCCAGCACCTCGAGCATCTCCGGGGACCGGTCCACACCCGTGACCCCGTAGCCGCGCCGCGCCAGCAGAATCGAGGGAATGCCGGTGCCGCAGGCGACGTCGAGGATGGTCTTCGGCCGGACCCCAAAGCGGCGAAACAGTTTCTCAAGGTAGTCAATCCAGCCCGCGTAGTCAACGTACTTGACCATGAACCGGTCATAGTAGGACGCGAACCGGCTGAACGGGTCTCGAACCATGGGCACGGCCAATATAGAACCGGCGCGGCCCGATGTCAACTGCCGTAGGTCGGAATCAGCGGGCACGGATGAAGGCGAGTGAAGTCTCCAATCCCGGGATTGACGGCCACGAGACCGAAGTCCGCGCAGAGGGCCAGGAGCTCGGCGTGCCTTTCGCGACTCAACGGCGGGTTCCCGAGGAAGTGCGTGGTGTTGCAAGACCGGGGGAAGACGCTACAATATGGATGTGAGCAACGGATTCGAGCCCCGTCGGCCGTACCGCTGGCCCCAGCGTGCCGGCACAACCGAACACCTGCAGGGGGCGCCTTCGGCCGGGCAGCTTTTTCGCGCGGGCCGCAGCGCGTTCTACCGCGAGGACGAACAAGAGGCGCTGGGCTATCTGCTCGAGGCATTGCGCATGGCACCGAGCAACCTGCACGTACACTATCTGGCCGCCATGTGTGCCAACCTCCTCTCCGAGGAGGAAACCCTGGAAGACATCTGTCGCCACGCCCTGGAGCTGGACCCTCATCACCCATATGCGATTGCCTGCGAAGCGACGCGCTACTTCTTCCTGGCCAACTTCTCCCGCGCGGAAGACCTGTTTGGCAAGGCGCTGAGCCTGCTGCCGGACGACGTTGACATCCTGATTGGGCTGGGAATCCTCCACGAATACACCGATGACGAGGACAAGGACGTGTCGGCATTCGAGCGCGTGGTCGAGCTCGACCCCAAGAACGTCCGTGCCCGGATGTCGCTGGGCATTGCCTACGCGCTGAGCGGCGAGTTTCAGAACGCACTCGCCGAGTACGAGCGGGCCAAGTCGGCGGACCCGAGCGTGGAGAACCCGCACCATCGGCTGGGTCGTGACTACTACCTGGAGGGTATGTGGAATGAGGCGGCGGCCGAGTTCTGCCGGGCGACGACCGAGGAGCCCGATGAGCCCGCGTCGTACTTCTACCTGCTGGACTGCTACAACCGCATGGGGCGAACCGACGATGCCCTTGATACCTATGAGGTGATCAGGCAGCGGTTCGCCGACAACCCGGAAGCGACCAGCGGCTACTATGAGCAGTTCCACATGCTGCCGGAGGCCGTTGCCGCCACCGAGGCACTGGCCCGGCGTTACCCGGACGATGCCTACACCTGGTTCCGCCTGAGCCGCGTTTACCGCGCGGCAGGAAGGATTGACAGCGCGATTGCCGCCGCGGAAACGGCAACCCGCCTCTGCCCCGAGGACTGGCAGTACTTCTCGCTGCTCGGCTCGCTCTGCTTCGACAAAGAGGACTACCGCCGAGCGGTCGACGTTCTGCGCCGTGCTACCAGACTGAACCCGAACGACCAGGCCGGATACACGCTGCTTGCCGACGCCCAGCTTTTCCTCGGTCAGACCCAGGAGTCAGAAGACACGGTTGCTGAGATGGAACGCAACCGGGAGCTGGCCTGGCGGCGCTACCAGAGCAGGTTCTCAGGACAGGACCGGGCCGACAGCGGCCTGTAGTCCCCGCGCTGCCCCGGACCACGCTTCTGGGCATGTCGCCTACCCGGCGCGCCTGGTCCGCATCCGCTGCTTGACCGACCGGCTGGCGGCAATAGACTTCGGTCCCATAATGAGCACTGTTCTTCTGATGGTAGGCGCCTTCGTCGGCTACCTGGTGGCTTACCACACTTATGGCCGGTTCCTAGCCCGGAGAATCTTCCGCATCGATGCGAACGCGCCGGTTCCCGCAGTGGCCCAACGTGATGACAACGACTATGTCCCGACGCGACGCATCATCGTGTTCGGTCACCACTTCACCTCCATTGCCGGCACCGGGCCGATAGTCGGCCCGGCCATCGGCGTCATCTGGGGATGGGTCCCCGCATTCATCTGGGTGTTCGTCGGCTCGATTGTCATGGGCGGGGTCCACGATTTCGGGGCGCTGGTCATCTCGCTTCGCAATCAGGGGCGTTCCATTGCCGACATCACGCGCGAACTGATCGGCCCGCGGGTGCGGCTCATCTTCTTCCTTGTTGTACTGCTGATTCTCTGGGTAGTGATTGCCATCTTCGGGCTGGTTATCGCGATTATCTTCAACCGGTTCCCCGCCGCGGTGATTCCGGTCTGGACAGAGATTCCGATTGCGATGACGCTCGGCTGGCTGGTCTACCGACGCCACATGGGCGGCCGCCTGCTGCTGCTGGACGTGACCGCGGTGCTGCTGATGTACGCGACGATTCTCGTCGGCTGGCGGTTTCCGCTGCTGATGCCCCAGGTTCTCGGCGTACCGGCGACCGGGGTATGGACCGTCATCCTGCTCGTGTATGCCTTTGTCGCATCGGTGCTGCCGGTGACGACCCTGCTGCAGCCGCGTGACTACATCAACGCCTGGGAACTTCTGGTGGCTCTTGCCCTGATGATGCTTGGAACCCTGGTCGCCGGGCTGGGTGGTCGGCTGCCACTGGTCGCGCCCGCTTTCCGCAGCGACGTGCCGGGCGCTCCCTCGCTCTGGCCGGTGCTGTTCATCACGATTGCCTGTGGTGCCATCTCCGGGTTTCACGCACTGGTCTCGTCCGGGACATCGTCCAAGCAGGTGGCCCGCGAGCCGGATGCCCTGTTTGTCGGCTATGGCGCGATGCTGGTGGAGTCGGCGCTGGCGGTGCTGGTCATCATTGCCTGCTGCGCCGGAATCGGCATGGCCTACCGCGCAGCCGACGGAACTGTCCTTACCGGGGTCGAGGCCTGGACGACTCACTATGCCAATTGGGGTGCGGCAGAAGGGATGAACGCCAATCTTGCTGCCTTTGTTACGGGTGCGGCCAATCTGCTGGTCAGCCTCGGGATACCGACCGGGGCCGCGATTGCGGTCATGGGTGTACTGGTCGCGAGTTTTGCCGGTACCACGCTCGACACCGCCACGCGCCTGCAACGCTACGTTATCAGCGAACTGGCGACCGCGGCACGGGTCCCGGCACTGGGCGGACGATGGTCCGCAACCACGCTGGCGGTGGTCAGCGCGGGCGCACTCGCATTCGCCACCGGTGCGAATGGCGCGGGTGCACTGAAACTCTGGCCCGTTTTCGGGGCACTCAACCAGTTGCTGGCCGGGCTGGCGCTGCTGGTTATCTCTGCCTGGCTCAGGCCCAGGACGAGGTACTACTGGCTCGCGCTCGGGCCCGCCTTCTTCATGCTTGTCATGACCAGTTGGGCCCTGGTCCAGAAGGCGCTCCAGTTTGCCGCGAGCCACAACTGGCTTCTGTTCGGGGTAAGCGTTGTATGTCTGGCGCTTGAAGTGTGGATGGTCGCGGAGACCCTGGTCGTCTGGCTCAGGCCCAGACCGCAGACCGCGGCCTGAGCCGGCCGAAGGTCAGGCGGGTTTGCGGAGTACGAAGCTCAGGTATTCCCAGGAACCGGCGCAGAACGCGCGGTAGAGGGACGTGTTCCTGGTGGCCGCGAAGTGCTTGAATGCCTTGCGCAGGACGACGGGGACTTTGCTGTGAATCAGGCTCTGCTTGCGGCTGTCGTCAAGGTCGAGGGCCCGGACGATGTTGGCCGTGATCCGGTCCTCGGACAAAACCTGAAGGCCAGACCGGTTCATCTGTTCACGCAGGAGCGGAACCATGCTGCGCTCACGACGGTCTGCGAGGAGGAGGAAGCCCGCGGGGCGCAGGACCCGCCGGACTTCGGTCAGGAACCGGTCCATGGAGGAGTAGCAGTGCGAGGATTCGACGTTGAGGATGACGTCGAAGGACTGGTCGGGAAACGGCAGGGCTTCGGCCGCACCCTGAGCGAAGCTGAGCCTGGGCACGACGTGGTGACGGCGGCAGAAGTCAACCGCTTTGCCGGCCAGGTCCATGCCGACGGTCGAACGGGGACGAAGGCTTCGGGCGACATAGGCGGCCCCGCCGCCCCGGCCACAGCCGACCTCAAGGACATCGCGGCCGGCAAGTTCCACCTGCGAGGCGACGTGATGGTAGAGCTGGATGCAGTAACGGTCGGGCTCGAACTCAGGGTCAAGCGGGAGCAGGCCGGCGGCGGGGTCGAGGTCGGCGTAACCGTAGTTCATGAAGGTCATGTCCACGTCTTTGTCGAGGCGGCTCATGTGCTGGTACCAGAACCAGCAGAGCAGGCGGCCGGCCCCGGGTGAGAGGCCGTAGAACATGTCGAGCAGCTTCATTACCGGGACGCGGTCGGCGAGCTTTGAGGGGAGCCGGTGCGGGCGGCAGGCAAGGGCAAGGATGCGGTCGAGCACAGCCAATAGTCTAGCTCATGCCTGCTCGAAGTAAAGCCGCGCAGGTGGGAATGACCAGGCTTCAATTCGCAATGAACTCGCTGGGCATGCGCCATGCAGCGGTGCGGGCGCTGGTTGCGGTGGCGCTGGGCATCGGTCTGGCTCGGGTCGTTTCGGCGCCGGTATGGGTGACGTTGGGCGCAGTCGGCCTGGGCTTGGGGCTGGCCTGGTGGAGTCGCGGTCTGTCTCTATACGCGGCACTGGTCGGGGCGTCCTTTGTGTACGCCGGGTCGCGGCGTGCCAGCCCGATCAGGCCCGAGACGTTCGCGGTACGGCAGTTCAGGGGCACGGTGGTGGAGGAGCCGAGCCGTGGAGCCGGGCTTCGGTACTCCCTTGCCCTGGCTTCGCCTTTGGAAGGACGAGTCGTGCTCTGGTTGCGTGACAGCATGGTCCGGCCCGGCTACGGAGATGAGCTTGCGGTCGCGGCCCGGATTCGACCGCTCGACCTCCCGCGCAATCCAGGACTTCCCGACGCCAATCGGACGCTGAGGGAACAAGGTGTGGTCGGGACCGCGGTTGCTGGCTCGTCCGAGGTCACCGTGGTGGGTCGAGGACGGGGTTCTCTCTGGACAAGGTGCGTGGAAATGCCGGTACGGCGCCATGTGTTGCGGACGGTCGAGCAGTTGCTCCCCGAGCCTGAGGCCGCGCTCCTTGCCGGGCTGCTGGTCGGCGGCAGACAAGGACTGCCCGACGACGCACACCAGGCGTTTGCCGACTCGGGGATTGTGCACATCCTCGCTGTGTCGGGGATGAACGTCTCTATCGTCGTCGGCACGCTCTGGCTCCTGCTTGGCGCCATCGGCATCCGGGGATGGTGGCGGTTCGGCATCGGCGCGGTGGTCGTGCTCGGCTACGTCTCGGTGGCCGGGTTTTCGGCCGCGCCCGCGCGGGCTGGTATCATGGCCCTGGCCGTGCTCTTTTCCGTGCCAGTTCAACGTCGGGTTACGGCCCTGGCCAGCCTTTCCGCGGCCGGGCTGGCGCTGCTTGTTGTCGACCCGGCCACGCTCTTCAATACCGGCGCGCAACTGTCTTTTGCCGCGACACTGGGAATCGTCCTCGCCACCGGGCGCCTCGAGCCGGCTTTGACTCGCGTCCGGCCCAGGCGACTGCGAGCAGGCCTGATGGCGCTGGGTATCTCGTTGGCCGCAACCATCGCGACCGCACCGCTGATGCTGCATCGTTTCTTCCAAGTCCAGCCGCTCGCGTTCCTGAGCAGTCTGGTCGTGGCGCCGCTAGTAGCACTCGCCATGCCGCTCGGGCTTACGCTGGTGCTCGCCAACCTGATAAATGCTTGGGCCGCTGCCGTCTTTGCCGGTGCGCTCTGGGCGGTGCTCTGGTTTCTGCTCAGACTGACGCTGCTCCTGGGCGGACTGCGCTGGGCGATGTTCTGCCCGGGCCAACTCCCGTGGCTCGGGGTCTTCTGGGCCTACGCGGTATCTCTTGCCGCCCTGCACCGGTCCCTGCGAGTTCTGGCCCTGATGCTCTTTGCCGTCGGGGCGAATGTCTTCGTCTGGTGCGCGGTCGTCCGCCGGCCGGTGACCCAGGTTGTCTTTCTCGACCCGCGAGGAGGTGACGCGGTGCTGTTGGAGGATACGCTCGGGCGGCGGGTGCTACTTGATGCGGGTATTGACCGGGTCGGGGTTGTGCGGGACTATCTGCGCTGCCGCGGGATAAGCCGGCTCGACGCGGTCATTATCACCCATCCGGACCGCGACCACTACGGCGGGCTGCTCGACCTGGATGACCGGTGTCGCGTCGGGCGGGTCATCATACCGGCGGTGGTGCGTGCCGAGTCGGGATTCACTGAGCTGCTCAGGACCATGCGGCGGCGCGGCGCTCAGGTCGTGCCGGTCACGCAGGGCAGCCGACTGACCGGATGCGGCTTCGGATGCGAGTTTCTCTGGCCTGATGCGGCCGCCTGCCGCCGGTATGAGCAGGGTCTCAGCTCGACCAATGACGTCTCGCTGGTCGTGCGCGTCGAACACGCTGGATTCACCATGCTGCTCACCGGCGACATGGAGTCGCTCGAATTGCTGCCTGCGCCGCTCCTTGCCGCCGACCTGCTCAAGTCTCCCCACCACGGCAGCCGAAAGGGCAACCGGCCGGAACTGTATCAACTGGTGCAGCCGCGCTATGTGGTGGCAATGGGCCGGTATCCGACGCCGGCGAGACTCGAGGCACGTCTGACCAGCCCGACAGTGGAATACGTCAACACGAGGAGCGACGGCGGTCTGACCTTGCGGTTTGCGAATGGACAGCCAGCGCTCATACGGTACAGGTGAGCCGCCCGCCAGGGCGTCTGCTTGACCGGACCGAGCCGGCGGGCTAGAATAGCCCTGCAGTTGGAAACACCAGGCCCATTTGACCGGCCGGCCGCGCTATCGGCCGTCAGACCCCATTGAGGAATAACTCCAAGGAAGAGCGTTCGGACTGCACGCTGTCGATAGAGGACGTTGACCCTCTTCTTCTGCTCGGCCCGGCCGACGGCAATCTTACCGCCCTGAGCCGGCATTATCGGACCCGGTTTGTCTGCCGGGGCGGACAGCTCATCCTGTCCGGGCCCAAAGCCGAGGAAACAGAGGTTCAGGAGGTATTGGCCCGACTTCTTGACCGGTGTCGGAAGGGCGAGAGTATCACCCCGGAACTTGTCGACGCGGAGGTAAGCCAGGTCCGGCGCGTGGCCGTGAATGCGCCCTCGGTTCGCGAAGCCGAAACGGGTCATGTACCCGGCGAGGTGCGCACGTTGCGGACGCCGCGTAAGGTCATCGTGCCCAAGACCAGAAACCAGCAGGATTACCTGGAGGCGATTCGCCGCAACGACATCGTGCTCTGTATCGGGCCGGCGGGTACGGGCAAGACCTACCTGGCGGTGGCGGCAGCGCTCGAGTCGCTCGTCGCCGGTCGCTCGAGTCGCATCGTCCTCACCCGGCCCGCGGTCGAGGCGGGCGAATCACTCGGCTACCTGCCGGGCACATTCAAGGAGAAGGTGGACCCCTACCTGCGCCCGCTCTACGATGCGCTTTTTGACATGATGCCGATGGAGCGAACCAAGCGCCTGATTGAAGAAGAAGTCATCGAGGTTGCACCCCTAGCGTTCATGCGCGGCCGTACCCTTTCCGATGCCTATATCATCCTGGACGAAGCGCAGAACACCATCCCCACCCAGATGAGGATGTTCCTTACCCGGCTGGGCTGGAACTCAAAGGCGATTGTCACCGGAGACATCACCCAGATTGACCTGGCACAGACTCATGTGTCCGGGCTGGTCGAGGCCGAGGAGCGACTGCGCGGCGTGCCTGGCATCGCCATCGTCCAGATGACCAAAGCCGACGTGGTGCGGCCGCCGCTCGTCTCGCGCATTATCAAGGCCTACGAGGCAAAGCCCGCGGCGAATGAAGGCTAGTGTCCTGGGCACGGCCGACCGCGGGCTGACGGCCGAAGTCAGAAGGCTTGCACGTTGGGTCGGGCGCGACCTCGGACGAGACGGCACCCGGATCAATGTCGTTTTTGTCTCCAATCGTTACATCCAGGACCTGAATCGGCGCTACCTGGGGCGCGACCGCCCTACCGATGTTCTATCATTCACCCTCGGCCCCTTGCGTCCCCACGAGCCTTCTCTGCTTGGTGAGGTCTACGTTTCCCGCGACCAGGCGCGGCGACAGGCGCGTGCGTACGGCGTGGCCTACCGCACCGAACTGCGGCGACTGGTACTCCACGGCCTGCTTCACCTCTGCGGCCTCACCCACCGGCAGATGAAGCCCTTTGAGTCCCGCTACCTCTGACGCCATGGCGTTGACCTTCTGCGCTCCGCCGGTGGCACCTCACCGCGCAGGCTGATGCTTCTCTCCCTGCTTGCCGTCCTCGTTCTGCTCTTTCTGTCAGCGTTCTTCTCCGGCTCGGAGACTGCGCTCTTCTCGCTCACGCCCGGCCAGCGCGTGGAGCTGAAAGCCCGCCAGCCCGGTCTCAGCCGCCGCGTCGAGCAACTGCTGGCCCGGCCCGACCAACTGCTCGGCACCCTGTTGCTCGGCAACCTGATTGCCAACACCTCGGCCACGGCCGTGCTTACGCTGGTCGCCGTCGGCCTGGCGCAGCGCGCCGGCGCAAGTGAAGCCGCCTACCTGGCCGGGGGCGGGTTCGTCATGACCGTGGTCGTGATCGTGTTCGGAGAGGTGATGCCCAAAGTCGCGGCCGGTCGCGCTCCGGTCAGATACGTTCGGCTTGCCGCCCCGCTCGTGCTCGGCTGCCGGGCAGCGCTCGCCCCGGTCGTCGCGTTGCTGACCCGAGTCAGCGCGGTCATCACCCCGCGCGGTCACGAATCCGAAGCGCTCTCCGACGAGGAACTCCAGACCATGGTTGAGGTCGGCCGGGAACGCGGGGTAGTTCGCGGCCCGGAAGTGGACGTCCTGCTCAATCTCATCGGCTTGGAGCGCCGGACCGTGGCCGAGGTGATGACCCCGCGCATCGACATCATGGCCGTGCCCGATACCGTGACCGTAGGTGAGGCCATCAAACGCGCGCGCGAACTCGGTTTCTCCCGACTGCCGGTCTTTCACGGGTCCAAGGACACGATTGTCGGCACGCTCCACATCAAAGAGCTGCTGGCCGCACCCCATCCGGACGCCCCGGCCCTGCCACTGGCCCGGCCGCCCTTCTTCGTGCCCGAGGTGAAGCGTCTGGCCGAGCTGCTTGACGAGTTGCGCCGCAAGGGTACTCACGTCGCCGTGGTCGTGGACGAGTTTGGTCAGACCGCAGGCCTGGTGACGCTGGAGGACCTGCTCGAAGCAGTGTTCGGCGAGATTACCGACGAGTTCGACGTTGCCGAGGAGCTGCCCTATACCAAGGTTGACGAACGCTCCTACCTTGTGGATGGTGAGATTGACCTGGCCACGCTCAACCGCCTGTTTCCGGGTGCGTTCCGGGGGACCGGTCATGACCGGCTGGCCGGTTTCATCCACGACCGGCTCGGTCGACTGCCGCGTACCGGTGACCGGTTGAGCGTCAGAGACATCGAGATAACGGTCAGTGAGACCGATGGCAACAAACTGGAGAAGGTGCTCGTCAGTCGTGGAGACCGAACGTAGATGGAACTGCTGCTCTGCGCACTGCTTTTCCTCGCGTCCGGCTGCTTCTCCGCCAGTGAGGTGATGGTCTACCGCGCGAACTGGATAAGGCTGACAAACTGGGCCGGCCACAAGGTGCCGGGAGCACGCACCGCGCTTGGCCTGCTCGACCATCAAGAACGGACGATTGTCTCAATCCTTGTCGGCAACAACCTGGTGAACGTCTTCAGCTCGGTGATACTGGCCGGCTTCTTTGCCCGGACGCTCGGCCCGGCCTGGACCTCTTTGGCGGTGGCGATCGTTGTCGTGGTCACGATGATTGTCGGCGAATACGTGCCCAAGACCATTGGACAGGCCTGGCCCAGCGTCCTGCTGCGCCGGGCCGCGGGCGCGCTCGTCTTCTGTCAGTGGCTCTTCTGGCCGGCAGTCACGCTGCTCATCGGGCTTACCCGGCTGTTCCGTTCCTCGGCGCCCGGATGCCGGTTCGCGCTGACCCGACAGGACTTCATCGCGGCCATGGCCCGACGGGACCGCGACACCGGTGCGGGCCGGACCCCGGCGGTCGGCCCGCTTGTTACGCGCCTGTTCCATTTCTCGGGTACGACCGTGGCCGATGTCCTCATCCCGCTCAGCGAGGTGAAAGCGGTTGCGGCTGATGCCGGCATCCAGGCGGTTCTCGATATCTTCACCCAGTACGGCTACTCGCGGATTCCGGTCTACCAGGACGACCCGGCGAACATCACGGGAGTCATCGTCGCCAAAGACCTTTTGGCCGCGCCGGCTTTCCGGGTGCGGAAAGCCCTGCGCGTGGCTGAGACCACCCGGGCCATGGACGTGCTGCGCCAGATGCAGCGCAGGGGCGAGCACATCGCCGTGGTCGAGGACGCGGGCGGCAGGGTCTCGGGCATCGTCTCGCTTGAGGACCTGCTCGAGGAACTGGTCGGCGAAATCAGGAGCGAGGCTTGAGCGTCCTCTGTTCCCGACACCGGGTGATTTGACTGCCTGGCCTGATGCGACGCATCGTATCGTCGGATGCGGTCTGTTTGCACACCACCTCGGTACGCGAATCGTCCCGGCTCGTCACTCTGTTCACCCCGGACCACGGACGGGTCGTCTGCCTGGCCAAGGGTGCCCGCCGACCGCGAAGCAGGTTCGGGGCCGCGCTTGACCGGTGCGCGGTTGCCCGGGTCATCTACTACTGGCGGGAAAGCCGGACGACATATACGCTCACCGATGCCGCACTGGTGCGCTCGACCGCGGGCCTTTCCCGGATTCCGGGACGTTTCCTCGCGGCTGAGCAGATGACCGAGTTCGTGCTCCGGGCAACCGCGCTCCATGACCCGCACCCGCCGCTCTACCAGTTGCTCCTCGCCTACTTTGCCGCGCTGGAACAGACCGGGGACGGCTTTCCCCTGCTCGTCTCGTCCTTCCTGCTCAAAGCCGCGAGCTTTCTCGGATTCCGGCCCGAACTGCACCGCTGCCTTGTGTGCCACAAAGACATGACCGTGACGCCTGGCGATTCAGACTGTGGTGCGCGGCCGTTGCCACGGTCGGGCGTCCTGTTCCACCCGGCCCGCGGTGGCGTCATCTGCCAATCGTGCGCCGGTGTGACCTCGGAGCAGGGCATGACCGAGGTCCGGGACCGCGTGCCAAGTTTCCAGTTGCTTGCCCCCGGCGAGCTGGCCCAGCTCCAGCGCCTGCTCTACACACCGGCGGACAAGCTGGTCGGCGACTCGGGCCATGCCAATCTCGACCTGGCCCTCGACTTTCTCGCCCATCACTTCGACCCCCTGATGCTCAACTCCATCCGCTGGCCTGACGGCCTCTAGCCGAAACAGCAGGGGCGGCCAGAGGCCGCCCTCATGCACTGGCCGTCCCGGCTATCTCAGCACGGCCGCCTTCTGGGCGTAGACGCCGTCGGTCGTCACCAGTTGTACAAGGTAGACGCCGTTGGCAAGGTTCGTGCCGTCAAGGCGAAACTCGGTATCCTCACCGAATTGAACCGGCCGTGACTGGCTGCCGACCAGTTGGCCGCTCAGCGCGTAGGCATTGAGCGTCACCGTGCCGGTAACCGGTGCCACGAACCGGACCGTGGCCGTGCGGGCAAACGGGTTGGGGGTGATGTTCATGGCATAGGGCCGGTTCAGACGCGGCTGAGGAATGGGCTGCTCGACCCCGGGCACGCGTTCACCGAAGAACCGGAGGATTCGGCTGACCAGGGTCCACTTCTGCAGGTAACGACTGGCCGAGTGGTCAATCGCCTCGAACGGAACCGCGAAGAAGACGAGCTTGTATGAACCCGAGTAGTGAATCAGCGAGTATGTTGTCGTGTCCGAGTAGTCTTTGTAGAAGGCTCCGCCGCGTGCGCCGCCGACCGGCCGGATGCCGTCCATGTGCCGGCCGTTGTTGGCCCCGCCCGAACCGGCGAGAACCATCGTGTCGCCTTCGGCAATCGGGTCGCCCTCAAGCCCGACCAGATAGGGCTTGCCGGTTGAGTCCTCGAGCAGCTCGGCATGGAGGTACTCGGAGAGAAACGTCTCGCCATTGATGTCCTCGGCGATGTTCTGGCCCGACAGCAGCAGATTGCGGCCGGAGTTCAGGTAAGTGGTGAGATTGGCGATGTCGGTGGATGTCAGCGTGGTCGAGTTATCGTTGCCGGTGAACCAGAACACTACCGGGTAGTGCGCGAGGGTTTCGGCCGAAGGCGAGCCCGAGGTCTGCACCGTGTACGTGTGATAGAGCACGCCATTGGAGTCACAGGCAGCCTTGTAGTACTTCTCGAAGTCTGAGCCGCCGTCGTCATCGACAATCAGCACGCGCGGCTCGCCGGCCTGGACAACATACTCTTCGTCCGGGTAGGCCGGCGCCGGGTTGGCACGGGCCGTGAAGAGCAGCCTGAGATTCTGGGGCGGCACACATTCGGCAATTGAGACGACAAACGAGTCGGCCGAGCAGTTGCCGCTGGCACCGGCCGGAATGTCGGGGAACGTGGCCGAGCTCTTGGTTACCTCGACGCCGGACACGCCGCAGGCCAGGGTGGCCGATACGCCGGTCGCGTCACGCCAGCCCGCGGTGTTGGCATAGGTGACGATGACGCCGACCACCTCGCCCGGGTCAGGCCGGCCGTTGTTGTTGCCCGAGGCATCGCTGAACCGCACGTTCGAAATGCGCAGGTCGCAGAGAAAGCTGGGCATGATTGCCCGCGCCATGTTGATGCGGCCGGCACCGAGCTTGCCGTCGCGATAGAGCTGGTCGGGCATCGAGTCGCAGGCCGCGTGCATGATGTCGAGCACGGTCTGGTTCGAGGCGGACGGCAGCCAGCACTTGACCCAGGTCGCCACGCCCGCGGCCATCGGGCATGACATTGACGTGCCGTCCATCGCCCCGTAGTTGCCGGTGGCCCGGGTCACGGTCGTGTAGATGTTGACCCCGGGCGCGGTCAGGTCGACCCACTCGCCATAGTTGGAGAACGATGCCTTGGTGTCGCCCTGGCCGGACGCGGCAACGCATTCGACGCCGTCATAGCAGGCCGGGTAGCGCATGCGCTCCAGTCCCTCATTGCCGGCAGAGCCGAAGAGCACGGCGCCCGAGTTCCAGGCCTCGAGGCAGGCGGTGGCCATCGGCTCGTAGCGGGTCGAGCCGCCAAAACTCATCGAGTAGGCCCAGACATTCAGCGGGATTCCGTAGTAGATGGCAGCCATCGCCGCGCCGAGATTGACGTAGCCGCCGCCGCCGCAGCGGACGTTGACCGAGCGGTTGTTCCAGGTTACGCCGGCCACGCCGACGCTGTTATTGGTTACCGCGTTGACGTTGCCGAAGCAGTGTGAGCCGTGGTTGTCCGGCGCAATCGGCATCGGGTTGGGCTCGCCATCGACCATGTCGAAGCCGATGACGTCATCGGTGTAGCCGTTGCCGTCCTGGTCAATGCCGTCGAGGTCGCCGTCCGGGTCCCAGAGCGTGTCGAACCGACCGTTGCCGTTGATATCCTCGGGGTGGTTAATCCACATGTTGTCGGCAAGGTCGGGATGCAGCCAGTCGCCGCCGTCGTCTACGACCATGTTGGGGACCGAGGTGTCACCCTTGCCTAGGGTCCAGCCGGCCGGGGCCTGAATCTTTGTCAGGTGCCACTGCGAAACGAACAGCGGGTCATTCGGGGTTTCGTCCATCTTCATCAGAGCGTTCGGGCAGACGTGCTCGACTTCGGGCAGGGACTGGTACAGCTCGATGGCCTGTCCGACGTCGAACCGCTCGTCGAACTGAACCACGTACTGCAGGTCGCAGCCGAGCGCCTTGGCGCTTGCGCTGGGGCGGGGATGACGGTACAACTGGGTGATGTCGTCCACCCGCAGATGCCGGCTCAGCATATCCAGAGCCGGAATGCCGAACAGCGCAATGCTGTCCGCGGACGACAAGCTGACCTTGCCGCGCTGGGACTGGTTCAGTTGCAGAATCACCTGGCCAGAGACACACATCTCGCCGTCTGGAGCGGTCACCGCGGGCCGGTGGTAATTCGGCCAGGCCGAGACTACGGCGGAAACGACAACAAGGGCAGCTACGATTCTTGAGGGCATCAGATTCCTCCTGAGCTTGGGTAGGGCATGATTACAACAAAGGCCAAACCGGTTGTCACGCAGCCGGCTCCAGCCATCTTGTCTAATGATAGAAGACCTCATGGCGGATGTCAATCGCGTTAGGTCGGTGGGCCAGGACATCGTTACCAGGGTCAGGCCGGCGAACCGCTGACCCGATGGTTGAAGAGAGCCGGTGTATCCTCAGTGGCTGAGCTCTGCAAGCAAGCCAGAAAGGACCGCCGGCAGTGGACATATCCTGCGAGGAAGCATGCTCTATGAACCCGACCGAAGCAAGACGACTGGTGGAAACCTGCACCAGGACACACAGCATCTTTGAGACTGCACGGCGCTGGCATACCTCTCGGCCCGGCCAGCCACGGACCGTGCTGTCAGCCGCGGACCGGGCGCGCGGAACCGTGCCGGAGGATGGCGCGGTAGGCACAGACAAAGCCGCAGCCGGCTCCGGCCAGCCCGGCCGCGGCCAGAGTTGACAGAAGTATGCGCCAGGTGACGGCGAGGAACGACAGACCCCGGAAAGCACGGTAGAACGCGAAGCCGGTGGCGAGCAGTCCCATGCTGGTCATAACCAAAGCAAGGGCCCGAGGGCCGACGCGGGCCGGCTGGCCGCGCGCGACGGACCGACCGGCACAGGCGAATCCGTAGAGCGTGGAGCAGAGTCCTCCCGCGGTGAACAAGAAGGCTGCCGGTCCGGCGCGAAAGCGAAGGACCGCCCAGAAGGCGACGGCAAACCCGAACAGGCTCGCAGTCAGTCCTGCCCCGATGAGCAGGTACAGCAGCATCGGCCGCCGACCGCCGACACGACAGTGCACGTCAGGTTCAGACGTCTGCCGGCGGTGGCGTATCGAGCCAGAGGTCCCTGGCCTTGGGGTGTTCCTGCCTCGGCAGCAGTTTGATGGCGCCGGCCGGGCAGGCGGCCATGCAGACTCCGCACCCGAAGCAACGCGTCGGGTCGATGTACACCCTGGAGGAGAGGTGCGAGTAGAACTGAGCGCCGAACTGGCACTGGCTCATACACGACTTGCAGCCGGTGCAGAGGTCGAGGTCAACCTCGCAGACATACTCGGCCCGGAAGAAGTTCGGCCGGCCCCGGTTCATGATGTACCCGCGGTACGCGCCGCAGTCGCGGTCGCAGTTGCACAGGCCGACGACGTAGGGAGTCATGCCGGTCCAGATGCTGTGGACCAGGCCGTCCTCGTCGAACTTACGGATGAGGCGCCGGGCCTCTTCGCGGTCCAGGACTTCGAGTGAGGCTGATGCGTCCGGGAATCTGCCCATGACATTCCACTGGTCCATTCCCAGGCCGAAGCAGTAGCGGGCGTTGGTCTTGCCGGTCAGCAGGAACCGGCACCCGCAGGGAATCCGCGTTATCGACGTGCCCAGGTCGAGCACCGCCTCGACGTCCTTCATGGGCAGGACCTGGCCGAAGTGCACGGCCTGGTCGTCGGCAAGGGTGGCCGGGTCGGCGTCGGTTTCCTGCGGGCCCCAGTCTTCGCGGCTGCGCGTGCCCGTGGCCGCCGGCACGACAAAGCTGCGCACGAAGCGCTGCAGCCACTCGGCCCGCGTGTTCACGCCGGCCAGCTTCAGTTCTCGACCGGACAGCCGGGCGCTGGCCAGTTCGGCCGAGTAGTTCTTCATCTCCAGGTACCACTTCCGGCCCTCGCCGTGCTTCGTACAGAACTCACACATCATAGACCTCCGGTTAAGTCGGCCGCGCTACGCGCCCAGGCTGAAGGGCGGGTAGCGGTCGGTCGCGAGCAGGCAGGCGTACCAGAAGACCCGCGCGGTCCAGCGCATCACACCGACGACGAAGTCGAAGAGCGAGCGGGGATAGCGGCCGGTGAAGAGGATGGCGAACCAGGCGATGATGACGCAGAAGATGGCCGCGACCTGGAGGAACACGAGCACGACAAGGTGCGGGACAGCCAGCAGCCATTTGACCAGTGGCAGCCAGCGGTTGAGCTGGGTCGGGGCGTCGGGGTATTCGACCGAGAGGTGGACCGACTGTTCGTCGTCGGTCGACGGGTACTCGTCCCTGAGCAGCGAGAGGTAGGCGCATACGCGCACGGCGAAACGGTGCAGGTTGAGATTCCAGTCGAACCACCAGCGCGGGTACTTGCGCCGGAAGAGCAGCATCAGCACTATGGGAATGAACACGAAGCCGACCGCCGCGGCGTTGCGGTACTGCTCGGCGTCCCGGCTGTTGTCCCCGCCCCAGTAGAGCAGCAGGGCAAGCACGACGGCGATAGGAATGGCGGTGAAGAGCCGGAAGAAGGTGGTCAGGCGGTTCAGGTTCCGGTCCGGGTAGTCAACGGTCAGGTTCACGGGATAGGGTGTGTTGGTGTCGTTCATCTTTGCTCCGTATGTTTGAGGTCCGCCGAAGAGACAACTCCTCCTACGCTGTTGAGTGCGCGGGCGATTTCCATCACGCGCTCGATGCCTTTGAGCGGGTCAGGCCGCGGCAGCACGCCAAGGTGCACGGCTTCCTCGTAGAGAGCCTCCACCATGCGCAGGTTTCCCTGGAAGTCCGGGGGCGTGAGGCGTAGTTGCTCGAGCTCGAACTGCTCCGGCAGCTTGGCGTTCTTCACCACGTCATCAGTATGCGTCCGACAGCGGTGAAGTCAATGCCGGGCCAGGGTGCTGCACTCGGGCAGTTCGAACACAATCCTAGGAGACGCCGTACAGTCGCCGATGTGAATCTGAGCGAAGCGAGGGGTTTCTGCCGATAGGGCGCTGAGATTCTCCGCTGCGCTCAGAGCGACAAATGCCCTCTGCCTCGATCAGTGATTGCCACCTGACCGTGCTAGAGCCTGGGTTCTCCGCCTTGTTTCTGGTCTTCCTTCTGCAGAATCTTCTTCACCTGTTTCTCCTCCCAGTCGTGCCCGAACAGGCCGTAGGCACCGAATACGCTGAACGCGTGCGAGGCGAGACCGATACCCCAGCCCAGGAGCGGCCAGTAGAACCACCAGTTGCCGTGACCACGGCGGGTGAACAGGTTGATGAGGAACAGCCCTGCATTGACGACAATGTAGGTGAAGAAGTGGGTGTAGAACGAGCGCAGCGCCGCGACTTGCTCGCGGGCGCGTTGGATGCGGTCTTTCTCTTCGGGCATCAGACCTCCTTTGCTTCAGGGCTTGCGTAGATGCGCCATTCGGCGACGAGCCCGTCGCGGATGTCGGCTTTCCAGGCCAGGGTCTTCTTCTGCTCGACCACCGGTCCCAGGTGCGAGCGCTCGGCCCGGCCGATGATGAGGATACTGGTCGAGCCGGATGAAAGCAGCCGGTCCAAGATTATACGATAGCCGGGATACATCTCAAAGTACCTACGGAAACCCCCGCGCATGAGGTCGCGGCCTTGGTACTCAGCGCCGCCGTAGTCGGTGAACCGGAAGTCCTCGGTCATGAGCCGGGAAAGCCCTTCGTGGTCGCCAGCGTTGATGCGGTCAACGAACCTCAGCGCGACATCGGCTGGACTCATGCCCAATTGTGCCCGCAGCACACCGCCGCGTCAAGCAACGAGTCGCGAGCACCCCTGATTGCCGAGCGTTCCGGGTGCGCCTGCATCGCTACTCCCGGCGTATTGCGTTGCTGCCGGACACGACCCTCGACTTGGCCTGTCCGGTGGGGCGCACGGCCCGTCCATTTGACACGCCATCCCGCGGCTACTAGAATCCCTATGATATGGTGCTTTTCTTAGACCAGACGCGGGAGTACCTATGAGCAAAGCCGCTTGTCATCACCAATGGGCCATGGCCAATATTCGCCCGGGATATCTGGTCATCGAAGGCTGTTTTCACTGCCGGAACAGGATTTCCTTCTTTTCACAGGAGGCGGTCGCGCCGATTGACGACTACCACGAGGGAGAGCATTTCTGGAGCCACCTGGCGCACTACCAGGCCTCGCAGTTCGACCTGAAATGCGAGAAGTGCTCCGCCGAGATCCCCCTGAAGGAAGTCATGGCTCTTATGCTCTGCACGCAGTGCGATCCGAACTGCGGCGTCTATGCCGCCGGAACGAACGGACCGGGTCAGAAGACCTGGGCGTATGTGGCCCTGTGCGCGAACACCTCTCATTCCCCCGATGGGTGCATTCCCGCCGAGAGCCTCCGCGCGTTGAACGAGTATTTCAGTCACGGGACAAAGGATCCGGCCAAGAAGATCGTCGTCGTTCCCTGCCGCTTGCGCAAGTCCGTCGATACGTGTCAGGGAATCGTGCTGGCGGACTTCGGTTTGACGGATCTGTATTGAGAGCTGTCAAAGAAGAAAGGGACGCGATGAAAGTATCCGAACTGGTCAATAAGACGGGCCTCAGGACCTTCAACGAGGGCGCCGACAAAGAGATCATGGGAGTCTACATCTCCGACATGGTGAGCGACATCGTCGGCATCAAAGAGGGGCATTTGCTGATAACCCTGCAAACCCACAAGAACCTGATCGCCGCCGCCAATCTCGTCGACGTGGCGGCGGTGGTGTTCTCCCGCAACAGGGTCCCCGCCGCCGACGTGGTTGCACTGGCCAGCAAAGCCGGAATAAGACTGCTTGGCTACGACGGCGACACTTGGAGCCTGGCCAAGAGACTCTGCGATCTCAAGATCGGATGATCTAGCCCGCAGTAATCTCTTGTCCTGAGACCCGACAAGGGAAGCCACTTGACTTCTGGCGACGGCATTTCGGCGATTCGGCAGGAATTCAAGGGCGAGCGAGAGGATCTTATCCCCGTTCTGCAGCGATTGCAGGCCCAGGACGGCTACCTGCGTCCGGATGCCATTCGTGGCATCTCCCGATGGATGAAGATATCCGAGAATGAGATCTTCGGGGTCGCGACCTTCTATGCCCAGTTCCGGTTCCACCCTCCGGGTCGACACCATGTCAAGGTCTGTCTCGGCACCGCCTGCCACGTGAAGGGCGGGGAGGAGATTCTCGCCATGACTCAAGCGCGCCTGAACATAAAGACCGGCGAGACGACCGCCGACGGGAAGTACGACCTCGAACGTGTTGCCTGTCTGGGCTGCTGTGCCCTGGCTCCCGTGGTCGCCTTCGACGACAAGTTCCACAGCCAGATGTCGGTCCTGAAGGTCCAACAGCTACTCGATGAAGACCGCAGCGATTGACGGGCGCCGCCGGCAGGCGCAGGCCAGGTGGGACGCTCTCCGCGAGAGCCCTGTCCCGTTCATCTACATCGGCGCCGGGTCGTGCGGGCTGGCCGCTGGCGCGGCGGACACGCAGAGCGCCGTCGAGGAGTACCTGAAGCAGCACCAGCTCGACGCCAGGATTGTCCCGGTCGGGTGCATCGGCCCCTGCTATCTGGAGCCCCTGATGGACGTCCAGATGCCGGGCCGGCCGCGAATCAGTTACTCCAACGTCGCGGCGAAGGACGTGGTGCCAATCCTCAAGGGGTTCTTCGAGGTGGGCGAGATACCGAAGTATCACCTCGCCGGACACTTCGGGGAGGGCGAGCTTGATGGAGTCCCCCGCTTCTTCGACCTGCCGATGCTGAAACCGCAAGTCAGGATTGTGCTCCGGAACTGCGGCCTCATTGACCCGGACGACCTCGACCACTACCTGGCGAGGGACGGCTACCGGGGGTTCGAGAAGTGCCTGTCCATGACCTGGCAGGAGGTGCTGGATACGGTCAAACGGGCCGGCATTCGCGGACGCGGGGGGGCCGGTTTCCCGACCTGGCGGAAGTGGGCCACCTGCCGCGACCAGCAGAACGGCGAGCGCTGTCTCATCTGCAACGCCGACGAAGGTGACCCGGGCGCATTCATGAATCGCTCCCTCATCGAGGGCGACCCCCATGCCGTCCTGGAAGGGATGCTCATCGCGGCCTACGCCATCGGCGCCGCTCACGGGTACGTCTACATTCGGGCGGAGTATCCCCTGGCAATCAAGCGACTCCGAAAGGCGATGGCCCAGATGCGCGAGGTCGGCCTCCTCGGTCAGAATATCCTTGGGTCCAATTTCAGCTTCGACATCAAGATCAAAGAAGGCGCCGGGGCATTCGTGTGCGGCGAGGAGACCGCGCTCATCGCCTCGATTGAAGGGAAACGCGGCATGCCCCGCTCGCGTCCGCCCTTTCCCGCCGTCTCCGGGCTCCGGGGCAGACCCACCATCATCAACAACACCGAGACGCTCGGCACGCTGCCCAACATCCTCCGTAACGGGGCGGAGTGGTACGCCGGTTACGGGACCGAAACGAGCAGAGGGACCAAGACTTTCTCCCTTGTCGGCAAAGTCAGGCGGACAGGGTTGATCGAGGTCCCGCTCGGCACTACCCTTCGGGAAGTCATCTACGATATCGGCGGCGGAACTCAGAAGCCGTTCAAGGCGGTCCAGAGCGGAGGGCCCTCCGGAGGGTGCCTTTCGGAGGAGTTCCTGGATCTGCCCATCGACTATGAGCACTTGGCCGAGGCCGGGGCGATCATGGGCTCCGGGGGCCTCATCGTGGTCGATTCCAGCACCTGCATCGTCGACATGGCCAAGTACTTCCTGACTTTCACTCAACGGGAGTCGTGTGGTAAGTGCGTTCCCTGTCGCGTCGGGACGCGGCACATGGTGGAGATACTCGAGCGGATATGCGACGGCAAGGCCGACTTCTCGGATCTGGACAAGCTGGAGAAGCTCGGCCGGACGGTCAAGAACGGGTCGCTCTGCGGCTTGGGCACCACCGCCCCCAACCCCGCGCTTTCCGCTCTCAAGTACTTCCGGCCCGAGTTCATCTCTCATGTCAAGGACAAACGCTGTCCGGCCGTGACCTGCAAGAACCTCGTCGTGTATCGAGTCGTCCCCTCGAAATGTACAGGCTGCCAGCGCTGCGTGAAGGTGTGCCCGACCGGCGCCATCACCGGTCCTAGGTCCGAGCCGCACAACCTCGACCAATCCAAGTGCATCAAGTGCCGCTCCTGCTATGAGGTCTGTCGTTTCGACGCCATCGCCGGAGACGCCATTATCATCGAGTCATAAGCCATGGTTCAAGAGCCACGCACGCTGACAATGGAAGTGAACCACCGGAACGTGTCCTTCCCCGAGGGCGTGACCGTCCACCGCGCCGCCGAGCTCGCCGGGGTCTACATTCCTTCCCTTTGTTCCCACAAGGACCTCTCTCCCTTCGGCGGCTGCCGGCTGTGCATGGTGGAGATTGAAGGGATGCGCGGCTACCCCCTTTCATGCAGCACGGTCGCCCGGGAAGGGATGAAGGTACTGACCGACACGGCGACGCTCAGGGAACTGCGGGCCGAGATCCTGAAGCTCATCTTGAGCGAGCATCCGTCGAGCTGCCTCGTCTGTGGCGAGAAGGACGAGTGCCGGGACTATCAGGGGACGATTCGCAAGACCGGCGTGACGACCGGCTGCCGTTTCTGCCCGAATGACGGCCAGTGCGAGCTGCAGACCCTGGTGGAGAAGATCGGCCTGACCGAGATCGACTACCCGATTTACTACCACGGCTACGAACCCGAGCACGACGACCCCTTCTACGACCGTGACTACAACATCTGCATCCTCTGCGGCCGGTGCGTGCGGATGTGTCAGGAAGTCCGGGGGACCGGCGTGCTGGCCTTCAGCTATCGCGGGCCGCGAGCCAAGGTCAGCCCGGCCTTCGGTCGCAGCCACATCGGAGCCGGTTGCGAGTTCTGCGGCGCCTGCGTGGATGTCTGTCCGACCGGCGCCCTGGCCGACAAGGCATCAAAGTGGGACGGCAAGCCGGACGGCTCGCGCACATCGACATGCCCGTTCTGCCCGGTCGGCTGCCAGCTCGAGCTGGACCACAAAGACGGCCGATTGTCCAAGGCCAGGGCTAACTTGGACCCGGAGGTCAACGACGGGCAGTTGTGCGTCAAGGGCAGATTCTGTCTGCCGGAAGTGACTCACCACTTCGAACGGGCGAAGTGGCCGATGCTCCAGAAGGGCGACTATTTCCGGCAGGTCTCGTGGGAGGAGGTCCTGGAGAAAGTGGCCGGCGAGCTGAAGGGGATTCGCCCCGAGGAGTTCCTGATGCTCGTCTCGCCGGACCTCACGAACGAAAGCCTCTTCGCGGCGCAGAAGTTCGTCCGGGAATGCCTCGGCTCGGACGGCATCGACTCAACCGCGCGGATGGAACTTGCGGGAGGACTGGGCTTGTGGTCAGAGCTCTTCTCGGTGCCCATTTCGATCAACGGAATCGCCCGGGCCGACGTGATTCTGGCTGTCGGGCTCGATAGCCGCTTCAACTTCTCGGTGGTGGGCACGAAGGTGCGCAAGGCGCTCGACCGGGGAGCCAGGTTGGTGACCATCGATGCCCGCGACAGCAATCTGGCCCGTTATACCGACGACTGGCTTCGTCCCGTGCCGGGCACGGAGGCGCTGCTGCTCGGCTTCCTCGCCGACAGCCTCGCCGGTCGCCCGTCCGATACGTCACTGGTGGCGAAGCATGCCTCGGTGGATGTGGAAGCCCTGACCCGGGTGCGCGATATCATCTCCTCGTCCAAGTCCCTGACGGTGATTGTCGGGCCGCAGGTCTTCCACTGCGCCAGTACCGACGAGCTCGCCGCCAGCCTGGCGACTCTCTCCGCCCGTTCGGACACGAATTTAGTCCCCTTGTACTTCGGCGCCAACACTCGAGGGGCGCTGGAGATGGGGGTCTTCCCGGAAGCGGGCCCGGGCGGTGCGCCCCGGAAGGGAGCAGGCCTCGGCCTCGCGGGCATCGCGGGCAGTGCGAAGCGGCCGAAGGTGCTGCACCTTGTCGGCGACGTTCCTTTCCTTGATCGGCCGGACTGCGATTTCCTAGTCGTCCAGGATACCTACCTCCCTCCTTTCAGGGTCGACGCCTTCCTGCCGGCGGCCTCCTTTGCCGAGGCCGGCGGAACTCTCGTCAACATGGAGGGCCGGGTACAGGAGATCGTCCCAATCGAGAGCCCGACGGAAGGGGTTGTGGCCGGGTTCATGCGCCCTGACTGGCGGATCTTCTCTGACCTGGCCAAAGCTCTGCAGCATTCGGGAATGGACTATCGAACGCGAGAGGATGTCGCCGAGGATATCCACCGGGCGGTGAGCGATTTCCCGGTCCGGCCTGACCGGATGCCGCGACGGATGAGGCCGCATGCTGCAAGATCCCAAATCCCAAATCCAGAATCCAAAACCACGGCCCAGGGCAAGGGCGACTTCCTGCTGGTGGCTGAGCCAGCCGGCTACCGCCACCGCGGCATTGACATCTCGTCGAAGGTAGGAGGACTCGCCGAGCTGGCCCTGGAAGAGGGATTCCGGATGAATCCCGAGGACATTGCTGCCCTCGGCTTGGCGGACGGCGATGAGATTGTCGTGTCGCTGGACAATGGAGCGGTCACTGCCTCGGGTCCGGCCAAGTCGAACATCGAATGCCCGAAAGGCGTCGTGTACTACACGCGGCCGTTCGTATTCGGCGGGCTCGCGCACCGCCGCGCACTTTGGCCGCTGTACCGGCTCGAACAGAACCCGACGTGGGCAGACGTCTCACGGTCACCCGTCGGGAGAACATAGAGGAAGTACGTGTACCGAGTCGTTGAACGACGGATGATCGTCCCGAACCTCCACGAGTTCACCGTGCACGCACCGGCGGCGGCGCGGTCCGTGAAGCCGGGTAACTTCGTCATCGTGCGGGCCGACCAGAACGGCGAGCGTGTCCCGCTCTCCGTCGCCGATTGGGACCGCGAGGCCGGCACGGTGACTATGATCTTCATGCAGGTCGGCGGGTCCACGGCCCGGCTCGCGCGTCTCAAGCCCGGCGACGAGATTCCGACGTTCGCGGGGCCGCTCGGCAAAGAGACCGTAATCGAGAATGTCGGTACGGTCCTCTGCGTCGGCGGATGCTATGGGATCGGCTCCATCTACCCCATCGCCCGGGCGCTCAAGGAGGCAGGCAACAAGGTCTACACGCTGGTGGAGGCGCGTAGTTCCTTCCTGCTGTACTGGGAAGACCGGCTGGCCGGCGTGTCGGACAAGCTCTTCGTCATCACGCGGGACGGCACCAAGGGCCAGAAAGGGCACGTCGACAAGCTGCCCGAGCTGGTGCAGCGGGCAGGAATCGCGCCCCAGCTTGTCGTCGTCAACGGCTGCACGTTCCAGATGATGCGCGTCTCCATGGCCACCAGGCCTCTGGGCTGGAAGACGATTGTCAACATGAACCCGATCATGATCGACGGCACGGGCATGTGCGGCGTCTGCCGCCTGTCGGTCGGAGGCAAGACCAAGTTCGCCTGTGTCGACGGCCCGGATTTCGACGGGCACGAGATCGACTGGCAGGAATTCCTCGCGCGGCGCAGGAGCTACAATCCCGAGGAGGTCGACCCGCTGCGCCGGTCGAGCTGCCAGTCGCACTTCTGATGCGGAGTACGAGCAATGGTTGAGGAGCGGCAGCAGAAGCCAACGCCGAAGGTCGAACGGCAGCACATGCCGAAGCAGGACCCTTTGGAGCGGGTTCGGAACTTCGACGAGGTCGCGCTCGGCTACCCGGTCGAGACGGCCCTGACCGAGGCCTCCCGCTGCCTGCAGTGCAAGAAGCCCTTGTGCCGGCAGGGCTGTCCGGTCGGCATCGACATCCCCGGCTTCATCAAGCTTATCGTCGCGCGCGAGTTCGGCGCGGGCGTGAGGAAAATCAAGGAGACGAACGCCCTGCCGGCCATCTGCGGCCGGGTCTGCCCCCAGGAAGAGCAGTGCGAGAAGATGTGCATCCTGGGCAAGAAGGGCGCGTCGGTCGCCATCGGCCGGCTCGAGCGATTCCTGGCGGACTGGGAAGCCGCGGAAGGAAAGACCGAGGTCCCGGACATGGCTCCCAGGACCGGGAAGAAGGTTGCCGTTGTCGGTTCCGGTCCCTCCGGAATCACCGTGGCCAACGACCTCGTCATCCGCGGCCACGAGGTGACCATCTTCGAGGCGCTGCACGAATGCGGCGGCGTGCTCGCGTACGGGATTCCGGAGTTCCGGCTGCCCAAGGCGATCGTCCGCCGTGAGGTGGAGTACGTCAAGAGTCTTGGCGTGAGCATCATCACTGACTTCATTGTGGGCAAGACGAGGACCGTGGACGAGCTGCTTGAGGAGTTCGATGCGCTCTTCGTTGGCTCCGGCGCCGGCCTGCCTTGGTTCATGGGAATACCGGGCGAGAACCTGAACGGCGTCTATTCGGCCAACGAGTACCTCACGCGCGTGAACCTGATGAAAGGGTTCCGCTTCCCCGAATACCAGACGCCGGTGAAGAGGCCATGCCGCGTGGCCGTGGTTGGTGGCGGCAACGTGGCCATGGACTCGGCCCGCACCGCCGTTCGCCTGGGCGCGGCAGAAGTGCACCTCGTCTACCGCCGCAGCCGGGCCGAGCTGCCCGCCCGGGTAGAGGAGGCGGAGAACGCCGAGGAGGAAGGCGTCATCTTCGACCTCCTGACGTTGCCGCTGCGCCTGGTCGGCGACGAGAACGGCTGGGTCAAGGAGGTTGAGTGCCAGAAGATGGAACTCGGCGAACCCGATGCCTCGGGCCGGCGCAAGCCGGTTCCGGTCGAAGGCTCCAACTTCCGCGTTCCCTTTGATGCCGTGGTCATAGCCATTGGCAACAGCCCCAATCCGCTCATCCCCCTGACCACGCCGGGGCTCGAGATCAACAAGAAGGGCGGCATTGTCACCGACCCGGAGACGGCCAGGTCATCCCGGCCGAGAATCTGGGCCGGCGGCGACATCGTTCGCGGAGCGGCGACGGTAATCAGCGCCATGGGCGACGGCAGGGTCGCCGCGGCCGCCATGCACAAGCACCTCACGAATGGGGAGTAAGCATGACGCTCGGCGAAATCCGGGACCTGCTCCAGTGTGAAGTCCTGACCCAGGGGGACGACCTGCAGGTCGACGTCACCCAGGTTGTTGCCTCGGACGGCATGAGTGAGATACTGGCCTTTGCCAGGTCGAAGGAACTGATGGTTACTGGGCTGACCAACATCCAGTCGATACGGACGGCCGACATCGCCGGGGTCAGCGCCGTCATCTACTGCCGGGGCAAGCTGCCCGACCAGAAAGTCGTCGATTTCGCCCGCGAGAAGCACATTCCGGTGCTCGTGACCGGGATGGGCATGTTCGACATTTGCGGCGTGCTTTACGGCAAGGGGCTCAAAGGAGTGTCCTAGCGCCGATGCCCGCGGAACTGCTTCGAGAGAGCTTCGGGATCCAAGGGAGGAACTTCGAAAAGGCCGGCGAGGTCTCGAGTGAAATCAAAGTCATGCTCCGCGACCTGTGCATTGACGCCGTGAACACCCGGCGCACGGTAATCGTCGCGTACGAGGGAGAGATGAACGTCGTCATGTACGCCCAGCGGGGAACGCTGACGCTGACGCTGACCGACGAGGATATCAGCCTGGAAATCGACGACGAAGGCCCGGGGATTCCCGACATCAACCAGGCGCTGCAGGAGGGTTATTCCACGGCCTCGGACGAGATGCGCGAGCTGGGGTTCGGATTCGGCATGGGCCTGCCGAACATGAAGAAGAACTCCGACGAATTCCGCATCGAATCCGAGGTGGGCAAGGGTACGCGGGTCTTCGCCAGAATAAGGCTGGACGCCAATGGCTGAGCTGAGGCACGGCTTTCGCATTGACCCGGACAAGTGCGACGGCAGGATGTCGTGCATGCGCGCCTGCCCGACCCAGGCCATCAGGGTGAAGAACGGCAAAGCGCGCCTAATCTCCGAGTTGTGCATCGACTGCGGGTCTTGTCTCGGCGTGTGTGAGCTGGGCGCCATTTCCGCGACGACCATCAAGTTCGCCGAACTGAACCGGTTCAAGTTCAAGGTGGCGGTCGCCTCGCCGGCGCTCTTCATGCAATTCGGAATGGGAGACACTCCCGCCGATGTCGGCAGAGCCCTCATGGAGATCGGCTTCGACGCGGTGTGGGAGTATGGCGTCGACGTCGCGCTCATTGACCGGGCCATCACGGACTTCGTCAAGAGATGGCCCGGACCGTTCCCGTTGATATCGAGCTCCTGCCCGGTGGTCGTCCGACTGATCCAGGTCGCGTATCCCTCGCTGGTTGATCACGTCATCCCCCTGGAGGCGCCACGCGAAATCGCCGCCCGCGAGCTGAAGCGCCGGTATTCCCGGGAACTGGGTCTCGCCCCGGACGAGATTGCGGCAATCTACATTACCCCCTGCCAGGCCAAGGCCATTTCCATTCTTCAGCCGGCGGAAGAAGTGAAGAGCTACCTCGACGGCGCCGTGGGCATATCAGAGATATACAATGGTCTGCTCACGAAGATGCGCAGGGCCACGAAACCGGGTGAGGCCCCGAAGGACCTCGTGACCGCGGTCGGGTTGCTGCATTGGGGAGCTGCGGAAGAGGAAGTACCCGCGCTCGCGCGCGAACACTACCTCCCCCTGACCGGTCTTTCGGACATCATGAAGGTCTTCAACGATGTCGAGAAGGGGCGAATCCGCAACATCGAGTTTTTGGAGTGCAATGCCTGCCAGGGAGGCTGCATCGGGGGCAACCTGACGGTCGAGAATCTGTATGCAGCGCGCAGCAAGAACCTCCACTTGATGGCCAGCATGCCCGGCCCGGGCCCCGAGTTCGAGCAGGAAGTGAACCGGCGCTATGCCCTGGAGGATTTTTCCCTGAGGGGCTCGCTCAAGCCCCGCCAGACCGAGGGAGAAGCCATCGACCTCAGGGAGCGGGTGGCGAGAAGGAAGCGGGCGGAGGAGTTACTGAGAACCCTGCCCATGCTTAACTGCGGGCTGTGCGGCGCCCCGAAGTGCAGGAACCACGCCGAGGACGTTGCGGCTGCAAGAGCGGACCTTCTCGATTGCATCTTCCTGTCACCGGATCGAATCGAGGCACTGGGCAAGCACTACAAGAAATAGCCTGCGGACGGGCCGCGCCCATGCCTGTCCTTGCCGCCCCTCCACTCGACGTCAGCTCCGCCGGTTGACCTCCGCCTGCTGACTGCTGCCTGACTTGCTCCCTTGCCTGCTGCTCGCCGGGAGCGGGCTGGCGGTGGGGCGAACGGCACCGCGGGTTAGATGTTGACTTGGCGGTGGGTTGGCGGTAGAACTGAGGGGCGCTTGCGCGCAAAGGAGATGCCATGAAGATTGAGAACCTGAAGCAGTCGGGCCTGAACACGACCATGATGGGCGTGGTGAAGGCGGTGCTGGATTTCTACAAGCTGGACACGAGCGATGCCTGGACCTTCGGCGGTTCAGGCCACGCGTTCCTTATCAACATCCACGACGAACTCTGTCCAAGCGGGCCCTATTGCTGGAAGTACGAGCCGTTCTACAAGCTCGTGCGAAACCTGGGCCTTGACATGATTGACCTCGGGTTCTTCGAGGGTAGTTCGAGTTCCGAGGCGCGGGCCGAAGTCGAGGCGAAGCTCAGGGCGCACCTGGACAAAGGCCAGCCCTGTGCCTTGGGCAACATGGAGAACCAGGTCATCTACGGCTATGACGACAAGCAGTTCTTCACCGCCCAGCCGTGGGGCGACTGCTGCGGCGGGTTCCCGCCCGCGACCCTGACCTTCGGTACGTGGCAGGAGTTCAAGGACGAGTGCCACGCGACCTTCTGGACCTTCAAGAAGTTCGAGCCCAGGGACGACGCTACTGCTGTGCGGGACAGCCTGGCCTATGCGATTGACCTGTTCAAGCATCCAGAGCAGCACAGCTTCGAGCGGTACGGCATCGGGCTCAAGGCCTATGACAACTGGGCGCGTGCGGTCGGGGCCGGGCACGGCTCCTCACATGGCAACTGGTGGAACGCGACGGTCTGGTCTGAGTGTCGCGCCATGGCGGCCGACTACTTCGCCGAGGTGGCAAAGAAGATGCTCAGAATTGCCGGGCCGGCGCTGGAATTGAGCAAGGCGTACAAGGACATCGCCGACCTGCTCGCCAAGGTCGCGGACAAGGAGATGGAGCCGGGCGAAAAGGCCCGCATCCTTGCCGACCTCAGAGGCAAGGAGGTCGCAGCGATAGGCAAGGTCGAGAACCTGCTGGGAACTCTCTGACCGCCTGGACCACCGGCGGACATCCGGCAAGCAAGGTCTGACGGGAAACTGAACCGCCCGCCTGCGGTGAGGGGCGCGGTCAGTCTATCTCTCGCAGGTGCGAGACTTGTCGATGGAAACCCCGTCGGCAGGCTGCTGGCAGAGTTGGTGGGGGGAGTGGTTCCCGGAGTCGCTCCCGAGACCAGGTCGGACAGCAGGTCGGCAGGCGGGTCTCGGGCCAGTTGCACAGGTGCTTTCCGTCACGGGTCTCAGTGCGGAGCCGCGGCCACCTGAGCCGCGAGTTGCGTGGGCTTTGGTATGGGCGCAGGCGTAAGCAAAGGGACAGGCGGTTGCGGCACCGGTTTTCCGGCCGGACACCAGGCCACGTTGATGGGCATGCGCCGTGCCGCGATGCGAAGCTCGGCTTGAGGTGCGTGCCGAACTCTGACGGTGTCGGCCGCTTCGAGGCTAACGCGGTTGACTGAGCCTGAAGATGTGGCTATCTTGTAGGTCACCCTGTTGCCATGAGCGAACCGACAGATGCGCATCCCGATGAACTGACCGACCGGCTGCACAGCGCCGCGGTCCAGATGGTGCTTGACGACCTGAAGCATCTCTGGCTTTCGGGCAAGTCGCTGTTCGAAGTGCTGGACGTCATCTACGACACGGTCCGCCAGATAATCCCCTTCGACCGTTTGTCGGTGGCTTTCTACAACGAAGAGACCGGAATGGTGGTATCGCGCTGGGTGCGCAGCCAGGTCGAGGTGAAGCGCGTGGACAAGGGCTACTGGGCCGTGCTCAAAGGCTCGTCGCTGGAGCCGATTCTCCGAACCGGGGAGCCGCGCATCATCAACGACCTGGAGCGGTATCTTGCGGCCCACCCCGACTCAAAAGCCACGCGGGACATCCTCGATGACGGGGTCCGGTCGAACCTTACCTGCCCGTTGCGTGCCGGCAGCCGGCCGATTGGCTTCCTGTTCTTCAGCTCGCGGCAGCCTGAAACCTATCAGCGGGCGCACATCGACACCTTTGCCGCGGTCGCCGAATCGCTTTCTCTGGCGGTCGAGAAGGTCAAGTACATTGATGACCTGGAGCAGGCAAAGCGGAACTACGCCGAGATTCTCTACTTTGTGGCACACGAGCTGAAGTCGCCGCTCTCATCTATCGTCACCCTGGGCACGACCCTGCTTGAGGGCTATCTGGGAACCATGCCGGCGCAGCAGGCCGAGCGGGTCAGGCGCATGATTGCCAACAGCAACTATCTGATTGACCTGGTCCGCGACTACCTGGACCTGGCCCGGATTGAGTCGGGCGAGCTGAACTACCGGCCCGCGCCGGCCGTGGACCTGGTAGAGGAAGTTCTCCAGCCGGTCATCGAGCTGCACCGACCGGCCGCGGCCGCACGCCAGATGAAGGTTGAGACCGATGCCGAGTATCTGGTCGCACCAGGCGACCCGGCGCTACTCAGGGTCGTGCTCGGCAACCTGCTCGGCAATGCCATCAAGTATGGCCGCGAAGGGGGGCGGGTCGTCGTGCGCCTGGTGCGCCGGGCGTTCTTTGACTATACGGATGACGGCCGCCGCCAGCGGGCCTACTGGGCCAGGTTTTCGGTCTGGAATGAGGGCGTCGGCTTCACCGCCGAGCAGAAACAGAAGCTCTTTGCCCGGTTCCAGCGCCTGAAGCATCCTGAGACCAGGTCGGTCACCGGGTCGGGCCTGGGCCTTTACATCTCGCGTCAGATTGTCCTCCGCCACGGCGGGGAAATCACCGCTGACTCTGAGCCGGGCAAGTGGGCCGAGTTCGACTTCCGCATCCCGCTGCGCCAGGAGCTGCCCTTGGTCCACGCGCCCGCCTGAGCCGGTTCTGTGACCTGCATCCTTCTGCCGACAGCCATGCTTGTGGTCGGTCTCTGGACCGCAGGCTACGACGGGCCGGCTCATGGCGAGGACAGGTGCACCGGCCTGGTGCGCGACCGCACCGGCAGCATCTTCCTGACCGGGTACAGTTTCGGCGACTCAAGCGACTTCGACTTCGCCACGGTCAGGTTCAGCCCCAACGGCGACACGCTCTGGTCCCGGCGGTACGGCTCGCCCCTGAACTGCGAGGACCGGGCCTGGTGTCTGACTCTGGATGCGAGCGATTGTCTGGTCGTTTCGGGCGGTTCGATTGCCGACCGCAGCCGGGGCTGGGACTTCCAGACAATCAAGTACCTGCCGAACGGCGACACAGCCTGGCTTCGGCGCACTGACTTCGCCTTCCATTATGACGACAAGCCGGCCGCGCTCGGTGTGCTGCCGGACAACACCATCGTCGTTGCCGGTGCCAGCCGACGCCGTTCATCAGAGCTCCAGCCGCGCAGCGACTGGGATATGGCGCTGGTCCGCTATACGCCGCAGGGCGACACCGTGTGGACCAGGCTCTGGGACGGCCCGGGCCAGGGCGACGACTATGCCGCGTCGCTCGCCATCGCCCGCAGCGGCAGCATCTACCTGCTCGGTCGAGGCGTTATCACGCCGCCCGGTCCGGACATCGTGCTGCTCAAGTACCGGCCCGACGGCACCCTGGTCTGGCATCGCGCCATTGACGGAGCCGGCCGGGCGACCGATTTGGCGAGTCAGGTTCTGCTCGATTCAGCCGGACGGTGCTTCGTGGTCGGCTCGGTCACCGGTGACCACACCTCGTTTGACTACCTTGTCGCCTGTTTCGACACGACCGGCCGCCTGTTGTGGCAGCAGAGCTATGACGCGGCCCGAAGCGTGGACATCTGCCAGGCCGCCTGCCTTGACCGGGAAGGGAACATCATCGTGACCGGTCACTCCACCGGCACCGGTTCGTCGTTTGACGTGGCGACGCTGAAGTATCTTTCCTCGGGCAGGCTGCTCTGGGTGCGGCGTTACAACGGCCCGGCCAACTCTGCGGACCGGGGGTGGTGTCTGGCAAGCGACGAGGCGGGCAACGTCGCGGTCGGCGCAAGTTCGGCCGGAGCAGGCAGCTTTCCTGACCTGCTCCTGCTCGGCTACTCCAATGATGGGGACACCCTCTGGTCGTGGCGTGGGCCGAGCGCTGTTTCGGGCGAGACGCGGCCGGTGGCGGTCACGTGGGAAGGAGACCGCCTGCTTGTCGCCGGCAGCGACCACAATCCGGCGACGAGCTTTGACTACCGGCTCATGCTCCTTGACCCGACCGCGGGCCGCCGGTGAGCGCCGCCCGGCTCCCTGAGCAGTTCTTGACAACCGGCGGTTTGTTCATAATCTGAGGGGCAATGAAACAGCGTATTCTCGTGGTCGAAGACGAGGCCCCGGTGCGCCTGCTGATTGAGAAAATCCTCACGCTGGCGGGCTATGAGGTGGTATCTGCGGGCGACGGGATGTCTGCCATTCGGACGGCACGCGAGACCCCGCCGGACGCCGTGGTCTGCGACCTGACCATGCCCGGCATTGACGGCTATCAGGTCTGTGCGATGTTCAAGCGCGACAAGTCTTTCAAGGCTCCGATCATCGTGCTCTCCGGCCGCGTGCGGGACAAAGACGTCAAGGCCGCGCTCGACGCCGGCGCCGATACGTTCCTTTCCAAGCCGGTCAACCGCGAGGAGCTGCTGGCCAAGCTGAAGGAACTGCTGACGCCGCCGGCCGAGCCTCAGACCTAGCGGGCCCGCGCGCCGAGACTGCTCGAGTCCTTCTTGAGGTAGAACCGGACCGAGCAGATGGCGGCTGCACCGAACACGCCCACGCCGCCGGTGATGCCGGCCGACAGCGTAGTGTACTGCTCACTCGGGCTGGCGATGCCGTTCGACACCCAATCGAAATAACTTGAATCCAGGGCCGCGACGCGGAAGGTGTACGGCCCTTCTTGCTCGCCGGTGAAGAGCGCAGTCGGCAACCGCACCAGCAGGCTGTCGTACCCGAGCGCGGGCAGACTCTCGTTGGGCAGGGCGCGGTAGAACCAGATCGTATCCCGGCCCAGGAAGTAACGCGCCGCCATGAAGTAGCCGCGGCACGACCGGCTGCGGGTGAGTACGATGGAGTCGTTGAGCCTGACCGTGTCGCCGGAACGCGGGGCGAGAATCGAAAACGTATCCGGCATCACGGTCCGGCCGCGCACCGTATCGAATTCGGGATGGGTCACCATGAGGCCGAACGTATCGCCGGGTGTGACCCGAACGCGGTCCTTCCCCCGATACTGACTGTGATACTCCCCGGCCTGGAAGTCCCACGTGTCGCCGGCGCGCCATAGCCATACGGCGACATCCTCCAGGCGCTCGGACTCGGTCTCGTCGATGGCATAGGTTCGGTTGACCCAGACCTCGGGGTAGGTGTCGCCGCAAACAAGCATGCAGTGGACGTTCAGCACCGGTTTGTATCGTTCGGAAGGGCTCACCTCGCATGATACTGCGAGCAGAGCGAACGCCGACAGCAGGAGCGCGCGGGGCATGGTCATCGCTCAGAACCTCACTTTCACACCCAGGGTGGGCAGGATGGGCAGCATGCCGATGCTCTGCCGGACCGGCGGCCCCGACTCCGGCACATCCCAGTAGTAGAGCAGCACGTTTCTTGCGTTGTAGGTGTTGGTGACGTCGACAAACGCCGAGATTTCGCCCCAGCGCACCGGCCAGCTCTTGGAGAAACCGACGTCGGCACGGTGGTAGACCGGGTAGCGGAACGCGTCGCGCGGCCCTTCGATGAACCCCTGCCACAATCGTATTCTGTTCAGGTACGGGTGGTAGTTGTAACGGGAGTAGTAGCCGACGATGCCGGCATAGGGCAGACCGGTGCCGAGGGTCCACCGGGCAGAGAAGTCCAGACCCCAGAACAGGCGCGGGACGTTGAGCACCAGATTGACGCTGTGGCGCCGGTCGTAGTGCGGGTGGTACGCCTCGTCACCGATGGTGCGCCGGGTCCACATGTAGGAGTAGCTCAGCCAGCCATTGTACCAGCCTTCGGCTTTGCGCAGCATCAGGTCCGCACCGTAGGAGTATCCGTCCGCCTCCAGCAGTGAGTCGGGGCGGGTGAACATCCGGCCGTACCTGGTTTCGAGCAGGTGGTTGTAATCTTTGTAGTAGCCCTCAAGCGAGACCACGATGTCCCGGCCCAGCCACTGCTCGGCGCCGGTGACGTAATGCCAGGCCTCGGGCAGCTTG
>CAZQFS010000003.1:14966-58087 GCA_964592755.1 uncultured bacterium | reverse complement strand
CTCTGGCCCGGGGCGTGACGATGGTGCCTGAGTCAACGGTCCCGGTCGGTGCGAGGATGATGACTGCGGCGGCATCAATCCGCCGCAGCACTCTGACTGCGCCAGAGGCACTGTCATTGTCCGGTTCCTCGTCACCGGCAAGGTAGGTGTTGGCGACAACCGGGAGAAGCCCGACCGGCTGGGCAGTCCAAGTCGGGAAGTGGACCGTGTCGGTCTGGCCTGCAAAGAGCGCAATGGTATCGAACTGCTCGTAGTCTGCGTCGATGCTCAACCGCACCGGAACAGACTCGGCCCGGGTGCTTAGGTTGGTCACGAGTATTGCAGGAGTCAGCGCAGTTCCTGAGTCAACCGAGCCTGCCGGCGAGAGGATAGCTGTCATCGCGGCATCCAGACGAGCGACGACCGTGACGGTAGTCGAGACCGTATCGTTGGCCGGGAAGGTATCGCCGGCCAGGGCGACTGAACAGCGGACCGGCAGTGTTCCCAAGGGTGAGGCGGTCCAGGTTGGGAGGGCTGCTGTATCCGAGGCTCCAGGTGCCAGAGTCTTCACCCGGTTTTCGCGATAGCCGGAGCCGATCGTGAGCCAGACCGGAACGTCTTTCGGACTGGTCGAGTAGTTGGCGATGCGGCAGACTGGGGTGACGACGACCCCAGTATCCACGGTGTCGTTGGGAACCAGAATCGCCTCGGCTAGGGCGTCAATCGTTACCGTTACGAGCACGGCCGTGGAGACCGTATCATTAGACTGGTCTTCGTCACCGGCGAGGGCCGTTGAGCAGCGGACCGAGATGAGTCCGAGTGGCGAGGCAAGCCACGAAGGGAAGTGAATGGTGTCACTTGTGCCGGGGGCGAGGAGCTTGGTCAGTGTCTCATCATAGGAACTGCCAATCTGCAGTCGGACCGGAATCGAACACGGGCTGGTGCCGTTGTTGCCAATGCGGCAGACTGGAGTGACAACCGTCCCTGAGTCGAGCGTGCCGGCCGGGGCAAGAATGGCCAGAGCTTCGGCATCCTTGTGGACGATGACCATGACCGAGTCGGTGGCAAGGTCGTTGTTGCTGACGGTGTCGCCGACCAGCATGGTCGAGCATCTCACCGCCAGCAGGCCGACCGGGGCAGCGACCCAGTCAGCAAAGACGACCATGGTCGTTTCTCCGGGTGCTACGCTGATGCTGGTCGTGTCCGTGTAGCCGGTACCAATGGTGAGCCTGACCGGGATGAGGGCGGTGCTTGTGCCGCAGTTGGCGACTCTGGCCCGGGGCGTGACGATGGTGCCTGAGTCAACGGTCCCGGTCGGTGCGAGTACGCTGATGGCGGCCGCATCAGCGTTTGCGTAGACCGTGGTTGTCTGAGCAATCGTGTCGTTGTCCCGATGGCCGTCGGTCAGAAGAGAAGTGAAGCACCGGACAGTCTGGACTCCGACTGGCGACGCAGTCCAGGGGGCGAGGGTCAGAGTGTCGGTCTGGCCCGGCGCCAGCGTGTCGAGCAGTGTGTCGGCGTAGCCGACGCCGATTTCCATCACCACGGGGAAGACCGCGGAGCGAGCGCCGAAGTTGTGGACAACGACGGTGGGGTCGCAGACCGTGCCCGATTCGGCGGTCGCAGCCGGCGAGAGGATTGCAAGTGGCCCGACGTCCTCGTGGGCGCGCACACGGACCGTGTCGCTTAGCGTATCGTTGGCCGGAACGCGGTCATGCGCCGCATACACTGAGCAGCGTACACCGAAAGTGCCCAGCACGGTGGGGACCCAGAATGGGAAAGACACCGTGTCCGTGCCGAGCGGGGTAATCGTGTCGGTCACCGTCCGGCTGAACCCTGAGCCGATCCGCAGATTCACCGACACGACCGGCGAGCTCAGCTCATTATTGGTGATAACCACACGAGGGGTGATGACGGTGCCTGAGTCGACGGTCCCGGTCGGGGTGAGTATCGCGCTGACAGCGACGTCGACCGCGAGTTCCGCGGTCAGGTTGAAGGTTACTTGTTCGAGTCTCGGCAGATAGCTCGGTCGGAGGTAGTAGAATACTGCCCGGTACTGCAGGTACCGGTTGTCAATGACCACGTCCGGGATCTCGCCGCCGTTGTAGGGCACGGGGAAGAACTGCGACCAGGAGGAGTCCGGGACCGGCACGTTGCCGCTGCGCACGAGAATCATTACCTCCGAGCCGCCCGGCTCGTGGGCCACCCAAGAGCAGGTTCCTCCGGTGATGGACGAATCGGCGCCGATGTCGAACACCGAGGAGAAGTAGTCGGCGTCGAAGTTGCGCGTGTAGATGTTCCCAACTTCGCGCCAGATGCCGTGGTGGTCGCGGTGAACTGGAAGGGGAGAGGTCTGGGCATAGTCCGGGCCCCAGAGCACCCGGCTGTGGTTGTTCGGGCGCATGTTGTTGACGAAGAGGTCCAGGTAGCCGTCCAGGTTGAGGTCGGCGACAAGCCCACCCGAGGCGTTGAACAAGGACTCACCAATCTCGGCGCTCCGGGCGTTGGAGAAGTGGGGGAAAGTGTCGGCGCGGCTGAAAAACACGCGCGGACGGAAAGTCGTGTCCATGCCCCACTCTCCGCGGAAGAAGACGAGGTCGATGGTCTTGTCGGCGTTCCAGTGCACCGCGGAGCTGCCGCCGTAGCACTTTCCGGGATTGACCGTCTCCCGGTTGCCGACCGAGAAGCCGGTGGTGCTGCCGTAGTATATGTAGGCCGCGGTTACCTGGTCGTAGCCGGTGTAGACAATGTCGAGCCAGCCGTTCATGTCCAGGTCGGCGACCGTGATACCGTGAGGGTTGTCCGGCGCCACCTGAAGCCAGACGATGTTGCGCGGGGTGCGCCCCGAACCCCAGTAGATGACCGGGTTGCGGTCCCGGCTCCACAACGATACGGCAACATCACAGCAACCGTCCCGGTCGAAGTCCGCCACCTCGATGTTGTGGCCGACGCTACCGTTCAGGAACACGCTCGAGCGACTCGTGCTGGAGTAGCCGGAAGGAGAGCCCCAGAAAACGTATAGATTGCCGTTATCCGAGCCGGCCAGGATGTCAAGATAGGAGTCGCGGTCGAGGTCACAAATGGCAACCGCCTCGCTGGAGCCGGCGATTGAGAGCCACGTTGTGTCGGAAGGAGAGGGGCCGGAGTCCCGCCCCCAGTAGATGACTACGTACCCGGTGCGCCAGCCGGAGTGTACGAGCTCGGCGTAGCCGTCGAGGTTCAGGTCGGCCACATCGCTGTTTCCGCCGCCGGGGACAGGATAGTACCGGCAGCGCGTCGAGTCGTAGCCGGTGGGGCTGCCGAAGTACAGCCTCAGGTGAGGCCCGGAGTCGTCCGAACAGATGAGGTCGAGATAGCCGTCGTTGTCAACGTCGAACCGGCTGAAGAACTCCACGCAGCCCGAGTCGGCGTCCGAGCCGACGCGGGGCGAGACGTACATTGTCGGGTCGAGCATCCCGTCGCGGAAGTCTTCCACCGATGTTTCGACCCAGCGGCGGTTGAGTGTCGGCGGGGCGGGCAGATGGGTTTCGGGGTTTGAGGGCGACTGCGCGACTAGCGCAGCCAAAGCTGCGGCGATGACTCCAGTCAATTCCCTTCCTTCCTTTCGATCAATAAATTATAGACAAACTAAGATGATAGGTCAATTCTATATTCCACACCGGTCTCCACCCGTCATTTCGAAAGCGAGGGCCGTGTTCTTCTTGCTGTATAGGCTTTTGGCCGACGGTGGATTCTGGAAACAGGACTGGGTTGACACGCCAATGCGCCGGGCTATCATTGGGCAGTCCCAAGGAGGCATCGTGAAGAGAATAGTTCTGTTCATGTTGGTTTGCACGGTCGCGGGTTCGGCGCGGGTCATCGTCGTGCCGGATTCGGCCGCGACTATCGGCACGGGCCTGAGCATGGCGCGTTCGGGCGACACCGTGCTCGTCAATCCGGGTCGGTATGCGGAGAATATCGTCTGGCCTGGTACCGATGGCATCAAGCTGTATTCGCTGCTGGGTCCGGATTCGACCGTTATCAGCGCGTGCAGTACCGGCCGGCCCCTGACCATCGGGTCCGGCATTTCGCCGGCCACCGAGATTGTCGGTTTCACTATCACGGGTGGCAAGGGCGTGACCGGAGCCGGCATCTACACCAGCGGGTCGCCGACCATTGCCGGTAACCGGGTCTGCTTCAACGAGAAGAGCGGGGAACGTAACTACGGCGGCGGCATCTACTGCGCATACAACTCAAACCCGGTTATCGTCGGCAACGAGGTCGCAGACAACCTCTGCGCCGATTCGAGCACGTGGAACTACGGCGCGGGGATCTACGTTGACATGAACTCAATGGCTGTCATCGGCCACAACCTCATCACCCGGAACCGGTGTGCCTTGGGCTACTGGAACTATGGCGCGGGGATTTACGTTGACTCGCGGGCGATGCCGCTCATCTACCAGAATGTCATCGTCGAGAATCATAACGACCAGGGTGACCGCGGCCACGGTGCCGGGATTTACTCGGGTGGCCGGGCGCTCATCTTCGCCAACCTGATTGTCGACAACCAGAATACGAGCGGGCTTTGGAACTACGGGGCCGGCATCAAGGTCAATGGCTCGACCGCGATTATCAACAACACGATTGTCGGCAACGTCTGCTCGGGCGGCAACTGGGCCAACGGAGGCGGCATCTTTGTGGACTCGCAGGATTCGGCACTCATCAAGAATAACATCATTGTTCAGAACCGTGCATCGGGTGGTGGCGGGGTTTGCAACTACAATGGCTATCCGTTCCTGGTTGCGAACGACGTCTGGAACAACGCCGGCGGCGACTACTCGGGGTGCTCAGCCGGGCCGGGCGACATTTCCCTTGACCCGCTTTTCGTCACGGGACAGCACGGTCAGTACTGCCTGAGCCATACGGGTGCGGGTCAGCCGGTGACCAGTCCGTGCGTGGATGCGGGCGACACCCTGCTCTGGACCTGGCCGCTGAATCTCGACTCGCTGCTGCGCTCCTGGACCACGCGCACCGACTCCCTGCCCGATACCGGGCCACTTGACATGGGTTACCACTATCCGGAAGTCGCCATCACAGGGCTGGCGGACGGGCAGCAAAGACCGCTGCCTGAAGCAGGACCTGACTTCGCAGTCTATCCCAACCCGGTCCGCTCCGGCCAGGTGACCATCAGATTGGACGGCCCGGCGGCTCATCCGGCACGGGTCAGCATCACCGATGTCTCGGGCCGCATGGTTCACGGTTCAGCACACACCGTTCCGCACTCAGCCGTCGTGCTCGACCTTCGCGGTCTGCCCGATGGAGTCTATGCAGTGCGCCTGGTCGCGGGTGGGCGTGCTGCAACCAAGAGCCTCGTCGTGGTTCATAGGTAGCGCGGTGTCAGAAGCCGCAGAGGATTGACTTACTGCCCGACACAGGACTTCCGGAGACTCTGAGCCGGTCCTGAGGCTAACCAAGAGCAGATAGGCCGCGCGCACAGCACCTCGTGTTGCTGTAGCAGTCTGACGACACATTGTCGCAGCCTGACGACAGTCGGGAACCGTCCTTGTCGGTGCTGGTTTCGTATCTCCTTGTAATCAATTCGGTTGCGCTTGGGCGCAGACGCGGCATGTGCCGTGCAACCGGTCGTGTCATGTTCAGGATTGCAATGTCTCAGACACGGTGCCGGTTGCGGACTGCAGCCGCGAACAATGGCACCGGAAGGTCAGAGGCGCGTGTGCGTCCTGGACTGGGCCTGCCGCGCGTGGCCGGGACAGGTCCGGAAAAAGCAAACGCCACACAAGAGGACAACATGAAACAAACGTACATCCGTCTGCTATCGGTGCTGATTGCGATCGCACTGGCAGCACCGACAGTCGCCATGGCCCAGCCCTGTCGAATCATCGGCGGGTCCAAGGGCGACTACGCATCTGCGGTAGTTCGTGCCCACAATCCCTACGACGGCTATCTCCTGGGCGGCTGGACTTACAGCTTCGGCGCAGGCACCACCACATATTCCAACGCGGTCGTCGTGCGCACCAATGCCTATGGCACGCCACTCAATGCGATTGTGACCAAGGGCAGCAACCACGAACAGGCAACCTCGATGGCAAGAACTGCAGACAGCGGCTATGCCGTAACCGGCTGGACCCGAAGCTACAACACCAGCGGCACCAACGCCGACGTATTCGTACTCAAGCTGAAGACTGACCTGTCGCTGTCATGGGGATATGCCTACCACATCGCCAATGCCGACTACGACCACATGGCCTACTCGATTATCGAGGTAAGCAGCGCCCTGGGTGGCGGCTATGCCGTAACCGGCTGGGCCGACACTGCGGGTACACACCGTATCTTTGTGCTGCGTCTGACTGCAGCCGGTGCGGTCAGTTGGGCCCGGTACTACTACTTCGTGGGCGACTACTGGGACGAAGGCTACAGCATCACCGAGGTGAATGACACCACTGCCTCGACCGTGAAGTTCTGTGTGGTTGGCTCGGCCAAGACTTCGTCTGCTGCCAACGGCGATGCATTTGTCCTGCGGCTCACGTCCAGCGGCGGTATCGTTGGCGCCAACCGGCTCGTCGGTAACTACGACGACGCGGCCTGGTCTGTTGTGGCGGACCCCACCGGTGCAAGTCCGGGAATTGTCGTGGCCGGGCAGACCAAGAGCTACGGCCTAGGCACCCCTGCCTACTACAACCTATTCGTGGCCAAGCTTCGGGCCAGCAACGGCAACACTGTCTGGTCTAATGTCTACTACTGGCCCGCCGGTACCACCGAGCGTGAAGAGCGCATCCTCGGTGACAAGGCGCTCATCCGCACGACCGGGAGCCTTGGCACCGGGTACGCTCTCTGCGGCCGGACTTACAGTCGGGGGCCGAACACGCCAAGCTACGCCAACGTACTGCTGATGAAGCTGGATTACTCCGGTGGCATCGGCTGGGGAGGCAACGTCACCGTGCACCCGTCTGATTCGTTGAACAACCTCACCGACATGGGCTACGCCATCGTGCAGTCCTCAGCCATACCGACCCTGCCTTCGCCCGGAGACGGAATTGCTCTGGCCGGCTACTCATCCAGTTTCAGCAAGCCGGCTACCCTGGGCAGCAGCAATCTGCTGCTCTCGACCTTTGACAACTCGGGCAGACGTCCTGCTGGCTGCGCGCTCCAGTTCCCGATGACCAAGGACTCGTGCTTCTGGACCACGTTGAGCGCCAAGCGCGTGACCTTCCAGGTCACGCGCACCTCGATGCCGATCGAGGCCTGCACCCCGTACTCGCAGGCGGTGTGCGGCGGCACTGACATTGGTATCGTGCCCAGTCCGAGCACCCAGGTCACCGACCTGGTTGAACCAGAGCCGGCCAGGCTGCAAGTGGTGCCCAATCCGGTCACCGGTCGCGCCCAGGTCAGTTACACCCTGACCCAGCCGGGAAGGGTCAGCCTGAAGCTCTTCGACATCTCAGGCAAGATTGTGAGCACGCTGCGGTCAGGCTCGGCTCGTGCCGGCGAGTACAGCGTTGGCTTCTCCGGTGCAGGTCTGGCAGCCGGCGTCTACCTGCTTCGGCTGGAGACCGAGGAAGGGATGTCGATTCGGAAAGTGACGATTGAGTAGCCGGGAAGGCTGCTTACCTGGGCGCTCGGCTGCGGCCGGGCGCTCAGGCGTCTGCTCAGAGCGCAGGCAAGACCAAAGGGCAGGCGCCGGTTTCTCCGTGTTGACATTCTTATCGGACGAGTTGCGACGAGCAGCAGCGCAAGGCAGAGGAAGGAGATTCCGTCGCCCTCTGCCGCAGGATTTGACGACTCGAGCCGGACACTCGATTCCTTGACCCCGAACCCTTGCCCTACTCTGGGTCGCTCCTACAGCTGCAGGCCATACCCGACAACGTGGGGTCGCCCTGATTCGAGTACGACCCTGCCCATGGCCCTAACCCTGCTGCCGACGCGCTGCGGGATGAAGACGTTGGTCGGATGCATGTTCACGTACATCTCACCGGTCTCGTCCTTGAGCCAGATCCAGCCGCCTGACGGACACTCACTCGTTATCCTCCCGGCCAGAAGTACGTCCTTGCCTTCCCAGGCTGTCGGGTTGTCTGCTATTGCCTTCACGGTGGTAACCACCATGTCCGGCGGTATCGGTTTGCCATACGTCGCGGCCTTGACCGCGGAGCCCTTGCCGGGGCAGCCCATGACAACGGCGGCCGCCAGCAGGGCGAGTCCGAATGCCACATATCTCATTTCTTCTCCTTGACAGTACTCTCCCGGACGACTCGGCCGTCCGAGAATTCGACTATCCGGTCAGCTTCGTCAGCCAGCACCGGGTCATGGGTGGCGACTATGACACCCAGCCCGCTGTCAGCGAGTTCGTGGAATATCCGGCAGATTGCGCCGCGCGCGCCTTTCCCGAGTCGGCCGGTCGGTTCGTCTGCCAGAAGGAGCTTCGGCCGGTTGACCAGGGCCCGGGCAATCGCCACCCGCTGCATGTCGCCGCCATCCAGTTGTCTGGGTAAGGCTCGCCGCACCTTGCCCAGACCGACGCGTTCGATTAGCTCGGCCACCCGCTGCTCGTCGTGTTTGCGTGCGAAGAGGAGTGGCAGCCGGATGTTCTCTTCTACCGTCAGGGTGGGAATCAGGTAGAAGAGTTGGAATATGAAACCGACATGGTCGCGGCGGAAGCGCACCAGTTCACGCTCCTTGAGCCCTGTGACTTCGGTTCCGGAAATCACTAGGCTGCCCCTGGTGGGTCGGTCCAGGCAGCCGACCTGGTTCAGCAGCGTGGTCTTGCCTGACCCGCTCCGGCCCACGACCGAGATGATCTCGCCCGGCGCCAGGTTAAGGTTGATACCGGCCAGGGCGTGGATGGTCTCGCTGCCACGGCGAAAGCTCCGCCAGAGGTCTGTGGCCTTCAGCAGGCTGCCGTTGGCGCGGGACATGACCGAAACGTCCGACGTTTCGGATAGTGCACCAGGTGACCTAGGCGACGCTGCCATCCTCAAGCCTTATGACCCGCGAGAACCGGGGCTCGAGACTCAGGTCATGGGTGGCTATGACCACAGTCAGGTCCGAGCCCTGGTTCAAGTCCGAAAGGAGGTTCAGGATATCGTCGCGGGTTCTCGTATCAAGATTGCCGGTCGGCTCATCGGCCAGAAGGAGTTTCGGGTTGTTGATGAGCGCCCGGGCGACGGCAACTCTCTGCATCTCGCCGCCGGAGAGTTCTGACGGGCGGTGCGTCACGCGGTGTCCGAGCCCGACGCTCACGAGCAGGTCGCGGGCTCGCTCAGGTCGCGGCAGATGTCGCCGCTTCTGCCATGATGACTCGGGACACGGACCCGATTCTCCGGGCCGAATCGGGTCATGTCCCTTGCGACTCCACAACGTCGGCAGCAGTACGTTCTCCATGGCGGTCAGATTCGGCATCAGGTAGAACTCCTGGAACACGAAGCCAATGTTCTCCCGCCTGAGCGCATCGAGACGCGCCCGGCGTCGAGTCACATCGTGTCCCATCACGGTCAGTCGGCCTTCGGTGGGCCGGTCCATCAGACCCAGCAGGTTGAGCAATGTCGTCTTGCCCGCGCCCGAGTGGCCGACAACACCGATGAACTCGCCCGGCTCGATGCGCAGGTCAATGTTCTTGAGCGCTTGTATCTTCTCCGCTCCGCGCAGGTAGACTCTTGTGAGTCCGCCGGCCTCTACCGCAGGATTCGACGATTCCAGGATTCGAGGATTCGAGCCGGACACCGGATTGCTTGATTCCCTGACCCCTTGGCCCCTGTCCTTCATCATTCCGTCCTTATCGCCTCGATCGGTCTGATACTGGCGGCACGCAGCGCAGGATAGAGCCCGGCGAGAAGGCCGAGCACAACTGAAAGCCCGATGCACGCAAGCATGGTCGTGCCCGACAGCCCGATGAGCGAACCTTTGGGCGCGTAGGGTATCATCCCGCGAATCAGCGCCTCGACCAGCCGTGCGGAGCCGAGCGCGATGAGCACGCCGACCGCGCCGCCGCTTACCGTGGTGAGGATGGTCTCGGCCCACGTCAGCTTGAACACATCGCCGCGCGAGCCGCCCATTGCCTTCATCATCCCGATTTCCCGGGTTCGCTCGAACACCGCCATCAGCACGGTATTCAGCACTCCCACGCCACCCAGGATGATGGCAATGAAGATGACTGCCGATACGAATACCCGCGTGCTTGCCATCAACTGCCCGATAGTGCCAAGCAGCTCGGTCAGCGGGAACACGTTCATGTCTACTTCGCTCGCCTTGAGCGAGGCGACGAGGTCGTCGGTCTGGTCCACCTTCCGAGCCTTGATGAGAATCAGTACCAGCTTGCCTTCGAGTCCAGAAATCCGCTGCAGTGTCTTGCGCGGCATGAAGACGAACCCGTCATCCTGGGTGTTGGTGCGGCCGATTACCGCGCTCACCCGCAGGGTGACGTTCTTCTCGGGCAGGGTCCACCGGTCACCGGGCTCCAGTCTTGACTCCTCGGCCACCGACGAGCCGAGGATGATGCTTGAATCCGATACGAACCATGTTCCGCGCAGCTTCCACGCCGGCCGCAGGTTCATGTAGTCTTCGTCGATGCCGAGCATAATGACGTTCTTGCCGTCCTGCGAGAACACGGCGTCCATGATCACGCCGGCGGCTTCAGCCACGCCCGGGTCGGCCTTCACCTTCTCCAACAGACCTTCGTCCATGTAGCGCGGCCACTTGCCGCCGTGCAGAGCGATGGTCGCCGCCTCATAGGGACATCCTTTGGGTACGACCATGATGTGCGCGCCCAGCGCCCCAAGCTCGTCCTTGAGCCGCGACTGGTACCCCTGCTGAAACTCGAACAGCGAGTAGAGCACGGCGATGGCGATGGCCACACCGAGCACGGTGAGAATCGTCCGGGTCGGTCGCCGGATGAGGTTCTTGAACCCGAGTGCAAACCAGATCATCAGCTACTCGCTCCTCAACGCCTCAATCGGCTTGGCCCGCGCGGCGCGCAAGGCCGGGTAGAACCCGGCGACGACTGCGATGCCGAGGACGAAGGCCATCACCAGCAGGAAACTGCCGGGCTCGAGCGCTACGACGCTGCCCTTGGGTGAGAGCGGCAGGAACTTCTTCACCACGCCCTCAATCAGCCGGGCGCCGACAATCGCCAGCCCGAGTCCGCCTGCCCCGCCCAAGAGGGACAGCATCAGCGTCTCGAGCCAGACCAGTGCGAAGATGTGCATCTCGCTCGCCCCGGTTGCCCGCATCACGCCGATTTCGCGGGTCCGCTCGAATACCGACATCAAAACCGTATTGAGCACGCCCAAGGCGGATATGACGATGATTATCAGTACAATGGACAGCAACAGGGACTTGGCCGCTCCCATCAGGGTCATCATCGTGCCGAGCAGCTCGCCCATCGTGATGACCTCAGCGCCCTTGATGCTTCCGAGTCTTGCCGTGACCATGGGAGCATCATCCGGGTTCTTGAGCCGGATGGAAATCGCGGTCAGCTTACCTTCCTGCTTGAAGAGTCGCTGCGCGGTCGCGAGCGGAATGTAGAAGAACCCGTCGTCTTCATTTCCGGTCGGCTCCAGCCTGCCCACGATGTTGAACGTCGCGTCTTCTTCCGGCAGGTAGAGCTGGTCTCCGATTGACGAGAGTTCGATGAGCGAGATGTCGTGACCGATGACCACGTCGTCAGGCTGCTCGAGGAAGCGGCCTTCGAGCTTCCACCAGTTCTTCAGCCTCAGCGTGGCTGAGTCGATGCCCACGTAGATGTCGGTCCGGCCTTCTTCGGGTCGGACGATACCGCTCATGAAGCTGGGCGCGGCGATTTCGATTTCCGGTATCCTCCGTACGTCGTCGAGCACTGCAGCCGGCAGGTAGCTTGGAATCTTGCCGCCCTTGAGAATGAGCGATGCCGCTTCGTACGGACAGCCGACCGGCACGACCATCATGTGGATGCCCATGCCCTGAAGCTGAGTGGTGAGCGCCTTCTCGTACCCGCGGTTGAATGAAACAAGGGTGAAGAGCACGGCTACCGCCACGACCATGCTCGCGAGCGTCAGGGCGGTCCGCGTCTTGTGAGCGAAGAGGTTCCTGGAGGCGAACCGGGTGAAGTTCACTTACCTCACTTGCCTTCCGCAATCCCCAGTTCGTCGTACACCACAAGCATCTTCCTCACTGCCTTCGCGACCGACTGGGAAGCCTTCTCCGCGCCTGTGGCTGCGGGCTTCAGGCCTTTTTCGTCATTCGTCACCAGGAACTGGTCATTCGCCTTCATACCTTTGAACTGCCCGAGGAACGCCTTGCTGCGCAGGGCGGCCTTGGCTTTCTCGCGGTCCCGCTGGATGCGGACCTCCTGTACCACCGCGCCGGAGTCGGTCCGCACCACAGCCACGAGGACCTCAATCGCGCCGAACTGACCCTTGCCCGCATGGGTCATCACCGTGCCGACCTGCTGACTGTCCTTGAACACGGGGAAGAACTTGAACTTGGTTTCGTCCGGGTCGAGCGCGAACCCGAGCCGCTTCTCGATGCGCGCACGCTGTGTCTTGGAGATATCCACGAATACCGTCTTGTAGCTGCCGCCAGAGCCGAATATGCCCGCGATGTCCGAGTCCGGCTGCCGCCACACGCATAGGGCAGCCATCACCTGGCCCGCGACGAGCGCCAGCGCCAGACTAGAAGCGAACAACCAGTTGCGCCGCAACATGCCAGTGTCCTTGGCCGAAGCTCATCATGTGTGACCAGCCGCGCTGGTACAGGGTCTGGAGCTCGAGCGCCGACACGTTGGGCGGGTAGAAGTTCAGCCCGAGAGAAGCCGTGCTCAGTTGCCCACCATCAGCATGAAACCCCTCCACACCGGTCAGCGCCTCGAGCCAGTTGACAAGCGCGTAGCGCGCCTCGGCATAGTAGCCGTACACTGCCGCGCCGTCAATCGAACCGTCATGGCCGGCTACTGCCTCCAGTCGCAGAGTCGAGGGTCCCCAGTCGGTGGTGTTGTCTAGACCGAGCCGGTATTTCCTCTTGTAGGACCGGGGACCCTCAACCTGCGAAGCAATGCTGTCCAGACTCCAGTACGGCAGCGAACCGGCGAGGCCGCTCAGGCCCAGCGTCAATTCGGCGTCGCCCCAGAGAAACCTGGGTGCAACTCGAGCGGTGACAAGCTTATTGCCATCATTGTCCATCCGGTCCGGTCCGTTGCCGTTGGACAACCATACTGCATATTGCCACTGCCCGAGTGCACCCAGGACGCCGACTCCAGGGTCGAGGCGCAGACCCAGAGTCTTGGCGTATGTCGTCTGAATTATCTGTGTGTGGGTGTCGTAGTCTGCCAGCAGGCCGAACGGCACAACTGCCTGGCCCACGCGGATGGTCGGCAGGGACAGACCCAGCGGCAGCAAGACGTAGGCCTCGCCGAGGTGAAAGCCCCTGGCCCAGCCCGACATCACGCCGCCAGCGTAGACCTGCATCACTGCGCTGACAATGTCCTTCGTCTCACCGGTCACCTGTGCCTGCACGACCGCTTCCGCCGCCATCAGCTCGAAGCTCGAGCCCATGTCGTCCGCCGTGTACCGCGGGTAGATGGCACCGCCAAGCCTGACGCTGGTGCCGGCCAGAACCAGCGACGTGCAGGCAGCAAGCGCCAGGCTAGTCCTTTTCACGTTCCTCTGACCCATCGCGCCGGCTGCCGAATGACCTGACCAGGAACACGACCGACGCCACCACCAAGGCGGCGAAAAGCACCAACGTGGCAAGGCCGCTCACCCAGCAGAAGCCTGAGAATCCACACATCGGTTGCATTGAATGCACGCGCCATGCCAGACGAGCACGTGACGCAAGTCACGCAGCTACGAGCGGTCGGCGGCCGGCAGCAGCCGGCCTTGTCTCTTATGCTGCAGTTCGCTGGCGGAAATCAGACAGGTGCACGGCTGTCGTTACGACAGCCCGTGCTTCTTCATCCGATAGAGCAGGGTGGCGCGGGAGATGCCGAGCAGGCGCGCGGCCTGAGACTGGTTCCCTCCGGCTTTGCGCAGCGCCGCCTCCAGGTGACTCCGTTCGACCTCAGCCAGCGAAAGTCCGTCATCCGGGATGCTCGGGCTGTGGGTCTTGGCGCCGGACACCTGTAGTGTTTCGACTCTGACCATCAGCCGGTCTGCGATGTGTTCGGGGAGCACCGGCCTGCCGCTGCTGAGAATCAGCCCGGACTCGAGCACGTTCTGCAGCTCGCGCACATTGCCGGGAAAATCGTGCTCGGCCAGCAGTTCCAGCGCTTCACGACTCACCGCCTCCGGTCCAAGTCCGCGGCGGGCCAGGTATGCTGCCACCAGTTCCGGGACATCCTCGCGGTGCTCACGCAGCGGGGGAATCGGCAGCGAGAATACGTTCAGCCGGTAGTACAGGTCGTCGCGGAACCCGCCCTGTGCGATGCACTCGGCCGGGTTCCGGTTGGTTGCGCTGATGATGCGCACGTCGACCTTGAGCGTCTCGGCGCTGCCGACCGGCTGGACCTCGTGGGCCTCAATCGCCCGCAGCAGCTTGACCTGCAGGTCCCGTTTCATCTCGGTAACCTCGTCAAGGAATATCGTCCCCGAGTCGGCCTGGACAAACCTGCCGTTCCGGTCGGCAACCGCGCCGGTGAACGAACCTTTCCTGTGTCCGAAGAGCTCGCTCTCCACGAGGTTCTCTGGTATGGCACCGCAGTTGACCGCGACGAAAGGGCCGGCCGCCCGGGCGGAGAGGAAGTGTATTGCCCGTGCCACCAACTCCTTGCCGGTTCCGGTTTCGCCCTGAATCATCACCGCAGCGTCGGTTCTGGCCGCGAGCGTCACCAACTCCCGCACCCTCTGCATCTGCCGGCTCGAGCCAACGATGGCCGCGAGTCCGTGGCGGCCGGCGACCTCGTCGCGCAGCCTGGTGTTCTCCAGCTTCAGGGTACGCAGGCGGAGTGCGTTCGCCACAAGCCCCTTCAGCCGGTCGTTGTCAAATGGCTTCTCCACGTAGTCAAGGGCACCGGACTTCATCGCCTCGACCGCAGTCGAGATGGAGGCATGACCGGTAATCACCAGCACCGGTACGTCGGCGTCCGCATCTTTGACCAGCTTCAGTACGTCGAGCCCCGAACCATCCGGCAACTGCAGGTCGGTTACGACGAGGTCAAAGGTCGAGGCGGCAAGCGCCTTCTGGGCTTGGGCGAGAGTGGCGACGGTCGCGGCGTCGTACCCATCTTCCTCCAGCAGGTACTTCACCACCTGCGCCACACTCGCCTCGTCGTCAACAACCAGTATGCGATGTTTCATGAGCATCTCATCCGATACGCGCTACGACTTGTGCCGCGTTGGGAGCACAACGGTTGCCAGAGTCCCCGTGGCAGGCGTGCTCTCGAGCGTGAGCCGTCCCTCGTGTTCCTGCACGACCCGCCGGGCAATCGGCAGGCCCAGGCCGGTTCCTCCCGGCTTGTCCGAGAAGAACGGGTCGAATACGCGCCTGAGCCTGGCCGGTTCGATCCCTGGTCCGCTGTCGCGCACGGTAACGCGCGTCCGAAGCCCGTCCTGCTCGATACCAATCCTCAGCGTACCGCCCTGCCCCATGGCCTGCACCGCGTTCAGCACGAGGTTCAGGAATACCTGACGCATCTGGTTCGGGTCGGCATCCACTTCCACCTCGTCCGGCGCGTACGTCTTCTCTACCGTCACGCCTGCCTGCTTGATGACCGGGGCCAGCAACTCAAGGCACGAGTCGATGAGCCGGCTCAGCAGCATCGGCTCTCGTTTCAACGGAGCGGGCCGTGCGTATTCCAGGAACTCGCTGACAACCCGGTTCAGCCGGTCCACCTCGCGCACGATGATGCGGGCGAGTTCGGTCTCCTTGCCCGCGACACGGTCGGCCAGTATCTGGGCAGAGCTGCGGATGGCGGCGAGCGGGTTCTTCACCTCGTGCACCATGCCCGCGGCCATCTCGCCAAGCGTCTTCATCTGCGCGGCTCGTCGCAGTGACTCATCGGCACGGCGTTGACGGTCGCGGAGCAGCCCGGTCACGGCGCCGACAGCAAGGTAAAGAGGAATCTCGAACACCGCTTCGCTCGCCTGGCGGGGCAACGTCGTCGCCGTCATCAGCACGTGCGGCAGGAAAAGGACCGAAACCGCCGCGGCCGTGACCAGTCCTCCAAAGAGGCCATAGCGGAAGCCGGCCAGGATGATGGGCAGGTAGTACAGCCGGCGAAACAGGTCGTGCCAGAACGGGTCGTGTGGACTCGCGGTGTAGTGCCCGAAGGTCAGCACCGCCACGGCTGCGGCCGCGGTCCAGAACTCCGGCTGTCGCCAAGTCGGCCGATTCACGGTTCAAGTCTAGGTCGCCCGGGGCGACGGTCAACTGCAGCCGGCCTGTATCCCGACCACGACAGCGTTATTGGTGGTCCCTTGGCCCCCCGGCCATCTCGCCGAGGTGCGAATGGAGCTTCCCGCATTCCTTGAATCCTGCTATACTCAACGCTAGATGAAGCAGATACCACCCGTGGCGCACGCCGCCGGCAGAACCGACCTCCGCCCCTGGTCGCTTACCACCGAGGAGACCCTGCAAGCGGTCGGAGGTAGCCGCAACGGACTGACCGCGGCGCAGGCCACCGAGCGGCTGCTCAGGCACGGCCGGAACGCACTGAGGGCAAGGGACCAGAAGGCCTGGTACGAACTCCTTGCCCACCAGTTCGCGAACCCGATGGTCTACCTGTTGCTTGGGGCGGCTGTCATCAAGGCTTTCTTCAAGGGTCTGCTGGATGCGGCCGTCATCGGAGCGGTTCTCGTCTTCATGGCCCTCATCGGCCTGGTGCAGGAACTGAAAGCACAGCGGGCCATGGCCGCCCTGCTGAAACTGAGTGCGCCCAAGGCAAAGGTGCGGCGTGGCGGCCGCACCTCGCTGCTGGATGCGACGGATGTAGTGCCCGGCGACCTGCTGGTCCTCGAGGCGGGCGACCGCATCGCCGCCGACTGCCGGCTGCTTGAGGCTGCCAGCCTGAAGGTGAACGAATCGACCTTGACCGGCGAATCGCTGCCGGTCGAGAAGACGCTGGCTCCGGTGTCCGGTGACGCTCCCCTCCACGACCGCAGCAACATGCTGTTCATGGGCACGACCGTGAGCCACGGACGCGGGCTGGCCGCGGTTACCTCCACCGGCATGCAGACCGAAATCGGCCGGATCGCCGAAGCAGTAGCCGGGGCCAGGAAAGACCGGACGCCGCTGCAGCAGAGTATCGACCGTCTCGCGCGTTCTCTGATCTGGATAGTCATCGGGGCCTGTCTGGTAATCGTCGCTGCCGGCCTGTTCCGCGGCATGGTCTGGGCCGACGTCCTGCTGCTGACCGTGGCCGCCGCGGTGGCCGCGGTCCCTGAGGGTTTGCCCGCCACCGTTACCGTAATTCTGGCTGTCAGCGTCAGCCGCATGGCCGCGCGCAACGTCATTATCCGCCGGCTCACCGCGGTGGAGACACTCGGCACCGCGACCGTAATCTGCTCGGACAAGACCGGGACGCTGACGCTGAATCAGATGACGGTCCGCAGCTTGTGGCTCGGCGGTCGGCAGTTGACCGTTACCGGCAGCGGCTACGCGCCGGACGGCGAGTTCCGTCTCAAAGGGAGGCCGGTCGCACCCGATGCCGACCCGGCCCTGCAGCGTCTGCTGCGCGTGGCCGTGCTCTGCAACGACGCATTGCTTAACCGGACGGGGTCGGACTGGGAGGTGCTCGGCGACCCCACGGAGGGCGCGCTGCTCGCCGTCGGGGCCAAGGCCGGATTCCGCAAAGCCGCGCTTGAAGCAGAGCAACCCCGGCTCGACGAGGTCCCGTTCGAGAGCGAGAGGCAGTTCATGGCGACTCTGCACTCCGAGAACGGAGAGCGGACCGCCTATGTCAAGGGCTCGGTCGAGAAACTGCTCGCGCTGTGCGCGCGAATCGATTCCGGCAACGGCGAGCAGCAACTCGACGAGGAGGCACGCCGCGCCGTGCTGGATGCCAATCAGACGATGGCCGGTGAGGCGTTGCGCGTTCTGGCGATTGCTGCCGCGCCCTACCCGGTCAGTCTTGGCAAGCTGAACCCGGACCGCCTTGCCGGCCGACTCGTCCTGCGCGGGCTCGTCGGGATGATGGACCCGCCGCGCGACGAAGCCCGCCGGGCGATTCAGCGCTGCCGGCAGGCCGGTATCCGTGTGGCAATGATAACCGGGGACAACCCCATCACCGCGTCGGCAATCGCCGCGCAACTCGGCATCGGCCGACCCGGTGAACCGGCACTGGTCGGCCGCGAGATGGAGTCAATGTCCGACGATGAGCTCCAAACGGCCTGCCGTGACCGCAGTGTCTTTGCCAGAATCGAACCCCTGCATAAGCTCAGGATAGTCAACGCCTTCAAGCAGAACGGCCACGTTGTCGCGATGACCGGGGACGGAGTGAACGACGCTCCGGCTCTGGAGGCCGCGGGCATCGGCGTCGCGATGGGCATCACCGGGACCGATGTCGCGAAGGAGGCGGCCGACATGGTACTCGCCGACGACAACTTCGCGTCCATCGTCGTGGCGGTCGAAGAAGGAAGGGCGATCTTCAACCGCCTGCGGAACGTCGTCTTCTTCCTGCTGATGACCTGTACGGCGGAACTGATGACCATCCTGCTGAGCGTGGCGGTTTACGGCGAATCGCCCCTCGAGCCAATCCACGTCCTCTGGATAAACCTGGTGACCGGTAGTCTTGCTGCGATCCCGCTGGGGCTGGAGCCGGGAACCGGCAGGGAACTGGGCCAGCCGCCCAGGGACCCTGCGGTCGGCCTGATCTACCCGGGCATGCTCTTGCGGATACTCGTCTTCGGGCTTTGCATGTGCGTAACAATCACGCTGATATTCCACCATGCACCGATTCCGCCGGCGGCCGACCCTCTGACTGCGCACGGCGTCCGCCAGACCGTGGCCTTCACGGGCGTCGTCATCTTTGAATGGCTCTTCGTCTTCCATGCCCGCTCGCCGGAACAGAACATATGGGAAGTCGGCGCACTTCGTAACCGCTGGCTGATGCTGGCGATGCTGGTCGGGCTCGGCCTGCAGTCACTGGCCGTCTACTTGCGGCCCTTGGCAGGGTTCTTCCACACCCAGCCGCTGACGCCGGCCGAGCTGGTGTGGGCATTGCTGCCCGGGCTGGCGATAGTGATACTCGAGACGGCACGAAAACTACTGGCGCCGCGCCTGTTCTCAGCCGGCCAGTGGCAGCGGCTGCGCAGCTCACGTCAGTTGCGCCTGAACGACTAATCCGCCTGTCGCCGCCGCCTGATGGCGACGCGAACGCGTATGGTTTGGGACACGACCCGGAACCCGCGATGGGGTTCGGTCATGTCCCGCATCTGGCGACTTCGGTGGCTGCTTGGTGCTCGGTTGCACTGCTTATGGTGTAGCAGTGGTGTATAACCCGCAGGAATACCGGACGTTGGCATGATGTGAGTTCGCGTAAGTTGCTTTTCTGCGCCCGCCGGGGCGGCTGCCGGGAGGCCGTTCCCTACACGGTAGTCAGAGACGCGTTTGACTGGGCATCTGACGCACGTCTGAACCGGGCTTTGCCTGAAGCGTTTGCGCGAGCTTTGCGCAGGGCTTTGTTCTACGCGACGTTTCGCGTGACAACTGAGGCAGTGAACCGGGCTTTGCCGGAAGCGATTGTCCCAGCAGTTGAGCCGGCAGTTCTCAGCGCGATTGAACCGGCGATGCTTGTGGCGCTTGTCGCGGCTTTGGTTGTGGCTTTGTGTTCGGCAAGCAGTGTCCGGCGTTTCGCACGGATTCCTGCGACGCGTTTCCGGGGCCGGCTTCGACGCTGCGCCCTTTCAGGCGACGGACGGTTCTACTCTGCTGCTCAGCGAGACAAGCGGCCAAAGGTCCTGGGGTCGTGTGTGAACGGAACCTGCCAGACAGCGGTTTCTTCGAGGCGGGACTGGAGCCGGACCGCGTTGATGCTCCAGGTGTCGCCGCGTGGGCCGAAGTCGGCGAGCGGGCAGGAGAGTTCAGCGGTCCAGTGGTCGCCTGCTTTGCGGGCGGCGGCGCGCCAGTTGCCGTTCCAGGAGAGGTCTTTGCTGCTTTGGCTGCCGCGCATCACGCACCGGCGGTCGGCGATGGTCCCGGCCGCGTTGACGAAGACCTGGTAGTAGACCGAGTCAGCACCGAGCCCGAGCACGATATTGACGTGGTCGTCGTCGTAAACTCGGGCGTCGCGGTCGAGGACCGCGGTCGTCATTCGGCCGGTATCTGATTCCCGGCACCGGATGGCGAGGAGAAGCAGGCTGTCGTCCGCGCCGACCCAGACTGCGCACGATTCGACCAGAGGCTGGTTGCCGTTCCGGTCGCCGAAGCCGGCGAGCGTCGCCTGGGTCTGCCAGCAGGGGTCGTCGAGTCGGCCGTCGAGCAGGGGTCGAGTCCGAACCGTGATGAGCCGAGCTTCACGGCGGACGGGCAGGCGAGCTTCCAGGACGGTTTTCTTTCCCGGCCGATACTCGAAGGGCATTGTGTACCAGGGCAAGGGGTAGACGTTGAGTGAGCCGGCCAGGCTGAATGCAAAGGACTGGTGCAGACTGCCCTGTGGGGCAAGGGTGTAGTTCATACGGTCGGGGGCAATGCGCCAGGCGGTCCCTGAGTCGTGCCAGCAGAACTCGCCGGACGCGGGCATTGCGGTCAGGTTACGCAGGGTGACGCGCGTCTCGGTTGCCAGGTGCGTTGCCAAAGGCACGACCACCGGCAAGACCTCGACGACTTCGCGCCGCACACGCCTGATGGCCTGGATTGTCTCCCAGCTCACAACATCGGCCGGCAGGGCAGTGTACTGGCCCGGCTCGCGGACCGCGATTTCCACCGAATCGCCGCTGATGCGGCACCAGAGGTAATTCTGAAACGCGCCCAGCTCGCGGTCTTCGTGGGCTTTGGTGCGACTGCCGGATGGACCGACCTGGAAGTAGCGGACGCGGTCCTGTGTATGGGTGCAGTAGAAGTGGTCGTGGCCGGTGAATACGCAGTCAACGCCGTAGCGTCGGAACAGCTCGTGCAACGGGTCGGGTCGGTCTTGCTCCAGGCCGGCTCGCCAGTAGGGCCGGTGCATGAGGACAAAGGTCTGCTGGCTTCGGCTGGCCCTGGCCAGTTCGGTTTCAAGCCAGCGCAGGTCTGACCGGGGCAGGCTTTCAGGTGAGGGCCAGCGGCTGTTGTCGAAGATGATGAAACTCGTCCTGCCCAGGCGCAGGGCCCGGCGCCGCGGGCCGACCCGGCGGATGAAAACCGACTCGCTGGCCGGGTCGAAGATGTCGTGATTGCCCGGGCAGGCATGGAACGGGACTCCAACGGAGCGAATCAGGCCGAGCACCGAATCCCATTCGGCGCCGAGTCTGGTCTGGTCCTCGGTGTAGCCTTCGACAAGGTCGCCGACGCTCAGGATGAAGTCAGGGTTGAGGAGTTTGATTTCGTCGACAATCTGCGCGAAGACTCTAGGTCGGGCACTGCCGGTTCGGTCACCGAGCACGGCAAAGGTGGTTTCGGGCCGGGCCGAGGCATGCCCGCAGACGAGCAGCAGCAGGAGAGCACGGGCCATGGTGTTACATCCGGACCTGGCAGGCTAGGGGTTGACTACGGTCACGATGCGGGCCTGTGACCAGTCGCCGAAGTCGTGGGATGCGTCTCGGGCCCGGGCCTGAACACGGTACTCGCCCGGCTCGCGCCAGACGTGCACGGCACGACAGACTGCGGCCGAGGCATAGCCGGCCGCGATGTAGGTCTCGCCGTCACCCCAACTGAATTCGTAGGTGACGAGGTCGGCTTCAGGGTCCTGAGTCGTGACCGAGTACTCGGTCACGGTGTCTACGAACGTCGTGTCCGGGCCCAGGACAGACTCGGGCGTGTTCGGGCCCAGATTGACAACCAGGACCGGCTTCGGCTCTGACCAGTCGGAAACCCGGGCCGAGTTGTCGAGCGCCCGGGCGAGGACCGCATAAGAGCCGGTATCTTCCCAGGCGTGTACCAGCCAGACCGTGTCACCGGAGCGGATTGCCGGGCCGGTGTCGATGTCTCCGTCGCCCCAGTTGCAGATGTACTGCACCCGTTCCGGTTTCTCGGCCTGGCCGCAGAACCAGAACCGGCCGGTCAGGCGCTGACCCAGAGTGTCGGGCCCGGCCGGCGGGAACGGCGTGGTTGGGCCAAGGGGCGAACAACAGGGCAGGAGCGCCACCCAGATGAGCAGCGCTCCTGCAACTAGCTGACGCAAGCGGCCCTGTGCCTAACGGCCTCCGTACTTGCCGGTGTGGCGGATGTCGCGCCGGAACATCGGCCACGGGGTAGTAGCCAGGCCCTGGTTGAGCCGGCCGGCCACGGCGAAGATACCGGACGAGGCCGATATATAGACGATACCGTACTGGTCGACCATCGCGGACGGCTGGCCGTCAAAACCGAGGCGTCGCGGATTCGGCGTCTTGCCGCCCCGGCGCATTGCGGCGGGAACGACCAGGTCGAGCGCCCAGCGCTGGGTACCATCGGCGTTGATGGCCCGCAGGGTGTCGGCGTCGTCGGCCATGTAGAACACGCCGTCGGCGCAAAGGCAGGGGGTCGAGCTGATCGACCAGGAACTGACCGTGACCGGCCAGCCCGGAACCGTGTCGTGCGTAGCCGGGTCGATGCGATAGAGTTTGCCGTCGTCGGCGGCGAAGTAGATGTGGCCGTCAGAGCCCAGGATGGGCGAGGAGGAGATGGGCGTGCGCGGACTCGGCGGTGCCCAGGGAATCTCGTAGGACCAGAGCACCTGGCCGTCCTTGATGGCGTGGAGCCGTCCAGCCTCTGTGCCGACGTAGATAGTGCCGTCGGTCCCGACCGCAGGCGAGGAGACGATGCCGGCCGAGTCGCTGGTCCAGACACTCCAGTTGTCCGCGCCGTCGGCGGTGAACGAGTAGACGTAGCCTGAGTCGTCACAGACGATGATGTTGCCCGACGGGTCCATCACCGGTGAGGAGATGAGCTCGCTGCGCAGGGTCTTGGCCCACGGCTCGGTCCAGGTCGTACCGTTGTCTACCACCTTGTGCAGCTTCTTGTCCTCGCCCCCGAAGTAGACGGCATTGCCGTCCACGAGCGGCGACGTGGCAATGTCGTCACCGGTCAGGGCTGTGGCCGGCCAGTGCCATAGCGTGTCGCCGGCCGGGCCGAACGCATAGAGCGCGCCGTCACCGCAACCGGCATAGAATCGGTTGTTGGCTCCGACCGCGGGCGAGGAGCTGAACGCGTCGGGGTCGGCTGTGGCCCATTCGCTGAGCAACTCTGACTGATAGGCATCGATGAAGTACATCTTGCCTTCGTCGCTGCCGCAGACGATGCCCGGCCAGCTGCCGTCGTGGGCATCAAGCGTGGTCATCGCCGGCGAGGCGAAGAACGCATCGTCCCAGGCCCAGATAATCTGGCCTTCATCCACGATGACGAGCGTGTCGACCGCCGGGGTCGGGTTGGCCGCGCCGAGCTGGTCGCGGGCGCTCACGCGGTATTCATAGGCGCCGGGCGCGCCGGTCGGCAGCCACCGAGCCTCCGCGTATACGCCGGACGCGGTCAGCGGCGAGACGACCGAATCACCGGACGGGAAGTAGAATGTGTAGCGGATGCTGTCACCCTGCAGGTCGGTCGCCTGGGCGTAGAAGCGATAGGTCGGGCCATTGGCGATGCCACGGCGTGGATTGGCGCTGCGCACGAACCTGAGGTTCATTGGTGCGGTGTTGACCGCGTCAATGTAAATGCTTTCCGGCTCAGACCAGGCTGAGGTGTCGCCGGCCGGGTCAATCGCCACGGCGTAGATTTTCTTGCTGCCCCGCAGGCTGTAGCTGATGGAGTCGCGGGCCTCGGCACCGCTGCGCACCGGCCGGGTCGTGCTGACCATGCCGTCGCCCCAGTAGAACTTGATGCGGATTGAGTCGCCGTCCGGGTCGGTGGCTGAGGTCTTGGCATAGACCAGTGAGTCAATCCAGAACGCGCCGGTCACGACCGGCTTGGCCGGCTTGTTGGGCGGTTCGTTTACGCCCGGGGTCGTGTCGCCGATCACCCGCACCGTGCAAGGGTCAGACCAGTCCGCAGACCAGTTGCCCTTGGCGTCCTTTGCCTTCACCCGAATGGCGTAGTAGCCTTCGGCTTCCCAGGCATGCGCCCGTCGGGCCGTGTCGCCGGACTTGATGAAGTCGGTCGTGTCGAACGAGCCGTCTTTCCAGTCGAACACGTACAGAATGTCGTCTTTGTTCGGGTCGGTGGTCACCGTCTGATAGGTGGCGCTGTCCAGGACCTGAACTGTGGCCGGTCCTATTGGCTTGGCCGGCGTCCGTGGAGGCTTGTTCTTGCAGCCGGTAAGTGCTACCAGGGCCACGAGAACAAGCACAACGGCAAGGCTTCTGCGCATACTTCCTCCAGATTTGATGCTTACAGGTGCCAATTTGACATAGAACATACCGAAAGAGCGGCAAGTGTCAATAACGGTTGTCGGCCCGGCTTCAACGCTTTGACTCCCGTCCAAACCTCAGAACCGCGACGCTTCGGGCGAAACTGCACCAGCCACCATTGTGGGGAAACCTGCTCCTCAATAACAGAACAGGGCTGTGCGTCATGTGGTCGTGTCCGGCGGTTGTGCTGTCCGCATGTCCCAGGCCAGAGTAGGGAGACCCTACCTGCCCTCTCCAGGTTCTGAGAGCTGCGTCGGGCCGACGCATCCGGTTGAGGTTTCTCACCATCCTGAAGTTCTTTCTTGACAGGCCGCGCCTTCTGAACTAATGTATCGCAGGTTCAGTCGCTCTTTGGCTAAGATGTGAAGAGAAGGAATAGCACCGAAGCACTCCGGTGCCCAAGGGGCCGGAGTCCTTGGGGGCGTACTTCCCGATTCCGTTAAGCTAGGCAATTTGCATGACCGCAGGCCCCGGCCCGGGGGATTTCGCGTCCGGTGGCGTCCGTTGGTCAGATTGTGCATTCCTGGGTCGCGGCTCCAAGCCGGGGCAGGCGTTCGCTGTCGCATAAGGAGGACAGCATGCCTGTAACACCAACCTATCCGGGTGTGTACATCGAAGAGGTGCCCAGTGGCGTGCGTACCATCACGGGCGTCGCAACGTCGATAACCGCGTTTGTGGGTTACACCGCACGCGGGCCGGTGAACAAGGCCGTACGCATTCACAACTGGGGTGACTATGAACGTGAGTTCGGCGGGCTGCATCCTGACAGCCTGGTTGGCTACGCAGTCCAGCAGTTCTTCCTGAACGGCGGGTCGGACGCGTACGTGGTTCGCGTAACCGCAGGGGGGGATGCGTCAGGGCTCGAACTTGAGGACGCAGGTGCGACTGCCGTTCTCGAGGTGCTGGCATCAAGCGTAGGCGAGTGGGGCAACCTGATACGTCTCGACGTTGACTATGCCACGAGGAACGCGGACAGTCTCTTCAACCTCACCGCCACAAGGCTCGCGCGAGTGGGGACCGACCTGAAGCCGGCGGAAAGCGAGAAACACCGCAACCTGAGCATGAACAGCCGCAGCAGCAGCTATGCTCCCAGTGTCGTCAACAACGCCTCCAATCTGATTAGAGTCTCCCGCGCGGCAGGCCTGACCTTCGATGCCGGGTTTGCACTGAGCAGGGAAGTGACGTTTCCCGTCGACATCACCGGATGCAATATCATCAGCGGCGTTCTGGACGGCACCAGACAGTTCGTTCTCGAGCTTGAGGAGGGCGTCTGCAACGACATGGATGCTCTGGTTGCCGCGGTGCAGAGTGCGATTGAGGGGTCTGGTCTTCCCGAGGACTCCATGGATGCCGAGGAGACCGGCGGAGGCGGAGGGCCGGGTACCGGTTACCTCAGGCTTTTTTCGCTGAGAGAGGATGACTGGTCGTCCGTGACGATTTCGCGCGTCCCGAGCAAGGACCTGGCTGTGAAGCTTGGGCTGGGGCTTACCAACGGCGGGCGTGAGTTCGATGGAGCAGCCGGGCGGCGGCCTGTTGTGTGCAGCGCGGTGGCGTTGGCAGGCGGGGCAGACGGCGGCGTCCCCGGCGCGACCGAACTCAAGGGCGACTTCGACAACAAGACCGGCATCTACGCGCTGCGGGACGTTGATGTTTTCAACCTGCTCGCCATACCCGACACGACAGCTCTGACCGAGGAACAGGCCAAGGCCGTGATATCGGCCGCGGTCGCTTTCTGCGAAGACGAGCGGGCATTCTTCCTGGTCGACCCCGACCCAGCGCTGGGGAGAACGACCATCGAGGCCTGGGTCTCCGCCGTGGGCAGACACAAGAACGCTGCTGTCTACTTCCCTCAGGTCAAGGTTGCTGACCCGCTCGGTGAGTACCGGCTGGTGAATCGGCCGCCTTCCGGCACCATCGCCGGCCTGATGGCGCGAACCGACGCGGCCCGTGGTGTGTGGAAGGCGCCTGCCGGTACTGATGCCGGGCTGCGGGGCGTCGGGGATTTGAGCGTCGTTCTCACCGACCTGGAGTGCGGCGACCTGAACCAGCTTGGCATCAACTGCCTGCGGAGTTTCCCGGTCTACGGCAAAGTCTGCTGGGGGGCGCGGACCCTGGAGGGTGCTGACACGATGGCTTCCGAGTGGAAGTACATTCCGGTGCGACGGCTGGCCTTGTACCTTGAGGAAAGTCTGTACCGCGGCACGCAGTGGGTCGTGTTCGAGCCCAACGACGAGCCGCTGTGGGCGCAGATAAGGCTGAACATCGGAGCGTTCATGCACAACCTGTTCCGTCAGGGTGCATTCCAGGGTACGAACCCCAAGGACGCCTACTTTGTGAAGTGCGACAAGGAGACCACGACTCAGAACGACATCAACCTCGGCATCGTCAACATCCTGGTCGGGTTCGCACCCCTCAAGCCGGCCGAGTTTGTGATAATCAAGATCCAGCAGATGGCCGGGCAGATACAGGTGTAAGGAGGAATGATGGCAAAGTTCACAGTCAACCCCCAACGGTTCGACCCGTACAAGAACTTCAAGTTCCGGGTGAAGTGGGACGGTCGCTACGTGGCCGGTGTCAGCAAGGTCAGCGGTCTGAAGCGGACGACCGAAGTGGTCGAGCATCGCGAAGGTGGGGACCCGAGTGCGAGTCGGAAGTCACCGGGCCGCAGCAAGTACGAGGCAATCACCCTCGAACGGGGCGTAACGCACGACAAGGACTTCGAGCAGTGGGCAAACAAGGTCTGGAACTACGGTTCCGGTCTGGGCAGCGAAGTCTCGTTGAGGGACTTCCGCAAGGACATCTACATTGAGTTGTTCAACGAGGCCGGACAGCTCGTGCTGGCATACAAGGTCTACCGGTGCTGGGTCTCCGAATACCAGGCGCAGGCTGACTTGGACGCCAACGCTAATGCCGTGCTCATCCAGTCCATCAAGGTCGAGAATGAAGGCTGGGAGCGCGACTACGAGGTTCCGGAGCCGGTGGAACCGAGCTTCACCGAGCCCGAGTAAACCATGCGGGCTCTGTCCGCGCCGGACCTGCTGAAGGTCTGGGAAACCGCTCGGCTGCAGCCGCCGCTGCTCAGGGCAGTGGCGGTGCTCGCGGCCGTCGAGCCCGGGATGACTTTCGACGACATCGTCCGGCTGCCGCTGGGGCAAAGGGACCGGCTGCTGCTGGATTTGTACAGCCTTCTCTTCGGCGAAAGGTTGAACGGGTCCGCAACCTGTCCACAGTGCAGTGAGCAGCTGGAGGTCTCCATCGGTGTCCCAGAGGTGCAGTCGCGTGCGGCGCCGGCAACACCGCCGGGTGGAACCCACGAGATCAGGCTGCCTGACCGCCGGGTAAGATTCCGGCTGCCCAACACCGAGGACCTGCTGGCCGCCGCCAACGCTCCTGCCGCCGAGGAAGCCATCATCTCCCGCTGTGTCCTCGACGTCCGGAAGGGCAGGCGCAAGTTCACCCCCGATTCTCTGGCTGATTCCGCCCGAGAGCGGCTGTCGGCCCGGATGCTCGGACTCGACCCGCTGGCCGAGGTCCTGCTCGACCTGCGGTGCCCGGCGTGCAAGCACGAGTGGCAGATGGTTCTGGATATCACCGAGTTCCTGTGGAGTTCTATCGTTGAGCGCGTTGAACGTCTGCTCGGCGAAGTCCATGTCCTGGCATCGGCCTACGGCTGGAGTGAACACGAAGTACTCGCACTCAGCCATGCCCGGCGTCAGTACTACCTGGAGGCGGTGTCCTGAGCATGGCCTTCCTGTCGCGACTGGCAGACCGGGCGGTCGGCAGGGCGAAGACCCTGGCGCCGCTGCGCCTGCCGGCCTTTGCGCCCGCGCCCCAGTGGCCGCACACGGCTGAGGTGCCTGCGGAGTCGCCCTTGAGCAGCAACTTGATTCCGACGCTGGACGAGCCGATGCCTCAGACCGGCCCGGCCGCACGAGCAGGGCACGTTTCGGGCGGCGACGCCGCGGGTTCAACCGCGGGAAGCTCGACTACGCGAGGAGACGGTGTCGCGCGGCAGGTGCGACGCCGCCGAGGGCCCGCTCTCAGAAGTCATCCGGCCGGGCATGATGGCCGCACAGAGTCGTCAGTGTCCGTCGCAACTGAGGCGCGCCAGCCAACCCAGGTCGCACGCCCAACCGAAGCCGAACAAGGAGACCACCTTACGGTCCTGATTGCGGCAAACAGGCCGCCCGGGCCGGGTGCGGTCGGTTCTCCGGCTGACAAGACCAGGGCCGGTGAAGAGCGCCTGCCCGTACGCGAGTCCACCGGTCTCCGGCCGCGGCCCGCCACTGCCGAATCCGCGATGGTCCCTGGTCGTCCGGTGACGGTGCAGTCTCCGACCACGTTTCTGCGCGGTCCGGCTGGCCAGCCGCGGGGCCAGAACGCACCGAAGGTGCTGTCGCCTCCCGGCAGGCGCGAGCCCGCTCCTCCGCAAATCAAGGTGACAATCGGCAGGGTCGAGGTACGCGCGGCCGTGCCACCCACGCTTCCGGTTCCGGTCCGGCGTCCGGGTCCGAAGTTGACGCTGGAACGCTACCTGGAACAGCGGGCAAAGGGCGAACGATGAGCAACTTCCTGACGTTCGCGACGGTCACCGAGGCCATTCGGCAGAAACTTGATGCGGCGCTCAAGGCCGACATCGGCAGCGATGCCAGGGCCGTGGCCGTGCGGCCCGGGCCGCCTGACCCGAACCGGCAGCCGGACGTCGGGGTCACGGTCTACCTTTATCAGGTCACGACCAGCGGGCATCGGCAGAACGAGGAACTCCCGGTGCGGAGCCAGAGTGGGTCAGTGGTCCAGCGTCCGCGCGCGGCCTTCGACCTGCACTACCTGTTTTCGTTCTTCGCGGGCGAATCAGAGCTGAAGCTGCAGCGTGTCATGGGGTGCGTCATGCGCGTGCTCCACACCCATCCAGTGGTCACCCGCAAGATGATAGACGACGCCAAGATGCTGCCAGAGCTGGTCGATTCTGACCTCGGCGACGAGGCCGAGCTGGTCAAGCTGTCCCCTGAGCCCCTCTCGCTGGATGAGCTGTCCAAGCTCTGGTCGGTTTTCTTCCAAAGCCCGTATGTCTTGTCGGTGCCCTACCGGGCCTCGATTGTCATGCTCGACGGCCGGCCCGTACCAGTCTCGGTCCTGCCGGTCAAGACCCGGAACATCTATGTGAAGCCGTTTGAGGAGCCCACCATCGAGCGCGTGCTCTCGCGTTCCGGCCCGGACGAACCGGCGGACGAGGACCAGCCGATTCTGCCCGGGTATATTCTGGTGCTGGAGGGACGCCATCTGTCGGCCGACGTCACGCTTGTGCGGGTGGTTGGCGACACCGTAGCGCCTGATGTCGCCGGCCCGACACGAATCGAGATGACCCTCGCAGAACCTCCTTTTCCGGCCGGTGTGCTGCGGGCCGGACTGCAACCGGTTCAGGTGGTGCACCAGCTTCTCATGGGAACGCCGGAGACGGCTCACAAGGGTTTCGAGTCCAACGTGGTCCCGCTCATCCTGCACCCGGTTGCAGAGAACGCGACATACGTTGTTGTCCATCACCCGCCGGACCCAGATACCTACCAGGTCGAGATGGACGTTACCCCGAAGCTGGGGACTGGGCAGAAGGCGATGATGACCCTGAACGGCTACTCCCCGCCCGGACTGGGGTCCTATGCATTTCCAGTTCCGCCCGACCAGGCAGGCTCTGGCAGCAGTCACATCGTGGTTCCCGTCGCGGGCGTGGCCGACGGAACCTACTTCATTCGACTGTCGGTAGACGGAGCCGAGAGTTTGTTGGAGCTTGAGGGTCCGAACCCCGGGCCCACGGTGACAGTACCTGCGCCATGAGTGAGGTTGAGCAGATGACAGCACCAAATCGGCAGCCATCGGACGGGCCCGGCTCCTGGTTGGAGCAGAATCGGAGTTACCTCGCCGCGGCCCTGGCTGAGGTGAGGCAGGCGATGGAGGACGGCAAGCGGTCGACCGTCAGCGGTCGGCCGTCAGCGGACAGCGGTCCGCGCGCGGAGAGGATGAATCCACCGGCGGCTTTGGACAGGCTCTGCTCCCTGTTCGGGCTATCCCCGTTTGAGCGGGACATCCTCTTGATGTGTGCGGGCATCGAACTGGACGCGGGGTTCTGCGCGGCAATGGTCAAGGCCCAACGCGATGGCCAGAAGCCGGTCCCGACCTTCAGCCTCGCCCTGGCCAAGCTGCCCGGCGCCCGCTGGGAGGCGCTGAACCCAAGTGCCCCGCTCAGATACTGGCGTTTGGTTGAGGTCGGCCCGGGCAATGCCATCACCACCAGCCCGTTGCGCATCGACGAACGCATCCTCAACTATCTGGTCGGGGTTGAGCACCCGGATGAGCGGCTGGCGGGAATCACGGACCGAATCAGTCAGCATCTGTCGGCAGTCGGCCTCGAGCAACTGGTGCCAAGCCACCGGGCTCTGGCCGAGCAGGCCGCCGCGGCCTGGCGTAGAACCGACACTCGCCGCGTGTTGCCGGTAGTCCAGCTCTGCGGATCGGACGAGACCTCGCGCCGGGCAATCGCCTCTGCCGCCTGCGGCATCCTGCGCCTCGGGCTCAACGTGATGCCGTCGTCGGCCGTGCCTTTGCCGCCGGCTGAGATGGACAGCGTGCTCCGTTTGTGCGAGCGCGAGGCCATCCTCGGCAATTCCGCGTTCCTCTTGGAGTGCGACGAATTCGAGCCGGCCGACGCGCAGCGCCCTGGCGCGTTGCTGCGTTTTGCCGCAGGTATGCGCACGGGTCTGATACTGAGCTCGCCGACCCGCCTGCGTTTGCACCAGCGACCGACCTCGATAATAGAGGTCCGTCGGCCCACGCACGATGAGCAGCGCAGACTCTGGCAGAACTGCCTGCAGGCGGAGGGCGGTCAGCCGTCAGTGTCGGGCAACGGGTACGTGGACAGCCTCGTGGCTCAATTCGACCTCAGCCCGAGCGCCATCAGGCAGATATGTGGGGAAACCCTTAGCCAGCGGCTATCAGCGGTCAGGGGTCAGCGCGTGGCAGACAGCATTCAGCAGCCAGCGGTCGGCAGTCAGTTGTGGGAGTCCTGCCGCCGTTACGTCCGGCCGAAGCTCGATGACCTGGCCCAGCGCATCGAGCCTGCCGCTGGCTGGGACGATATTGTCCTGCCCGCGCAGCAGGAGCAGACCCTGCGCGCCATCGCGGCCCAGGTGCGCTGGCGGGCCAAGGTCTATCAGACCTGGGGCTTCGCTTCAAAGGGCAATCGCGGTCTTGGCATCTCCGCTCTTTTTGCCGGCTCCAGCGGAACCGGCAAGACTATGGCCGCCGAAGTGCTGGCGAATGAGCTGCAGCTTGACCTCTACCGCATCGATCTGAGCCAGGTAGTCAGCAAGTACATCGGCGAGACGGAGAAGAACCTCAAACGGGTCTTCGACGCGGCTGAAGAGGGCGGGGCGGTCCTGCTTTTCGACGAGGCCGACGCCCTGTTCGGCAAGCGCAGTGAGGTCAAAGACAGCCACGACCGCTATGCCAACATCGAGGTCAGCTATCTGCTGCAGCGGATGGAGGCATACCGGGGACTGGCGATTCTGACCACTAACATGAAACAGGCGTTGGACACTGCCTTCCTGCGCCGCATTCGCTTCGTGGTTCAGTTCCCGTTTCCGGACGTGACAGAGCGGGCGGCAATCTGGAGGCGTATCTACCCGGCGCAGACGCCGGTTGAAGGCCTCGACTACGCCAGGCTTGCGCAGCTCAGTATCCCGGGCGGCAACATCCGCAACATCGCCCTGTACGCCGCCTTTCTGGCTGCCGACGCCGATGAGCCGGTACGAATGAGGCACCTGTTGCAGGCAGCAAGGGTCGAGTATGCCAAGCTGGAACGTCCGTTGACCAGCGCGGAGATTACAGGCTGGTGGTGAGACCGGACGTGGACCTGCACATCGACCGACTGGTCTTGGACGGACTGCCCGCCGGTGCTACCGGAAGCCGGCAACTGCAGGCAGCGGTCGAAGCCGAACTCGGGCGTCTGCTCACCGAACGCGGCCTGCCGCGGGCACTGGCAATCCGTGGGGACATCGAGAGGGTCGATGCCGGTCAGGTCAAGACGGGCGCCATAGCCAGGCCGGAAGCCGCTGGCGCGGAGATTGCGAGAGCCGTATATGGAGGGCTGAACCGTGGGCGGTAGCGCAACGCTGGAAGCGAAGAAGAAGCCAGCCGCATCACCCTTGCCCAGGTCCGTGCTCGCGCCGCTGCGAGGATTCGAACTGCCCGGGCAGGAGCAGGCAGCAGTCAGTAGTGAGTATTCAGTACTCGGTGAGCAGGACAGCGTGTTGCGCCGGACCGAATCGAAAGGAAGTTGCCCGGTGGCGACGCCGCGCACCTGTCCATTCGGCGGGGCTTGCCACACGTGCCCGGTGCAGGCCAAGCTCGAAGTCGGGCAGCCGGATGACGAGTACGAACGCGAAGCGGACAGGGTGGAGGGGCAGGTGGATGGGAATGGGCGGCTCCCGGCCGCGCTGTGCGGGCATGACTTCGGCCGGGTTCGGATTCACGCGGACGGGTCGGCGGCGGAGGCGGCAGAGCGACTGAATGCAAGGGCGTTCACCATCGGCCAGGATATCTACTTCGGCGCCGGCGAGTGCGCGCCCGGAACCGGGCCGGGCCGGAGGTTGCTCGCGCACGAACTGGTGCACAGCGTTCAGCAGCGCGGCGGAGCCCAGGGGCTTGTTCAGCTTCGGCGCCGCAGCACAGAGTTCAACCAACAGCAATTGCAGGACTATCTCAGCGGTCTGGACGTGCGAGGTGCAATCGAGGATGCTGGTGACAGTGACGACAAGGCCCGGGTGATCGCCCGCGAGTGGGGAGACGGCGGCTCCCCCTATGTGCTGACTGCACGCCGCAAGACGCTGCTGATCCAGGAGATGCAGTCGGGCTTCACCGGTGACGAGGATGAGCAGGCGATACTCGAACTGCTGGAGCGTTCCTACAACTTCGAGTTAGGCATCATCTTCGGACCGGGCGGGGTGGATGCGGACGACCTGGAATCCGATTTTCACGGCGCTGAGGCCGACCGGCTCGAAGCTCTCTTCGCAAGCCGCTTCGAAGGAGGGCAGGCTGCGGTTGAGCAAGGCCGGATTCAGCCTCGCGACCACCCGCAGCCACTTGGAGTTGGGTTGGATGAGAGCGCGCTCGTCGACCTGCCTGCGGAGTGGGATCCGCCCTGCGTGCTTGGGATTCTGTGTCCGTTGGACCGGCCGGTCGTGGAGCAACTACCCAGTCTGACGGTGCAGGTCGTCGACCAGATCAACGTCGAGCGCTGGCGGTATGATGGCAGCAACTGGGGCATGGCGGATATCTGGCACCCACGCGGGGGGTTCTCGCAATCGTCGGCGCGGCGAATCGGCCTGTTGAGCGACAAGACGTGTGACGAGGCCGCCCGGGTGGTTATCCACGAGGTCAGGCATCAGAACCAACCTGACGCGTGGGACCTGCTGGCGCGGGAGACCGATGCGTACACCTTCACCGAGGAATGGGCGATAGAACGCGGACTTCCCGGTATCTCGGCGTTGCGGATGCCCGGTGTTGGGCCTGGTGGTGAGGTGCCGGACCCGGCTGCCATTGAGGCCCACGTTTGCCGCCATTATCCCGGAGCCTGTGCCGTGGCCGGAGCGACAGCAGCCGGCGAGACGATAGTAGGGCACACGCCGACGGGCGACACAGTGGTCCGCCTTGCTGACGGAACCGAAGACACACGTGCCCCCCGGTCCGGCGATGCCCACATCGGCAGAACGACGTTCGACCCAGACCCGCCGCGCACAATACCGCCCGACTCCTGGGTATGCCCGCAGACAAGATGAGCTTACTGACGACACGCAACCATGGGCCCTCTGTTTGCTACACCGAAGCCGGACAAGGGCGCGACAATGCTGATCGGTTCGGACGTTGGGCGCGGTTCCACCGCTCCGACCCGCGTGCAGGCGAAGCTCGATGTCGGCAGTCCGACGACGAGTACGAGCGCGGGCAGCCCTGGAAGGAGTTGAATGTCGACCACGGACTCACCGACTACTGAGGACTACCCATGAGCAGTTTCCCCGGTTCCCCTCGTGTGCTGAAGTGTGGCATTGTCGTGGCTGACGTAGAGAGCGCGGCGGTGATGAGGGTCATCGTGCTGCAGTACAACCCGGAGACGCTGACTCGGACTCTGCAGGTCCAGAGTGCCGGCGGCGAGGGTGCAGACCGCGTGGAGCCGATGCGTCTGAAAGGGCCGCCCATCGAAACGCTGAAGCTCGATGCGGAAATCGACGCTACCGACCAGCTTGAGTTCCCGGATGACAACCCGACAGCGGTTGAGGCTGGCATCAATCCGCAGTTGGCTGCGTTGGAGGCCCTGGTCTATCCGACCAGCGGCCAACTCCAGCAGGCCGACGCTTTGGCCAACTCCGGCACCCTTGAAATCATCCCACCGGAGGCGCCGCTCACGTTGTTCATCTGGAGCAAGAACCGCATCGTGCCGGTGCGTATCACCGACTTCTCTATTACCGAGGAGGCGTTTGACACGGCGCTGAACCCGACGCGCGCCAAGGTCAGCCTGGGCATGAGGGTGATGAGCGTGACCGACCTCGGGTTCAGCAGCAAGGGCGGTTCCATCTACATGGCGTACCAGCAGCAGAAGGAGAAACTGGCCGGCATGTTCCAGTCCGGAGCACTGAGCGCTTTCGGAATCGGAGGCATCTCGTGAGCGACCAGCAGCAGGCCCTGATGCAGTTCCTTGGCGTGAAGCCGGCCGCGTTTCCTGCCAACAGCCGCTACCACGGGGTGGAGACTGCGGTCATGGTCGGTAGTCAGCCATCAGCGGCCAGCGGCAAGTTGGAGGAGAGGGCCATCGTCTACCTGCGGCGCAGGTTCGTGCCGGACCCCGCGAAGTTTGTGGTGGTCCAGGAGCATACCGTCACTCAGGGAGAGCGGGTTGACCGCCTGGCCGCGAAGTACATCGGCGACCCGGAGCAGTTCTGGCGCATCTGCGACGCGAACAACGTGCTCGACCCCAATGAACTGACCGACACTCTAGGCCGCCGTGTCCACATCACCTTGCCCGAGGGTTTTCCCGGAGTGAAAAGTGGATAGAGGCATCGACCTCGGCTTGATGATAGGCCCGGCCGTGCCGGTTCCGGTGTCCCGGGATGTGCTGGATGCTTTGGTCGAGGTCCAGGTGACCACCGCGGCCGGTCAGGCCAGTGGCTTCCAGCTATCGTTCGAACTGAGCACCAAGTCGCCGCTGCACACCCTGTTCATGCTGTCCGGAGGCGCGGCCATCACGCTTGTCAGTGTGTTAATCGTGGTCACGGTGAATGGGACGGCCGAGGTGCTGATGGACGGAGTCATGACGAACCACGAATTCACGCCCGGTGGCTCTGCTGGTCCCGGACGGCTGACGATTATCGGCGAGGACTTGTCCCGGGTCATGGACTACATCGACTTCAGCGGTATTCCGTATCCGGCCATGCCGGCCGAGGCAAGGGTGGCGTTGATTGTGGCCAAGTACGCGATGTTCGGCATGGTGCCGTTGGTCATTCCCTCTCTCTTTGCCGACATACCGTTGCCGACCGACCGCATTCCCCGGCACCAGGGTACCGACCTCGATTACGTGACCGACTTGGCCAGGCAGGCGGGCTACGTGTTCTACATCGAGCCGGGGCCGAAGCCGGGGATGAATGTTGCCTACTGGGGGCCGGACGTCAAGGTGGGCGTGCCCCAGCCCGCGCTGACCACGAACATGGACGCCTACACCAACGTCGAGAGCATGAACTTCAACCTCGATACCGAACACAAGACCCAGTACGTCGTCTACATCCAGGAGCCAATCACCAAGGTGCCGATACCGATACCGATTCCCGACGTGTCATTGCTGAACCCGCCCTTGGGCGTGGTGCCGCTCCTGGGCAAGAAGCTTGAACCACTTGGAGACACTGCCAAGCGTTCGCCGCTGGCAGCAGTGATGGCCGGTTTGGCCAGGGCCTCGGGCACTTCCGACGCTCTCACCGCCAGCGGCAGCCTCGACGTACAGCGCTACGGCCACGTCCTGAAAGCCCGGCGTCTGGTTGGAGTTCGGGGCGCGGGCCCGGCCTTTGACGGGCTCTACTACGTGAAGAGAGTGGTCCATCATGTCAAGCGGGGCGAGTACAAGCAGGACTTCACTTTGAACCGGAACAGCCTGGTCTCGACCCTGCCCAGGGTACCTGTATGAGCACGAAGTTCCTGGGTAAGTATCGGGGAACATGCGTGAACAATGTCGACCCGATGATGATGGGACGGATTCAAGTCATGGTACCTGATGTGTCCAACGTCATGCTGTCGAGCTGGGCGATGCCTTGCGTTCCTGTGGCTGGCCTGCAGACCGGCATGCTTGCCGTGCCCCCCATCGGTGCGGGTGTCTGGGTTGAGTTCGAGCAGGGTGACTCCGACTGCCCCATCTGGACCGGCTGCTACTGGGGCAGCGCGGCCGAGGTGCCGGCCCTAGCCACAATGGCCACTCCGCCGATATCGGGTCTGGTCTATCAAACACTGCTCCAGAACGGCATCGTGGTCACCGACCTGCCCGGTCCTACGGGTGGCATCATGCTCAAAAGCACGACCGGCGCGTCCATCATCGTCAACGACACCGGCATCTACATCCAGAACGGCAAAGGTGCATCCATAACCATGATTGGCCCGACAGTAACCGTCAACAATGGCGCTCTGGTGGTAATGTGATGGCAGGGGAGGAGTAGTGCCCGGCTTCCTGCTTCATCTTGGTGCGACTGTGATGTGCATGCACGGCGGCCAGGCGCAGCCGACCGCGCCATTCCCCCGTGTTCTGGTTAGCGGCCAGCCGGTGACTACTCTGACATGTCCATACGTTATTGCCGGTTGTGGGCTGACCTCCAGCGGCGGTCCGTTCTGCGCCACGGCCCAGTGGGTTGCCGGTGCCACTCGAGTCTTCGCCGGCGGTGCGCCGGTTCTGCTGCAAACCGGCCAGGCGTTGTGCACGGCCACGGGAACCGGGCTTATCGTGGCCATGACGCAGACGAAGGTGACGGGAACATGAACATTGACTATCCGTTCCACTTCGACCATCGCGGGCGCACCGCGGAAGCCGATTACGACGACCACATCCGGGACATGATTGAGCAGGTGCTGTTCACGAACCCGGGCGAGCGGGTGAACCGTCCTGACTTCGGCTGTGGCCTGATGCAGCTCGTCTTTGCGCCGAACAGCGACGAGCTGGCCGCGGCGACGCAGTTCTTGGTTCAGGGTGCACTCCAGCAGTGGCTCGGGGACTTGATACAGGTGAATGCAGTGAAGGTGGAGAGCGTGGACGCGTCCTTGAAGGTCCTGGTCCAGTATACGATTCGGCTGACTCAGGAGAACAAGACCGCCGAGTTCGTCCGGGGAGGGACTTCATGAAGTACCACTGCTGCGACGAAGGCCGGCGCGAGTTACTCAGGAATCAGTCGGTCGCCGACAAACTGAACGGGATTGACTACCTGGAGGTCTTGGACAGTACCGAGCTACCCGATGAAGAGCGCCAGCGGACGCTCTACGTCCACTTCACAAACCCGTTCGACGATGCCCCCGGGCCAACGCTGCTGACTGTCGCCAATGTTAACATAGAAGGCGGCGACAGTGTCAGGGACATAGTGGCCACGGCCGTGACATTCGATTCCGATGTCATGACCGTGACCGTCAACAAACCGGGAGACTTCTCGCGCTACACGCTCCGACTGGTGACCGACTCCAGCCACTTGGCCCCGCCGGCCGGAATCGACCCGTTCCTCTCTTCGGTCGAGTTCTCGTTCAAGGTTAACTGCCCGGGCGAATTCGACTGCAAGTCAGTTCTGGTCTGCCCGCCCCACCCTGCCAGCCAGCCGCAGATAGACTATCTGGCCAAGGACTATGCCAGCTTCCGGCAGTTGTTGCTGGACCGGATGGCATTGCTGATGCCGGACTGGCGCGAACGCCATGCGGCTGACATCGGCATCGCGCTCGTTGAGCTGCTCGCTTATGTCGGTGACCAGCTAAGTTACCAGCAGGACGCAATCGCGACCGAGGCCTACCTGGGCACGGCCAGGCGGCGGGTTTCTGTACGCCGACATGCCCGGCTGGTTGACTACCGCATGCACGACGGCTGCAACTCCCGCGCTTGGGTCCAGGTCCAGGTTTCGGAACCAACGCTGCTCAAACGTGAAGAACAGGACACGGACGACGGAAACGCAGTCCGGCGCATCGTTCAGTTCGTCACCCGCGTCGCCGGCCTGCCCGCGCTGATTGAGCCGGATTCCCCGGAGGAACGCGACGCCAGGGCAGCGGCACGCGGAGTATTCGAGCCAATGCACGACATTCTGCTCTATCCTGAGCACAACGAGATGCACTTCTACACCTGGGGGGATGACCGGTGCTGCCTGCCCAAGGGCGCTACCTCCGCGACCCTGCGCGACCTGAGCGCGGGCGACGACCCGCGCCTGCTGCTTCGCAGGGGCGACGTTCTCGTCTTTGAGGAACGTCTCGGCCCGAGGACCGGTCTGCCCGGCGATGCTGACCCTTCACATCGCCACGCGGTCAGGCTCATGTCGGTCAATCCTGAAGCCCTGGTCGTGGAAGGTGGCACTGCCCGTGTACCGGGCCCCGCGATTGTCGACCCGCTGACCGGGACGCCGGTGGTCGAGATTACATGGGCGAATGATGACGCTCTGCCGTTTCCTTTGTGCATCTCCTCCCAGACCGATGAGCAGCACGACAGCAAGCTCGTCAGAGACGTGAGCGTCGCTCTCGGCAACATCGTCTTGGTTGACCACGGGATGACCGTCCGTGACGAGGATATCGGTACGGTTCCGCAGCCCCTGATTCGTCGGCATGCGTCGGCAGATGCTGACCCGTGTGCTACTTCTGCGTCCACGCCGCTGCCACCCCGTTTCCGCCCGCGCCTGAAAGAGGCACCACTCACCTTTGCCGCCGCGACACCTGAACCGGTCACCCCGGCTGCCGCGGTCACGTGCTTTTCCCCGGTCGGCGCCCTACCCGAGGTGGAGTTGCGGTCCACGAGCGCTGCTGGCCTGACCCATGACTGGGGCCTGGAACAGGACCTGCTGGACAGCACGTCGCTCGACAGACACTTCGTGGTAGAGACCGAGTCCGCCGGCGCAACTTTCATCCGGTTCGGCGATGACCGGAACGGGATGAGACCGAACTCCGGAACTTCGTTCACGGCGACGTATCGCGTCGGCAACGGCAGGGCGGGCAATGTCGGGGCCGAGGCCATCGCCCACGTTGTCAGCAGCCAGTCTGCCATCACCCTCGTGCGCAATCCGATTCCGGCATCAGGCGGCGCGGAGCCGGAGAGCATCGAGAGAGTCCGCCAGAGTGCCCCGTTCGCGTTCCGCAGCCAAGAACGGGCCGTGACGCCCGAGGATTACGCCGAGGTGGCACAGCGGCACCGTGGTGTCCAGCGGGCGGTAGCAACCTTCCGCTGGACCGGGAGCTGGCATACGGTCTTCCTGACCGTTGACAGGCTGAACGGTGAGCCGGTAGATGACGAGTTCGAGCAGGAACTGGTCAACCACATGGAGAAGTACCGGATGGCCGGATATGACATCGAGATAGACGGTCCGCGTTACGTCTCCCTGGAAATCGGGATGGACATCTGCGTGAAGCCGGACCACTTCCGCAGCGACGTCGAGCAGGCGCTTCTTCTCAGGTTCAGTAACCGGGTCCTGCCCTGCGGCCGCCGCGGTCTCTTCCATCCGGATAACTTCACCTTTGGCCGGGACGTGTATCTCAGCAGGCTATGTGCTGAAGCGCAGGACGTGGACGGCGTGTCATGGGTCAGGGTGACCAGATTCCGCGAGCAGGACCGGCCTCTGACCTGTGCCATCGACGCCGGCGTGCTCAGGATAGGCCGTTTAGAGGTTGCGCGCATGGACAATGACCCCAACCACCCTGACCACGGGAAGCTCGTGCTGAACATGATGGGGGGAAAGTGAGAGAGGGCAAGCGACCTGCGAAGCCGACGGCCAAGGGCAGGCGTGTGCGCAAGGCCAAACCGACCACGGACAGAGCCATCGAAGTCGCGTCTGCCGCGACAGACGAGACCCCAGTGACCGGGACACCGGCGGCTGCCGGCCAGCCTTCAGCGTTCAGCCCCCAGACCTCGACATGTGGGTGCTGCCACGGACTTACTGCTGAAACGCCCGCGTCCGTGTTGAACCGACCCGGGCTGAGCGCGATAGCCCATCGGGTCGGCGTCCACGCGCAGTTCAAACAGAGCATGCTCGCCGGGCTGTCTACGTCGGACCGGCCGGCGCTTGCCGGACTCAGAACGCGGGATGACGACGACTTTTCCATTGCGCTGCTCGACGCCTGGGCCATGGTCGCCGACGTGCTGACTTTGTACCAGGAGCGAATCGCCAACGAGTCATACCTGCGCACAGCTACCGAGCGACGGTCCGTCATGGAACTGGCGCGCCTGACCGGGTACGAGCCAGGCCCCGGGGTAGCGGCGAGCACATACCTTGCCTTCACGGTTGACGACGCCAAGGGGTCGCCGGGCAAGGCGGTCATAGATGTGGGCACCAAGGTACAGAGCGTGCCCGGTCAGAGCGAGAAGGCGCAGACGTTCGAGACCATCGAAGAGTCCACGGTCAGGGTCGAGTGGAATGAGCTGAAGCCGGCCCTGACGAGGCCGACGACGGTCCGCGCCGATACGGGGACGGTCTGGTTCAGTGGAACCGACACAAAGCTCAAGACCGGAGATGGGTTGCTGATAGTCAGGGCTGTGGACGACGGAACCTGGGATTTCCGAATTGTGACATCCGTCGAAGAAAACTTCGAGAAGAAGCGCACCAAGGTGGCCTTGGGTGCAGGCAAGAGGACATCCAACCTGCCCTACGGGTCGGGAGTCGGTCTGAGCTTCTGTGCCATGAGCCTTCGGGCGTCCCTGTTCGGCTGCAACGCGCCCAAGTGGTACACGGACATCGAGTGGAGTGGCGGTGTGAGCCGTCTGGTGTACAAGGACTTTCCCGACACGGCAATCAGCGGACGCGAGGTCAGCTTGGACGCGGTGTACCCAGAGGTGTCAAAGGAGTGCCGAGTGGTTCTGGCCACGACCACCGCGGTCGAGCTCTGCCGGCTGTCTTCCGTGGACCTCGTGTCAAAGGCCGCCTACGGGCTTTCATCGACGGTAACGGTCCTCACGCTCACCGCGGCAGTTCAGGGTACGTTCAAGCCTCGGGGTACCGCGGTTTACATCCAGACCGGTGAGCTTGAACTCGAAGAGGAGCCGATGACCGCGACCACCATTCTGGACCTCAAGTGCGAAGAGGACATGCTGCTGCCGGTGCAGGGCAACATCATCGAGCTCGACCGGCAGGCCTGGGGCCTGGAGACGGGAAGGCAGTTGATGCTCAGCGGCAAACCGGTGCGAGTGCGGCTCAGTACTGCTCCGGAGGGAGCCTGTCTGCCTGACGTGTTTGACGATGTCGAGAGCTACATCCTGTTGGAGGCGCCCGTGCCAATGGATGAAGGTCTGCAGGTGCTCATCGGGAATCGCGCCGGGGATGAGAGTCTCTTGCTTGTCGACGCTGCTGAGTCCATCACGTTGATGCCGGCGGAGACGGACGACGAGGCAGTCTCAGAACCGGCACAGGTGAAGTCTGTAGCCGCGGACATGATTGAGGTCACTCTGGACAGCTCTCTGACGCGCATCTACGACCGGACCACGGTTTCCATCAACGCCAATGTCATTCGTGCCACTCACGGCGAGACTGTAGGCGAGACGCTTGGCAGCGGTGATGCCGGCCGGCCGTATCAGACCTTTGACCTCAAGCAGTCGCCGTTGACGCACGTGGCGGCGGCTACGCCGTCAGGCGCCGAGTCAACCCTGGCCGTGCGCGTGAACGAGGTCTTGTGGCATGAGGTTCCGCACTTGTACGGCCGGGCCGCGGATGAGCGCGTGTACGTCACCCGCATTGCTGACGACGGAACGGCAACGGTTGAGTTTGGAGACGGCCAGACCGGGGCCCGGGTGATGACCGGCACGGAGAACGTGACGGCAACGTACCGAAAGGGAATCGGCCTCGCCGGCAACGTCCGGGCCGGGCAGTTGACTACCCTGATGACGCGGCCGCTTGGGGTCAAGAGTGTCACCAATCCCTGCGCAGCCGAAGGCGCCCAGGACCCGGAGACCCGCGACCAGGCGCGGCAGACGGCCCCGACCAAGGTGCTCACCCTCGACCGCGCCGTGTCCCTGCAGGACTACGCGGATTTCGCCCGGACGTTTGCGGGAATCGTCAAGGCACTGGCCACTTGGACTCGGCTGGGAGAGCAGTCGGCGATTGTCGTGACCGTGGCGGGCCCGGAGGGTGCCACCGTGGACGAGAACGGTGAGACGGCTGATGCTCTGCGCCGGGCTCTCCGGGACTATGGTGACCCGCACGCGCCTATCCTGGTCCGCTCGTTCATTCCCAGCAGCTTCACGCTGGAGGCTTCGGTCCAGGTCGCTCCTGACTACCTCTGGGAGAATGTGCAGCCCCTGGTCGAGGCGGCGCTGTTATCCGCCTTCTCCTTCGACGTGCGTGTTTTTGGACAACCGGTGGCGCTGAGCGAGGTGGTCGGGGTAATGCAGAAAGTGCCCGGGGTCAGCGCGGTGCAGGTGACGTTGCTCAAGAAGGGTGAGGTGGACGGTCGCACCGACCCGCTGCCGGCGGCGCTTCCTGAGGAGGATGCAGG
>CAZQFS010000003.1:10397-14956 GCA_964592755.1 uncultured bacterium | reverse complement strand
CAAACGTCCTGGGCGCCGAGTTGCTGACCATTGACCCGGACGGGATAGTGCTGACCGAGATGAAGGAGCCGGCCGTATGAGCTTCGACGCACAGCGCCTGTACGAACTCCTGCCCGCCATCTACCGCGTTCGCGACGACAAGGAGAACGGCGCGCTCAAGGAGCTGCTCTCGGTCATAGCCGAGCAGGCAGTAATCCTCGAAGAGGACCTCGCCCAGCTCTACGACGACCAGTTCATCGAGACATGTGCCGAATGGGTTGTGCCCTACATTGGCGACCTCATCGGCTACCGGACCCTGCACAGCGACGTCCCAGGCGTTGCCAGCCCGCGTGCCGACGTGGCCAACACGATTGCCTACCGCCGGCGCAAGGGCACTGCGGCCATGCTCGAGCAGATGTCCCGCGACGTCACCAACTGGCCGGCGCGCGTGGTCGAGTACTTCCAGGTACTGGCCACGAGCCAGCACATGAACCACGTTCGTCTCAAGAACCGGGTGACGCCGAATCTCCGAGACTGGGAACTCCTGGAGTACTGCGGCACACCGTTCGACCGCGTCCCGCACACGGCTGACGTCCGGAGCATAGAGAAGCGGGCCGGCAAGTACAACGTCCCGAACGTCGGTATGCACATCTGGCGGGTCGGCAGCCACCCGTTGACCGAATCGCCCGCCCGCGGATTGAGCAGCAGCAACCCCGAGGACTGGCGGTTCTTCGTCAACCCGCTCGGTTTGGACACCGCGCTCTTCACTCGGCCGGAAAGAGAAGAGAAGATTACCCACCTGGCCGAGCCCATCAACATACCGATGCCTGTCAGCCGGCGAGTGCTGCACGAGCACAAAGACCGCTATTACGGCAAGGAGAAGAGCCTGGCAGTATACGAAGGCGGGGTACTGGTCGAGGCGGCGCGCGTCACGGTCAGCGACTTGTCCGACGACGAGAGCGTGGGCGAGTGGGTTTGCCGTCCGCTGGACCCCAGACTCGACATCGGAATCGGTGCCTGGGTGGCAGTTGACCCGGAGCTTGGTCGGCTGCGCTTCCTCAATACCCCGCCGTCCGGGCCGGTGACCGTGACATACCACCACGGATTCACCGCTGACACGGGCGGCGGCGAATACAACCGAGAGGGCTCGTTTGACACCACCCTGCAGGAAACCGGAGCGCCGATTATCAGGGTCCCGGACGACGCCGACACGCTTACCGGTGCGCTGGCGCTGCTGTCGTCGAGGAGCGGTGTGGTCGAGGTTACACGTAACCTGGTGCTGCAGGAGGTCCTGCACGTCAACGCCGCTGCCGGGCAGAGAGTCGAACTGCGGGCGGCCGACGGCTGCCGTCCCGTTGTGAAGCTGACAGGCGACGCGTCGATTGCCGGAAGTGAACGGGCCGAGCTGATAGTGAACGGCCTACTGGTCGCCGGACAGCCGCTCCGCGTCAACGGCGACAAGACCATGCAGGTCAGGTTCGTGCACTGCACGCTGGCCCCTGATGTGCGGGTTGCGCACGGCCATCTCGAGGTCGTGACCGGTCCGGGTCTGAAGGTCGAGACCGAGGGCGTGGGCGTCGAGGTCGAACGTTCCATCATCATTGGCGGTATCGAAGCCGCGCGCGATTCCCGCGTGAAGGTGAGCAACAGCATCGTCGACGCGATGGACGAGACCGCCTGCGCGTTCGGTCCGGTTCCGGCGGTCAGTGCGCCGCAGCCGCCCGCGGGCAGACTCAACGCCGCCAACTGCACGTTCATCGGCAGGGTTCACACCGAGCTGATTGAACTGGCGTCGAACTGCATCTTCCTGGCTCGGTCTGAGGACCCAGCAGTGCCGCCGGTTGTGGCCGACCGTCTGCAACAAGGCTGTGTTCGTTTCTGCTTTGTCCCGCCGGGCGCGCGCGTGCCCAGGCAATACCGGTGCCAGCCCGCATTGGCGCTCGAGAAACGCGCGGACGAACTGGGCGTCAAGGTTTCTGACCTGCCGGCGGAAGAGCGCGTGCGCGTCGTGGGACGGGTGCAGCCGGCATTCACGTCCATGCACTACGGAGACTATGGCTACGGCCAGTTGAGCCGACTGTGCCCGGAGGAAATCAGGCGCGGCGCGGACGACGGGGCCGAGATGGGTTTGTTCCATGACCTCTACCAACCCCAGCGCGAGACCAACCTGCGCATCCGGCTGCAGGAGTACATGCGGTTTGGCCTGGTGGCGGGGATATTCTATGAGACCTGAACAGCAATCAGCAGCCGGTGGCCGGTCGAAAGGTCGAATGCTGGTAGCTGAGGGCCGAAAGCGGAATGCCAATGGCGCAACGCTGAGGGCCAACTTGAGAGGAGCATCATGAAAGGCGATTTCAGCCGTCGGACCTATGACAAGAAGAAGAACTACAAGGCGGTGCTTGAACAGCAGGGTCGGGTGCACGTCGATGCTGACGCGAATGAGCACGCGGACATCATCGCACACCAGTGCGAGACCCGGACCCGCGATGTCATCGGTCACTGCGGCGCGCCGGTGCATGATGCCGGTTACCGGGTAGCGGCGCCTGGTGACGGGTCGTTCGAGCTGCTGGTCTCGTCCGGCCGCTACTACGTTGACGGGCTGCTCTGCGAGCTGCACCCTGCCGCGCGAGTTCGAGTGGCATTGGTTTCGACCAGTCCGTACAGACTGCGCTTGTCCGACTACCAGTTCCCGGGATGCACCGCGACTGACCCGGCGCCGGTGCTTGTTTTTACGAACGAGCGGCCTGACGGGATGCCGGCCAAAGCAGTGGCCGTGGAAGACGAGGGAAGGGTCATCGCGCTGGACGCGGGGCCGCCGGCCGGAGAGCACCTGACCGGGCTTGCCCGGCTGTTCCCGGTAGGCGAACAACCAGGCCTTATCTGGCCGCCCGAAGGCTGGCCGCCGAAAGAGCCTGCCACCTGGCTGGTCTATCTTGACGTCTGGGAACGGCACATCACAGCCATTGAGGACCCGGGCATCCGCGAAATCGCACTGGGCGGCCCGGATACGGCTACGCGTGTCCAGACGATTTCCCAGGTCAGACTGCATCCGGTCGTGGGCGGGCCGATTACCTGCCGCGAGGCGATGAGGCAGATGCTGGAAGCCCATCCGCCGAGCCGGGGTCGCCTGACCACGTCGCACGAGCCGCCGGATACATCGTCAGACCCCTGTCAGCCGGCGGGTGGTGGCGGCTATCGCGGGCTGGAAAACCGGCTGTACCGGGTCGAAGTCCACGACGCAGGCAACATCGGCATCGCCACCTTCAAGTGGTCGCGCGACAACGGCTCGGTCGCATACGGCATCGCCCCAGGCGGGTTCGTGCACGAACCGACGTCCGCTTCCGGGTGCTTCAAGGTCAGGCTCAGGGAACTGGGCCGGGACCAGTACCTGCGCATCAAGACCGATGACTGGGTAGAGGTCTCGACTGATGAAGCCGACCTGAGCGGAGAAGCCCGGAGCGTCATCGCGCAGGTGACCTTTGTGGATGAGGCAAACCGGGAGTTGACCCTCAGCCGGGACGTCGCCGGCCTGGAAGGAGGCAGTCACCCCAAGGTGCGGCGCTGGGATACCGGCGAAGATACTCCGACAGTTCCCACCGGCACCACTGCCGACCTGGTTCATCTCGAAGACGGCGTCTACGTGAAGTTCTCGGGCGACAACTTCCGGCCCGGGGACTACTGGGTCTTTGCCTGCCGCACTGCCGACCGCTCGGTCGAGATACTCGATGCTGCACCGGCCATGGGCATCAAGCATCACTACTGCCCGCTGGCCCTGGTCACGCGGGGCCCAAACAATGTGCCGGATGTCACCGACTGCCGGCGGCTCTTCCCACCCCTGACCGAGTTAGATGACCCCGAGGAGGACCGACGCCGACACAACCGCCTCTTGCATGGCTGGGGTGTGGTCTGTGGCCTGCAGGTCCGCTGCGCCGGCGCAAACCAACCGGGATATGTCAGGGTGGAGAGGGGCTATGCCATTGCCCGGGATGGAAGCGAGATTATCGCGTCGGAGGCCGCAACCGTTAGTATCGTCGCCGCGGCCGAGGAGCAGAAGCTCCTCAAGAATGGCAACGGTGAGGTCTGCCTCAAGGTCGGCCGGGACGCACAAGGGAACCCCGAGTTCATCACGACCGCCCGGGACCCGTCGGCGGCCGGAACCTTCCTCGAGCGAGTGCTGCGCGGCACACTGCTGAAGGACATCGTCGATGGCTGCATTTCGCCTTTGCTGGCCAGGCTGAGAGAACTGGTCCTGGAACCACAGAACTCCCGCCTCCGGACGGCTCTGCTCAACCTCGCGTACCAGCTTTCCCGGCCAAACCCGGGCAAGCACATCTTCCTCTCCCGGGTGGAGCATGACCTATTGAAAGGCCTCTACGACGGCTTGAGGGAAGCGGTGGCGGGCAAGGACAAGACGTTCTGCGGCCTGTTCGACACCGCCCCGGCTTTCCCGGACTACCCCGATGTACTGCAGCGCCTCGACATGAAGACGGCGTTCTGCCAGGCGCACGCTTCACGCGTCCGTGTGTCGTCGGACAGCAGCAAGGCGTGTGCATTCGGCCCGGAAACCGCCAACCATGTGT
>CAZQFS010000003.1:0-10387 GCA_964592755.1 uncultured bacterium | reverse complement strand
GCCCGGCGGGGAGCCGGTCGCAACGGTCACGGTTCCCGCCAACGGCAGCGGGGATATCGAGGTGCGGGACGTCGCGTTCTTCACTGACCGCCAAACCGGCAGGAACCGCATACTCGTATCCGCCACACGCGGCACGGCGTCTACTCTTACCGTTTTCGACGCCGCGACGTACGAGCGGGTGGGCAATTCGGTAACGGTCAACGGCGTCCGTATCGTGCGCCTTGCACCGACCCCCCAACGCCAGATGCTCGCCATCGGCTGGGGCAAGGGTCTCTACCTGTTCAACCCGAGCAACCTGAGCGGAAACGCCTTCAAGAGAGTGACGCACGCGTTCAACGCGACCGGCCATATGGAGGTCCACGGTGTGACTGCCTACGCTACCGCGCGCGACGACCAGCAGCCGGGTGACGTCTACACCAGGGTGCTCGGCATCAAGTACGGCTCGAAGAGCACCCCGTCTGCGTTCGGCCCCTTGAGCGGCAGCGACGGCATCGCCGTGCTGCCCGGGTCCGGTAACCGAAGGGCGCGTCTGTATGTCGTTGTTACCGAGAACGGGAGCAAACTGCTCTGGTGGTTCGATGCGGCCCGGGGGAGCAACAAGCCTGCTGGTTCCATCGGCCTGGATACGACCGGCGCGGTCGGCGTGGCGGCAGCAGACGGTGAACTGCCAGTCCTGAGCATCGCCGACAAGTTCGAGCTGGCCCGGGTAGACCTTGAGAATGACAACCTGGCACGGTCGCTGCCGGTCCAGATAATACCACGGGGCCTGGCAGTGACTCCGAACGGGAGTTGGGTCGTTGTTGCCAACAATGGCAGCGGCACGTTGAACGTGGCCCCGAGGACTGGGGTGACTCAGGACCCTGACGCAGTCTACCAGGATCTGGAACCCTACCGCCAAGCCCTGCTGGCGACGTTCACCGATCTTGTCTGGCGTACTCTCCAGGCTCTGAAGGACTGCGCGTGCGGGCATCTGCTGCGCGACTGCCCGGACATGACCTATGCGCCAGTGCCTTTGGCGCTGGTGACCATTCGTGAGCGCAAGGTGTACAGCATCTGCAACTTCGGCTGCCGTCAGGAACTCGTTACGTTCCCGAAGCTTGGCTACTGGCTGTCTGCAGTCCCGGTCGTGCAACTGGTCGCAGCCGGGGTGGCCGAGTTCTGCTGCCTCGTGCTTCCGGCACTCAGGCAGGCCAAGCCGGGTGGCCAGGGGCCCCAGCCTGGCCTGCTGGTCACGCAAGCTATCAAGGGGCTCGTGACCGAGCCGACGGAGTTCGTACAGAACCTGGGCCGAGTAACACAGGGAATGAAGGCATCTGCCCAGAGTCCTCTGCTGGCGTCAGCCCTGCAGCGGGTTACTCCGCGTCTTGCATCGCTTGTGACGCCCGGTAGTATCAGCGGCTTCACCTTCGTCGGGACGGATGAGAAGGTTGTGGCCACGGAGCTGGCAAAGAAGGGGCTCGTGCTGAACTCGGTTATGCCCTACTCCGAGACGCCGGGACGCAGCGTGCTGGCCGACCTGGCAGGCGGGCTGGCCGGTATCGCGCCCGGAGACAAGGTGAACGTCTATACCGACGCCGGCAAGGTCGTGTGTGTCATGCGGACCGAGGACGACGTGGCCGCGAGAGGTGCGGCTGGAACCTCCGAAGTCAAACTCCTGAAGGAGAACATGGCATTGCTTCAGGCAGAGCTCGGGCGCTTGAAGCTGGAGCACGTCAAGACCCAGGAGAAAGCCGCCCGCGGCGCAGCCGACATCGCCGGTCTGAAAGCTGAGCTCAAGCGATTAGGCAAGTCAGTCAAGCCCGACCCGTCGGGCAAGTAGCAATGGCGGGGCCTGCAGCAGCGACCGTCGGTCAGGCCAGCAGCACCTATCGTGTTTGAACGCACAGCGCTTAAGCCCAAGACCACGACACCAGCTCCGGCCCCCGTGTTGAGCCGGCCCTCGCGACCGTGGGGTTGCGAAGTGCAGCAGGGTGAAGTCGCGCCGGAGGCGCACGTTCCGGGTTTGTCGCTGGCGACGATTCCGATACAACCCAAGCTCGAGGTCGGCCAGCCGGACGATGAGTACGAGCGGGAAGCTGACAGAATCGCCGACCAGGTGATGAGGATGGAGGAGCCACCCGAGCGATCAACGGTCAGCAGTCAGCGTTCAGCAGTCAGTAGTCAGCCAACGGGCATTGGGGTTAGCCCTGAAGTCGAGACAAAGATTCGGAACCTGCGCGGAGGAGGACATCCGCTGTCCGAGGCCGAGCGTGCCTTCTTCGAGCCGAGGTTCGGCTTTGACTTCAGCAAGGTCCGGATACATGCCGACGAACGGGGAGCGCGGGCGGCTGAGGCTCTTCACGCGCGGGCATTCACGGTTGGCAACAACATCGTGTTTGGTCGCGGTGAGTATGCGCCGGAAACAGAATCCGGCCAATGGCTGCTGGGGCACGAGATGACGCATGTCGCGCAGCAGGCCTCAGGCGCGGTGGCCGGGCCGCAGTGCAAGCTGGTCATCAACCCGACCGAGGGCAAGCTCTATCAGGATGTGCCGGAGCCGGAGAAGAAGAAGGTGGACGACGTAGAGGCGTATCTGCAGGAGCTGTCGCCGACCGTCACGGTCGACCGGTCAGGCGCAAAGCCTGTGGTCGAGGGGCCGTCTGATTGCGGGAGGGTGACCGATCGATGTCTTTGTGATATGTGCGGGCCGTTTACGAACGATTGGGAGATATGGGTGGACGACTATGAGTGGCCGCACACGAGCCGCAACGAGGACGAGTCCGGTAACGTGGTCGTTCAATCGACCCTGTCGCCGGCCGGCTTCGGTGCGTGGGGCGGCGGCGCCTCCGAGGGGCAGCGGGTCAAGCAGGATCGGGCGCGGATACTCGGGCACGAGCTGTGCGGGCATGCTTGGTTGTACGAGTACAACGCACACCCGGAGGCCGAAACCGTCATGGACGCGTCGGGCCGGCGCAGGATGTCGCGGCCCGGGCACGACCCGACGGTCATGATTGAGAACATCATCACTGAGGAGAAGAACGCCCTTCACGGCGAGGCGGAGAAGCCGCGGGGGTTGTTCACGTCACCCCACAGCGGCGAGTCGTTCGCCGACATCCCGATCGAGGGGTACGTGACGAACCAGACGAGCGTGCCGCCCGGCATGGGCGACAGGCTGGATTACGTCGCCCAGATGCATCACACGATAGAGGAGCGCACCAGACGCGCGGCAGGCGATGAGTACGACTACACCGTCTGTCTTGATGTCGTAGGCCGCTCCGACCGTACGGGTCCGGACTGGGCCAACGAACAGGTGTCGAAGAACCGGGCCGTCAACGTGGCCAAGGCCCTGCAGGCTCCGCCGCGCAGCATTCCACCCAGCCGTTTTCTCTGGATAGACGGCAAGAGCTACGAGGGGTGTCCGGAGAGCCCGACCGAGAACGCCGCGTGCCGCAAGGTCGACGTCTACATGTTCGGGCACAAGGCGGCCAGCGAGAAGTACCCTGCCCGAGGCGAAGTGACGCCCGACGTCGCCTCGCAGCAGTTCCTGGACGAGCTTCGCATGCTCGTGAGGATGCCGTTTCTCCACCTGCCGTTCTAGAGGAGCCGCTACCGACAGACTAGCGAAATGGAGGAGACATGCCTGAACTGAATGGAGTGAAGCCGAGAGACCTGCCGGAGACGCCGGTGGTCTGGAGCCTGTGGCCCATTGAGGAGCGGATTGCCGCGGCGCAGCGCATCAGCGGGTTCACCGCGCGTGAGTTGCAGGTGGCCGTGGCGTTAACCCTGAACGAGCAACCGCGCCGGATTCCCTGCATCAACTGCTGCGGGTTCATGTGCTGGGGTGTGGCCCGGCCCTGGGGCTGGAGGCCGGACGTCTGGGGCGATCGGCCGCCGGTCGGATATGCCCTTGCCCCGGAAGGACAGACCGGCAGGACCGGGGTGTTCCTCGCCTTCCGGAACGTCACCGACTCGTTGTTCTTCCTCGCGCAGAAGGTGCGCAGCCGGAGAATCACCTCGGCCGAGGGCTATGCCGACCGTTGGGTCGCTGACCCGGCGCAACGGGCAGGAGCGATTGCCGGGTTCAACTACGCATTCGGCCGGGTGGACCGGGCCTGGCCGGGCAATCAACCCGGGCCGACCCTCAAGCACGGGGACACCGGCGCCGAAGTATCGAGGTTGCAGCGGTTGCTCAATGCCTGCGGCTTCCCGGTTCCGGTGACGGGCCGGTTCCTGGACAAGACCAAGGCTGCGGTCATCGGCTTCCAACGCAGGCACAAGGACGAAGACGGCAACCCGCTCGACCCGGACGGCAAGGTCGGCAGGAAAACCTGGTGGAGTTTGGTCCACCATTCCCGATGAAGTCCAGGGGAGCACACCAAAGGTCAGGAGATGTCCGACGGCATAAGGAGTTGACTGTGTCCGACAAGCTGAAAGCAGACGCGGTGTTCCAAGGCGGCGGCGTGCGTGGTATCGCGTTCGTCGGCGCGGCGGAACGCGTCGAGAAGGACTATGAGTTCGTGAATCTGGCCGGCACGTCGGCCGGGTCAATCATCGCGGGTCTACTTGCGGTCGGTTACACCGCGGCCGAGATACGGCAGGAGCTGACCGCCAACCTGAACTACCTCGATTTCAAGGACGAGGGCCCGGAAGACAGGCTGCCCCTAGTCGGCAAGCCCCTCAGCCTTATACGAGAACTGGGCATCTACGAGGGCGATTTCTTCGAGCAGTGGTACAACGGGCTGCTGAAGAGGAAGGGCATGACCAAGTTCGGTCAGGTGAGGACAGACGACCCGGACGAGAAGTACCGTTACAGGGTCCAGGTGGTGGCGGCGGACCTGAGTGACCAGCGGATGCTGGTCCTGCCGCGCGACCTCGAAGCCCTCGGCCTTGACCCGGACGAGTTCCCGATTGCCCGGGCCGTGCGGATGAGTATGAGCATCCCGATTTTCTTTGAACCGGTGAAGCTCGTGGACAAGCAGAAGCGGGCGCACATCATCGTGGACGGAGGCATCCTGAGCAACTACCCGGTCTGGCTGCTCGACGACGGCACACCCAACCCGCCCTGGCCCACTTTCGGGTTCAAGCTGACCGACACCCCTGAGCGCCAGCCCGGCAGTGCCCAGCCGAGGAACATCGGCAACCCGGTCGAGTTCTTCAAGGCGCTGTGGGACACGATGTTCAGCGCGCTCGACCGCTATCACATCTCCACCACAGCAGGAGACCTCCAGCGTTCGATGCTCATCTCGACCAGAGTCGGCGCGCCGGGGAGCGAGAAGACGATTCAGACGACCCACTTCGGCATCACCAGAGAGGAGAGCGATGGGTTGTACCAGAACGGCTGGAACAAGGCGGACGAGTTCTTGAAGACCTGGGACTTCGCCCAGTGGGTGAAGGATTTCCGGGCGTAGGGCGCTGGCGTGGCAGAAACCAGAAGGAGTTGACCGTGGACCCGACCATTGCCGTATTCATCGCCGTTGTCATCACCGTGCTGCTGCCCGTGCTGCCCATGCTTGTGCTGTTCCGGCTGCTGCCAAACCAGCGGTTCACGGTCAGCGGCCCTTTCAGCAAACTGACCGTGCGCGCATCGGGTGCGGTCGGGGGCTGGTTCGTGGGGTTCGTTGGCCTGCTGGCGACGGTCGTGGTCCCCAGCGTCCGCCTGGCAGGGCAACCCTATGACGTCTACGTGGTCGAAGGGCAGGTCGTACAGAAAGACGGCTCGCCGGACGTCGAGCCCTACGCAGTGAGTATTGACCCGCCCACGCCGAAGTCGTTCGGCACGGGTCAGCTTTCCATTGCCGGAGTGCCCGTGCGCCGGGACCACTCGGTACCTACTATACTGACGCTCAGACGAGGCAATGAACAGGTCAGCGTCAACCTCAATCCGGGCCAGCCCGGCGTCAAGTACCACGGCGGGACAGTCAGCATCGGCCCGCGGACATTCGTCGCCACGGGCGGGGGTACGCTCGACGTCGAGCCGGTTGAACCGTAGGAGGAGATGATGAAACGACTAGCAACTGCCGCATTCGGGCTGGCCGTGGTACTGGCGCAGGGCCAACACCACGCAGTCAGCGGGCGACTTGAGTTGTACGGCCCACAGGGCGTGGGCCCTGCCTCGTCGGTGCGTGTGAGTCTGGCGACGGCCACGGATACGGTCGGCCCTGCTGTCACCGACAAGGACGGCACGTTCGTCCTGAGCGGGGTCCGGCCTGGAGAGCATATTCTGCTGGTCTGGGCCGAGGTCCAGAACACGTCCGAGGCAGTGCAAGTGAACCTGCTGCAGGTGCGGCAGCAACGTATTCCCCTGCCGGCCAGGTCGGCCCCGTCGGCGGAGCCGCTCAGGTTCCGCGTCAATGTCGGCCCGGAACCGGTGTCAGGCCTCAAGCCGATTCTCATCAACCGCTTCCGGTTCCGGGAACCGCCGGCGGACACCAATGTTCGGGCAGATAAGGACCTGGCAGCACGAGGGACGCACTCGTTTCCTGCGAGCGCGCCAATCTGGGTCCTGCCCCTTCGCGACGACGGCAAGTACCTGTTGCAGGACTCCAGGTTGTCACTTGCGGCGGACAGCTCCTGGGAGCGAGAAGGCATCAGACTTGACCGGAGAACCGTGGCACTGGCCGCGGTACTCATGACCGCGGCCGCTGACGAGGCCTTGCGCAGCCGGCTTCAGGCCGGCACGCGGCCCTTGGTGGCCGACCTGCCGCCGGACGCGCGCGTGATTGCGCGTCGCGGCATCAAGGTCGAGTAAGTACAGCCTCGGGACGCGACCTGAGCTTCTGGGCCCTGGCGCGCGGCTCCCTCTGCCCCGCGCGGAACTCGGCCCGGAAGCCGCAATACCGTCCGTTGGCCACCCGGAAGCCACGGCCTGCCCGGCTTGACTTCTGTCATGGCGCGCCTAGATTATGGGCGCGTCCAATGCTGACCAGAGGCCAGGCAATGCCGCAGTACAACGATAAGGCCAGGAAGAGCCAGGAGCGTTTCGAGAACGCCCTGAGGGACCTGTTTGTCGGTGCGCCGGTCGAGGAACGGTTTCCAGCATACAGAGTACAGCATGCAGCATACAACGGTTCTCGTGGCGACCTTGACTCCCCGGTGTCTCCTGGCTAACCTGTCGGTGGAATGAAGAAGCGAATCTACATCGAGACGACGGTAGTCAGTTACTTCGCTGCTCGACCCAGCCGAGATCTTCTCATTGCTGCGCACCAGGAAGCCACGCGCGAATTCTGGTCCAGGCTGGCCGGTCGTTACGAGGTCTATGTCTCGGCGCTCGTGTACGAGGAGGCGGGCAGAGGGGACCCTGAGCAAGCCCGAGTGAGGTTTGGCGTCGTCAAGCCGCTCAGGATGCTTGACATTGACGATGCCGCGCGCAAGTTGGCCGAGCGGATGGTCTCGTGCGGGGCAGTGCCGAAGGCAAACCCGGAGGATGCTCTCCACCTTGCCATCGCCGCCATCAACGGCATGGACGTCTTCCTGACCTGGAACTTCGCCCATCTGAACAACCCATTTACGCGCAAGAGGGTGCGTCAAGTAGTCGAGAATGAAGGATACCGTTGTCCGGAAATATGCTCGCCGGATGAATTGCTGGAGGTAGACTGATGAAGGACCCGATTGTCGAAGAAGTCAGAAAGCACAGAGCGGAACACACGCGGAAGTTCCGCGGCGACCTCAAAGCCATTTGCGCCGACTTGCGGTCGGTGCAGAAGGCATCGGGGTTCAAACTGGTTCGCCTGTCTCCAAAGCGACTCAGGGTTTCAAGCCCGTCCGGCCGCTCCGGGCGGCGCTCCCGTCAGCCATGCTGAGGGAGTATGCAGCATGCAGGGAGTAGCTCCTGAATGCTGTATGCTACATGCTGTATGCTAGGTTGCATGGCTGAAGAGACAGCCCGGTTCTCGGACGTGTGCGAGAAGCAGTTCTCCAGCCTCGCGGCCAACCGCGGCCGCATCGAGCGCTTCCTGAACGAGGAGCTATCGGCATGACGCGCCCACCGCGACCGCTACTGCAAACTGCAAACCGACGCCGAGTCACCTCGACGCCGAGGAGGGGTCTCGCCCTGCAAACTCGCGCGCTCCGCGCGGCTTGACTCCGATGGCCGCGCGAGTAGATTCTGACTCGAATTCTATGACCGAGTCGGCTGTATTTTCCGACAGCGGCGGAGCCAACACCTCGCCCAGCCTCGACGAGCACGGAATCACAATGTCCCAGAATCCCCGGCGATCTTTTGACCCCGGAACTTCCATCCAGAGAACCTTGACGTCCTGCGGCGGACATTGAGATTGATGTAGGAATCCGTGAACAGGCAGTCGCCAGTGACCGGCACACTCTTCCCCTTACACACGTCCCGGTTTCCGTCCACGCGGTATCAGGGGAGCAAGGCGAAGCTCGCCAACTGGATATGGAGGCAAATCGCCGACCTGGAGTTCACGACCTGTCTCGACCTCTTTGGCGGGACGGGCTCCGTGGCATACCGGTTGAAGCAGGAGGGCAAGTCGGTCACGTACAACGACCTGCTCAGGTTCAATTACTGGTTTGCCAAGGCGCTGGTCGAAAACAGCTCGGTTCGTCTGAGCAGCGACGACATCAAATGGCTACTTGGTCGCCACGACGACGTCACATACCCGTCCTTTGTCAGGGATACGTTTCACGACATCTACTTCACGGACGACGAGAACCAGTGGATTGACCAGACCGTCACCAATATCCGTCAGATCGCCGACCCCTACAAGCACGCACTGGCCTTCTTCGCCCTGTGCCAGGCATGTATCGTCAAGCGGCCGTACAACCTCTTTCACAGGAAGAACCTGTACGTGCGTTTCGCGCAGGTGGAGCGCTCGTTCGGCAACAAGGCGTCGTGGGACAGGCCTTTTCCCGAGTGGTTCAGGCTGTTCGTGGAGGAGGCGAATCAGGCCGTGTTCGACAACGGGCAGCCGAACCAGGCGCTGTGCTTCGAGGCGCCGGACGTGCCAGGAGAGTACGACCTGGTCTACGTCGACCCGCCCTATCTGCCCTCGCAAGGAGCCGGCGTGGACTACTACGACTTCTATCATTTCCTGGAAGGGCTGGCGATGTACGACGACTGGCCCGCACTCATAGACCACAAATCCAAGCACCGACGCCTCAAGCCCCGCCCAAGCGATTGGACCGACCGGGACCGCATCACCGCCGCCTTTGCCCGCGTGTTTGAGCGCTTTCGCGATAGCATGATAGTCGTATCCTATCGCAGCGACGGCATCCCGGCCCAGACCGAACTCGTCGCTCTGCTCAAGCGCTACAAGCAGTCGGTTCGTCTGGTCCACTACGGCCGCTACAAATACGTGCTCTCCACGAACAACCACTCGTCGGAACTACTGCTCATCGGCACCTGACACATGCCCGGAAGGAGCCGCATGACCGTGGAGTCCTTCAAGTGGGAGTTGACTGCCTACTTCGGCAGGTTCCGCGAAGCCCTTGCGACCGATACCGGCGACTGGGCGGTCAAGGGCTTCATCGACGTCTACCGTAACATCTACACAATCTCAGTGGACACCAAGGTCGTCTCCAAAATCGTCGAACTCATGCTGTTTCCGCTCGTGGCGCGCTTCGCCTCGGAACACAATCTCAAGATGGTGCTGAGCGAGCACCAGAACCACTATCCGGACGTCAGCTTGATTGGTCCGGACGGCACCAAGATTGCCCTCGACCTGAAGAGCACCTATCGAACCGACGAACGCACCGTCAACGGCTTCACACTCGGCGCTTTCACCGGCTACTTCCGCCAGCGGAAATCCGCTAAGAACGCCACGTTTCCTTACGGCCAGTACGCGGCGCACTTCGTGCTCGGCACCATCTACAGCCGAAACGAGAAAGCGCCGGACGAACGGCAAGTCCGCAAACTCAAGGACCTGCCGAACATAGTCTCGGTCGTGAAAGACTTCGTATTCCTGCTGCAGGAAAAATGGTGCATCGCCACAGATCGGCCGGGCAGCGGCAACACCAAGAACATCGGCTCCGTGCGCGACATCCAGGCTCTCGTGGACGGGCAGGGTCCATTCGCTGCCCTCGGCCGCAGCGTCTTTGACGACTACTGGATGAATTACCTCACGCGGGACATGGCTCGGGCGATTGACTCGACCGTGCCGTATCACAACCTGCGGGAGTACCTGAAATGGCGTGGCCGCCGCGACCGATGATTAGCCCGCGCTTTCGGGTAAGGTTCACTTCTTGCAGGATTCCCGGCCCGGAGCCGTCAGCCGTGAGCTGCGGTAATTCCGGGGACAGGTTCAATGTCAAGCCGTGCGTTAGTTGACCTCTCCCGTAATTCCGGGGACGGGTTTAATGTCAAGCCGTGCGTTAGTTGACCTCTCCTGCGGCCGGGCTGGCGGTCGCGTCGCCCCGACCTTGGCTGTCCCGTCTCTCTCGGCAGGCCTGTCTG
>CAZQFS010000002.1:60014-67441 GCA_964592755.1 uncultured bacterium | reverse complement strand
CACCCTCGCCCGCGTCTGGGGTGAAGGCGAGCCGTCTCAGGTTGACGCGTGAGTTCGACATCTCATCGCAACGGGACTCGGGGGAGTCGCTGGCAATGCTCAAGGAAATGAGGGTTCGATGATACTCACAAAGAAACCGGCTTCAGGAATCAGGTCCATCTCGAAGGTACTGCGTGACTCGCCGAAGGTCATCTCACAGGCAGTCTTCTTCTACATTCCGCACCGTACCACGCAAGGAGACGTTCGCCTCATGGTGGGTCGTTTTGACAAGAGGACCGGACAGCCCGTCTCGGCCGACCCCAAGAGTAAGATGACGTTCTACACGGACGAGTTCAACGAGCTGTTGACCTTCATTTCAGACAACTACGAGCCGTTCAAGGCGGGCGTACGAAGCTATGTCCCGATAAGTTCCAAGTTCGACCCCAAGAGCCTTGTACACCTAAGGGCCGTGCTAAACGACCCTGACAAGCAGAAGGTCCTCAGCCTGATAGCCGATTTGGACCTCGTACCGGAGGATGTGGTGCACGGACTGGAGTCCCGCAACCGGCTGAAGGCGGTGGAAACCTTCGCCAGGATGATCGATGACTCGTCGAGGGAGCACGACTGGCAAGTCTGGTTCACACGCAATAGCTGGGTGCTGGGCAGCGAGTTCGTCAGAATTCTGGAGGACCGGAGAATCGACGCTGAGAATGTCGCGGACTTCCTGATGCAGGCGTATGACGGATTCGTGGATGTTATCGAGATCAAGAAGCCCGCCCCGGGTCTGCCCTTCTGGCGCGACCGAAGCTCGGACGCGCACCCGGTCCCCTCCAGCAAACTCGTGGAGGCAATCACCCAGTCTGCCAGGTACATTCATGAGATAGAGAGAAGGGTGAACGACCTGCGGTTCTTCAAGAAGCACGGCGAGGTCAAGGCAGTCAAACCCCGGTGCGTCCTGATCTACGGTCGCTCGGACGATTGGGGCGACGAACAGCGAGAGGCCTATCGAATCCTGAACTCATCGTATCACAACCTCACCATCCTCACCTACGACCACGTCTTGGCCCGCGCGAAGCGCATCCTGAATCCGGGCTGCGAACCGCCGCCACCGAAGGACACCCTCGACGACATACCGTTCTAACACTGAGTTGAGCAGCCGCAGATGATTGGCGTCTACCACAGGCCCGGCGGGGCAACGGATGTCGCGCTGCTGGGCGAGGTCGTCCCGACCTCGGTTTGGACCGCCCTGAAGGAACGCGTCCGAAAGCTCCTGCAACTGCGGGGCAAGACCGCGGCACTAGGCGCGCTAGATTCCATCGACTTCCACCTGCATCGAGGAACGAACCGCTTCGGCGACGAGTTCGAAGTGCTGCACGCCAAGCTCCCGGCGGCTCAGTACGTCAAGTACAGAAGCGTCAAGTACGAGGAGCGCGACGTTGCTTCCTTCGGGGCGATAGCGACTACGGCGGGTGAGCTAAGTGGCTTCGACGTTCGACACGTGGTCTTTGACCTTGATGAGTCGACGCTCACCGAGCCGGCCACCGTGCCCGCACCGCAACTCGCGTTCTCAAACGAAGTCGTGGAACGGGCGCTCCATGACGCCCAAGTCCTGCTGGCCCAGTCAGGGCCGGCTAGCGCCATTGACCGAGCCCACACGGCCATTCATGGCTATGTGAAGCACGTGTGCGGCGAAACGCGCATCGAATTGCCGCCGGAAGCGAGCATAAGCAAAGCGCTGGCCATGCTCAGGAAGCAGCATCCGGCATTTCAGGTGTCGTTGCATCGGGAAGACGCCATTACGAAGTCGGTACGAGCACTTGCGAACATAGCTGACAGCCTGAATGATATCCGCAACAACGCTACGCTGGCGCATCCAAACGAGGTCTTGGAGAAACCGGAAGCAATCCTGATGATAAATTGCGCAAGAACGCTGCTGCACTACATAGATGCGCGTCTGCGGCAGTATGTACCCCCAATGCCCTCACTGCCGCCAACGAGGAGCTAATCGTCCGCATGGAGAGGAAGATACAGTTGACCCTCACCCGTAGCTGTTGGGGCGGGTGAAGTGACGGAAAGCGACGGGAAGTTTCTCGCCGCTGGCCCCAACATCGTTACGGGTATCCTCAAGAAGTACGAGTGGTCTTAGGCGGGCGCGGTGCGCTTGCGCAGGGCGCGGCGGTGGCTACACTGGAGTTGCATCATGGCCCTGAATTCCTCCATCGAATGGACCGAGGCGACATGGAACCCGGTGACGGGTTGCTCGCATATCAGCGCGGGCTGCGCGCACTGCTACGCCGAGCGGTTTGCACTGCGGTTGCAGGCGGCGGGCATGCCGAAGTACCGGAATGGTTTCAGGGTCACGACGCACGAGAAGGAACTCCTTACTCCGCAGTCATGGCGCAAGCCGCATCAGGTTTTTCTGTGCTCCATGGGCGACCTGTTCCACGCCGATGTGCCGGTTAGCTTCATCAGACGGGTGTTCGATGTGATGAAGGCCTGCCCCCAGCACCAGTTCCAGGTGCTGACCAAACGCAGCAAGCGGCTGAAGGCCCTGGCCCCTTCGCTGCCGTGGCCGGACAATGTCTGGATGGGCGTGACGGTCGAGGATGCGCGGAACGTGAGCCGCATCGCTGACCTCGTAGCGACATCCGCCAAGGTGAAGTTCCTGTCATGTGAGCCTCTGTTGGGCGACATTGGGCATCTGTCCCTGGCGGGCATCGACTGGGTGATTGTCGGCGGCGAGTCCGGGCCGGGCGCGCGTGTGATGAAGCCGGAATGGGCGAGGGCAGTCAAGCGTCAGTGCGAGATGGCGGGCGTGGCCTTCTACTTTAAGCAGTGGGGCGGGACCCGCAAGCACAAGAACGGCCGCAAGCTCGACGGCAGGACGTGGGACGACATGCCTGTCGCAGCCGAGCGACCGACAGGCGCAACCCTGCTTGGGGAGTCCCGGGGACGCATTACGCAATTATCGACATCGGAGAGTCTGCGACGGTGACGTCGGACACCGGGAAGTTCCGGCAGCGTGGCGGGCGGCTTTCGACGCTGGGCGCACTCGACGGCGGGTCGGCCTTCGGCTGACGGCTTTCGGCCTCGGACCGGCCCGTCTTCCGCGGGCACGTTGGTTGACGGCGGGGTGCAGGATGCGCGCAGTTGCCGGTGGCGGGAGAGACCCTTTCGCTCCGCTCGGGGCGACTCGGCGTCAGTTTGCAGGTGACAAGTCGGATGGCAGAGGCGGAAGGCTGACGGCGTAGTCCGGCTGCGGCTGGTTCGGGCCTTCCCCGCCCGGCGACCGGACGGGAACGTCTTGACCTGATGTCATAATGCCGCTATTCTATGTTGCATCATGACAGAGTATCTTCCGCGCGAAATCACCCCGCGGCTGGAGCGGGCCTTGCGGCAGTTGCCGGTGGTGGTGCTCTCCGGTCTGCGGCAGTCCGGCAAGAGCACGCTGCTTCAGAACGAGTCGGCTCTCGCCCGGGGCCACGCATACCGCACGCTGGACGATTTTGCCACGCTGGCGGCGGCGCGGACAAATCCCGAATCTCTGCTCGCAGCGCCCGTCATTCTCGACGAGGTGCAGCGCTGCCCGGAGTTGCTGGTCGCGCTGAAGAAGAGCGTCGACGAACAGCGACAGCCGGGGCGGTTCATTCTCTCCGGGTCAGTCAACCTCGCGCTCCTTGGACACGTCTCGGAGACACTGGCGGGCCGCGCCGGTTATTTCGCCCTGCAACCGATGACCCGGCGGGAGCTGCGACGAATCACCAGCCGTCGGCCTTTTCTCGTGACGTTCTTCGGCTCACCCGCGCTGCCCGCGGGTAAGGCTCAACCCGTTACCGAGCAGGAGGTGCTGACCGGCGGTTTGCCGCCCGCATGCCTCAGCCCGGCCGGGGACGTGGCCGAGTGGTTTCGCGGCTACGTGCAGACCTATGTCGAGCGCGACGTACGGCAACTGTCCCAGATCACGGACCTGGTGGCGTTTCGCACCCTGGCGCAACTGGCAGCCTTGCGCACCGGCCAGGTTCTCGTCATCAGCACGCTGGCGCGCGACGCCAAGCTCAATGCCGTCACGGCCGGGCGCTATCTCGACCTGCTGGAGGCTTCGTTTCTCATCCGCCGCCTGCCGCCGTTCTTGAAGAACCGCAGTTCCCGCCTCGTGAAATCGCCCAAGCTGTACTTCACCGACAGCGGGCTGGCGGCACACATGGCCGGTGTGACCATACTTGAACCGGGCCGCGACGACCTGCTGCGCGGCGCCTTGTTTGAGACCTATGTCGGCCAGAACTTGGCGGCGCTGCTCGAAGCCCATCTCCCGGACGCGCAACTGGCCTACTGGCACGAGCAGGGCCGGCACGAAGTGGACTTCGTAATCGAGGTCGGTCGCAGGGTCTTCGCCGTGGAAGTGAAAGCGGCCACCCGATGGGACGACAGCGATCTGTCAGGTTTGCGGGCGTTTCTGGACCGGACTCCGGCCTGCGTATCCGCAGTGCTTGCCTACAATGGCAGGGAAGCCGTGAAGCTGGCGGACCGCCTGTGGGCGATTCCAATGGGACACCTGCTGGAATGAAGAAGCGGAGAAGAGTGGCGGAGTCACGCCAGGCCAGAACGCACAGACCCTCTTGTTCCGCTCAGAGCCTGAGCTTGTCGGAGGGGCGGCTCGGCACCGGATTGCAGAAGGCAGAACGGCGGCAGGCAGATGACGCCCCGTCCAGAATCGTCAGCGCAAGGGGTGCGGCGTTGACGTTTGGACCAGTCGTCACCACCAAGGTATAGCGACCGGCAGCCAGCCCGGCAATCGACAGCCGTCTTCTTTGACTCCGAAACTCACCCGTCTTGCAGAGCGAACCGGTCAGGTCGTAGACCAAGTAGCTTTGGGCATCGGAAGCGGCGCGGAACTCGACAGTTGAACCCTTCCTTGCGGGATTGGGGATCACCAAGGCGAGTTGCGGCTGCGTTCTCGCCCGCGATTGCTCCAGCATCGTTGCACTGTACCAGTTGGTCAGCACACGCTCTGCCGGTTTGTTATGGGGCGTGTAGTCGTCGTCACTCGGACCACCTTGGTCCGGATGCGTAGTCCAGTTCCACCAGTAGAAGCCCCGGAACCAAGGCTTGTCCCAGAGGGCCTGGAACGCGGCCTCGTAGCAGTCACGTTGCTCCGCGGTGTCCACCGGGCCGGTCATTGCGTAGTCCCACGGCCTGATGTTGGCGCTGTCCACGCTGCGGTAGCCGATTTCGGTCACCAGAATCGGCTTTCCGACCCGCGCCTGAAACGAATCAAGTGTCGGCAGCCAGCGTGAGTTCCAGGCCGCGACCAGTTCGGCGACCGTCGGGCTGTTTGAGTTGGTCAGCGGGAAGTAGGCGTCAATTCCTACCAGGTCAAGCGCATCCCAGAACTGAACATGGGTCCGATAGCGGTCCCAGTTGGCAGCGTAGGTGACCGTTCCGCTGAACCGAGTCTTCACCGAGTCGATAATCGTCCGCCATTCCGTCGCGTGGCCGAGCGTTGTTCCCTCCAGCTCCGTGCCGACACAGAACTGTTCGCAATGAAGCGATTCGGCCAGCGATGCATAGTGGCAGATGAACCTGCTGTATGACCCGAACCAAAGACCTGCACTGTCGGGCGTGATGTCGCCGCGCCAGTCGCCGTTCCAGCAATCTACGTGTGGTTTCAGCATTACCTTGAGTCCCAGGGCCTTGACTCTGGCGACCGCGTGGGCGACGGCCGCGTCGGTTGGCGTCTTGAGCGTATCCGGCGCGATGCGGGTGGCGGTGGCAGAATCCTGGTACCATGTGGTCAGGATTCCGACCCACTGCGCGCCGGTCGCGGCGAGCAGCGCAAGCGAGCTATCCGACTCCACGGACAGGTAGTCGTCGTGCCACCATGAAACGTAGCTCACCCCTCGCTGTCTCAGGTCTTGAGCCGGGACGCGGTTGCAGGCCAGCGACCCGCAGAGAAGGACGATGAGAATCACGGGAGCCTTCGGCCGCATCTGCGGACAGGCTACACCAATTGCGCACAGAGTCAACCGGCAGGCGGGGTCACGGCCAAAGACCACCTAGGCCTCAGCGAACGGCATGGCCTTTCCCGTGGCGAACAGCTCTCGAAGCCGGACTTGCCGTTTCTTCTTCGTTTTCCCGAGGGGGGTACTGCCGGGAGGCCGTTCCCGGGACGGTATTGGGGCGCGTTTTTGGCCGGGTTGTCAGCCTGGTTTTGCGCCGGGCTTTGACGCGGGCTTTGCTTCGGGCGCTGAGTCGAGCAATGCCGCGCGCGGTTTCTTGCGTGCTGCTTTGCGCAATGGTCTGAGCAGTTGCTCGAGCCATTGGCTTGGCAGTTGCTTAAGCCGTTGTCTGTCTTGGTGAGCGGGTTTTCAGGCTGCTTTCTGTCGCTGCTTTGCACTCGGCTTTGACCTCGGCGGTTGCGGCGCGGTTTTGCCGCTGATGTCCTGCCCGCCGTCAGCGTGGTGTTCGCTCCTGGCGTCAATACAGGAATGTCGGACTCAGGTGCGGACCAGGGGCGATGCGCAGGCTTGAATCATGACCGGAGATAGATATACTTGGCGTCCATGATTAAGGGCGTTCAGGTCAAGCCTCTTCGCGTCATCCCGGACGAACGCGGGGCGGTGATGGAAATCCTGCGTTCCGATGACACGCTGTTCGAGAAGTTCGGCCAGGTGTACCTCTCCATAGTCTACCCCGGTGTAGTCAAAGGCTGGCACTACCACAAGGTGCAGACCGACTACTTCGCGGTCGTGAAAGGGATGGCCAAGGTCGTGCTCTACGACGAGCGGCCCGATTCGGAGACCAGGGGCGAGGTCCAGGAGTTCTTCATCGGCGAGCAGAACCCGCTGCTCGTCCGCATCCCGGCCGGCGTGCTCCACGGTATGAAGGGCGTCGGCACCGAGCCGGCCTACATGGTCAACTGCCCGACCGAACCCTACAACTATGACCAGCCGGACGAGTTCCGGCGCGCACCGGACGACCCGTCGGTCCCGTACGACTGGCGGATTAGAGAGGGCTGATGCCGCGGGCGCTGGTCACCGGCGGGGCCGGGTTCATCGGCTCGAACTTCGTGCGGCTGCTTCTTGCCGAGCCGGGCTGGCGGGTCCGGGTGCTCGACAAGCTGACCTACTGCGGAAACCTCGACAACTTCCCCCCGGAGTTCTGGAAGAACCCGCGGTTTGAGTTTGTCCGCGCCGATGTCTGCCGGCGGGATGCGGTGCGCAAGGCGCTGGCAGGTGTGGATGCGGTTGTCAATTTCGTGGCCGAGACCCACATCGACCGCTCGATTGAAGACGTGGCGCCGTTTGTTCACACCGACTTTGTCGGAACCTGGGTGCTGCTCGACGAGTTCCGGCGTCGTCCCTGCGACCGGTTCGTGCAGATTTCAACCTGCGAGGTGTACGGCTCGGCCCGCACCGACCTGACGTTCGAGGATGTCGCCCTCCTGGGCT
>CAZQFS010000002.1:19153-60004 GCA_964592755.1 uncultured bacterium | reverse complement strand
GCCCGCACCGTGCCGATGAGCGAGAGCCACCCGATTGAACCGCAGAGCCCGTATGCGGCGACCAAGGCCGGTGCGGACCGGCTCTGCTACTCCTACTTCTGCACCTATGGTCTGCCGGTCACCATCCTGCGTCCGTTCAACGTCTACGGTCCGAACCAGTACCCGGAGAAGGTAATCCCGTTCTTTCTGACCAATGTCCTGGAGAACAGACCGCTGTACGTGTACGGCTCAGGCAGGAACACGCGCGACTGGACTTATGTCGCCGACCTGTGCCGGGCGGTGAAGGCTGCGGTCGAGGCCCCGGCCGAGAAGGTGGCAGGAGAGGTATTCAACCTGGGGTCGGGTGAGGAGCATAGCTCGCTTCAGATTGCCCGCGAGCTGCTCCACCACTTCGGCAAGCCGGCCGGCCTTCTCCAGCACGTCAACGACCGGCCCGGTCATGTCAAGCGCCTGGTCTGCGACCCGCGCAAAGCCGCCCGGGTGCTCGGCTGGAAAGCCGCGACCCGGTTCTCTATAGGGCTCAAACAGACCATCGAATGGTATCTGGCAAACCGACCGTGGTGGCAGAAGATTCGCCGCCGCCGAGCGTTTCAGGAGTTTTGCAGGCGGTGGTACGGAAGTGCGCTCGGCGCACCGATTCAGCGTCAAGGGCATGGGCGGTAAGAAGTCGTCGCGGTTCGCCCGGGTAGAGGATGTCCTGCGCGACCTCCGGCAGGGACGGCTGGTCGTCGTCGTCGACGATGAGGCTCGCGAGAACGAAGGCGACCTGGTTTGCGCGGCCGAGCGGATAACCGCGGACAAGGTCAATTTCATGGCGCGGCACGGACGGGGCCTTATCTGCGTCGCCCTGACGGGCGAACGCTGTGCCGCGCTCGGGCTTGCGGCGCAGGCGAGCGAGAACACTGCCCTGCACGGCACCGCTTTCACCGTGTCGGTTGATGCGGTGCGGAACACGACGACCGGTATCTCGGCCCATGACCGGGCCGTGACGATTCGGGCGCTGGTTGACCCGAAAACCCGACCCGAGGACCTGGCGCGGCCCGGCCATGTGTTCCCGCTGGTGGCCAAAGACGGCGGGGTGCTGGTCCGGGCCGGGCATACCGAGGCAGCCGTGGACCTGGCGCGGCTGGCCGGGTCTGCGCCGGCCGGCGTGCTGTGTGAGGTGATGGCCGACAACGGCAGCATGGCACGGCTGCCTGCGCTTGAGCGGCTCTGCCGCAGGTTCGGGCTGAAGATGGTTGCGGTTCGGGACCTGATTGAGTTCCGCCGCACCCGGGAGAAGCTGGTGCGGCCCGTGGTCGAGACAACGCTGCCCACCGAGTACGGCGAGTTCCGGGTCGTGGTCTACGAAGACGTGGTCGAGCCGTATGCCCACCTTGCCCTGGTCCGGGGAGAGGTGCGCAACAAGCAGCGCGTGCTCGTGCGCGTCCATTCCCAGTGTCTGACGGGCGACGTGCTTCATTCCCTCCGGTGTGACTGCGGCGCCCAGCTCGCGCGGTCAATGGAGATGATTGCCCGCGCGGACCGGGGCGTTGTCCTCTACATGCGGCAGGAGGGCCGAGGCATCGGCCTGGCCAACAAACTGAAGGCATATGCGCTGCAGGACAAGGGGCTCGATACCGTGCAGGCGAACGTTGCGCTCGGATTTGAGCCTGACCTGCGCGACTACGGCATCGGCGCCCAGATTCTGTCCGACCTTGGGCTTTCGAGCATCCGCCTGCTGACCAACAACCCGCGCAAGCTGATCGGGCTGCGCGGTTTCGGACTGGACATCGTGGAGCGCGTGCCGATAATTGTGCGTCCGAACAGAAGGAATATCAGATACCTGGTCACCAAGCGCGACCGCCTCGGCCACCTGCTCGGCGACATCGAGACCGAGCTGGAGCGCCCGGCTGCCGGCCGTGGTCGTGACAGGGCAAAAGGAGTGAGATGATGGAAGTCCGTGAGTGGAAAGGCATGCTCGACGCCAAAGGCCGGAGATTCTGCCTTGTGGTGTCGCGATTCAACGAGCTTATCAGCCAGCAGTTGCTGGCGGGCGCCCGGGACTGCCTGGAGCGGCACCACGCTGCCGGAGTTGATGTCGTCTGGGTGCCGGGCGCATATGAGATACCGCCGGTGGCCGGACGTGCGGCACGCACCAAGAAGTACAACGCGGTCATCGGACTGGGCGCGGTGATTCGCGGCGATACGCCCCATGCCGAGTACATCTCGGCCGAAGTGGCCAAAGGGCTCGCGCGGGTAGCGCTCGACACCGGTGTCCCGACCAGCTTCGGCATCATCACGGCCGAGACCCTGGAGCAGGCGCTGGAGCGCGCCGGGGCCAAGGCCGGCAACAAAGGCTGGAACGCGGCCCTGTCGGCCATTGAGATGGCTGACCTGGCCGGGCAGTCGCTGGACTAGCAGAACCCCAGGACCGAACAGGGTAGCATGACTCACCGGCGCCTGGCCCGCGAGTGTGCGCTCGAGGTCATCTACCGACTTGACCTGGTGGGAGATGACCCGGACGCAACCATCGAGGAAATCGTCGCGCGGAAGAACCCGTCCGACGATGCGGAAAGCTACCTGCGCCGGCTGGTTGCCGCGGTGCAGACATCCCAGCAGGAAATCGACACGGTCCTGCGGCGCCACCTGCGCCGCTGGCGTCTGGAACGGCTGACCATGGTTGACCGGGCGATACTCAGAGTCGCCATCGCCGAGCTGCTCTACTTCGGCGACGTGCCGCCCAAGGTAACAATCAACGAGGCGGTGGACATCGCCAAGAAGTTCGGCGACGACGAAGCCGGCCGGTTCGTCAACGGCGTGCTTGACGGCGTACTGCGCGAGCTGAGCAAGAAACAAGGAGCAGTATGAAGACAGGGATAATGTCCGACATTCACGGGAACATGGCCGCACTGGAGGCGGTACTCACCCTGATGAAGAACCGGGGCGTAAGCAGGTATGTCTGCTGCGGAGACATTGTCGGCTACGGCCCGGACCCGAACCGCTGCGTCGAGACAATCCGTAGCCTTCGCCCGCTGTGCGTGGCGGGTAATCACGACTATGGCGTGGTTGGGAAAACCTCAATCAAGGCGTTCAACGACAGCGCCGCCGCGGCCGCGCTCTGGACCCGCAAGAAGCTGACCGCTGCCAACCGGGTCTACCTCGAGAACCTGCCTTTAACCGAGCGGCTTGAACCGCTGCTCGTCGTCCACGCGTCGCCGTCTGAACCCGAGGAATGGGCCTATCTTACAACGCTGGCCGAAGCCGAGGAGGAGATGGGCTACTATCCGGACACGGTCTGTCTGGTCGGGCATTCGCACCTCCCGTTCGCCGTAGAGCTTGTCCCCGGCCAGGCAGCGCAACTGATTACCGCCGACAGCTTCACCCTCAGCCCCGGCGCAAAGTACCTGATTAACGTCGGGAGCGTAGGTCAGCCAAGAGACGGCGACCCGCGTGCCTGTGCCGTTATCTACAACTCCCGCACCGGAGCCTTCTCGTTCCATCGCGTTGAGTATGATATTGGGGCTGTGCAGAAGAAGATGCGGGCGGCGGACCTGCCCCAGTATCTCATCGACCGCCTGGCCAAAGGCCGCTAGGGCCGGACGGCAGAGCAGGCGCTAGGGCACCGGCTCGACCCGCACCACGCCGGGAACTTTCTCTTTCAGGACTCGTTCCACGGAGAAAGCCAGGGTCATGGCCGAGAACGGACATCCGGAACACGCACCGGTCAGCCGCAGCCGGACTACGCCATCACTGCTCACCTCGACCAGCTCGGCGTCCCCGCCGTCCATCTGCAGGTTCGGCCGAACCTCCTCGTCGAGCACCTTGCGCACCTGCTCCTCGGTCGTACCTTCCATCTACTTCTCCTTCTTTGCCTTAGGCTCAGGCTTGGGTGGTTCGACATAGCTTATGCGCCAGGCGGCGATGTCCTCGTCTGCGTATGGCTTCACCGACATCGCCCGGTCGCCGCAGGTGAACTTGACCGCCTTGCCCTTTTCCGCATCACTGAACCGGGCCGCGATTCTGGCAGCAATGTCGGCATCCTTCTTGGTCTGCTTGTGGGCCCGAATCAGAACGACCGGCCCCATTACGTCGACCGGTCGGCAGATAACGTCCTCGGGCTGGGCCGAGGACTCAAGCACTGCGTTCTCCTGCTCGTTGCGGCCGACAATCACCTTGGCCCCGGAATCGAGGCGGAAGTGACGCCCGACCTTGAGCAGCCGGATGTCGTTCAACGTCAATTGGTCGTGGCTTGCGAGTTCCCGCGCCCGGGCAGCGAAGTTCTTGTCGAGCAACATGCAGCCGATGCCGGGAATCGGATAGTCGAAGATGCCGAACTCATGTGCCAGGCGTATCTGTCGTCGCCGTCCCTTTCCCTTCAGGTCGAGCAGGCGTTCGCGCCTGACCAGGCCGGTCAGCTCGGGGATTGTCGGCTCAAGCAGCTTGGCACTGAGCGGCCGCAGCAAACGCCCCTCCAGACCTGCCGCCCGCTCCGTCGTCTTCAACGCCCGTTTGTTCTGACACATCGCCCGCTGGCCTACCACTTCGCCGGTGAACACGAAGTCGGCGTGAATCTCCCGGGCCAGTTGTTTGGCTTTGACCAGCATGTGGATGATGCAATCAAGGCACGGAGCCATCTCCCGGACGTAGCCCAGCGCCGGTTTGCGGACCAGTTGCAGGTAATCGTCGGCAAGGTCAAGCGAGACCAGGCTCGCCCCCAGCAGTTGTGCCATCTTGCTCAGTCGCTCCTCCGTGGGAGTCTGGCCGGCAACGTCGAACGGCCCGCGGAAGTTGAGCGCGACCACGGTCACGCCCTGCTCGGCAATCAGGCGGGTGGCGAGTATACTGTCCAGCCCGCCGGAGAAGAGCCCGACCGCCTTGGACTTACGACTGGGAATCATTGGCCGCTTCTTTCTGCCGAAGCAGGCTGCATTGTGACACGGACAGAGTAGAGATAGGTGCCCTCACCGTTGCTTGTATTCTAGCCGGGCCTGGTCGGTTGTCAAGCGCGCGCCGGAATTGACATGGGCTGACCTCTCTGCCACACTCTTGCCCGGCCAATGAGTTTCAGCAAATCGCTCGCCCGGTTCGGACTCATCTTCCTGTTCCTGCCCGCCGGGTGCGGCTCTCGCCCCACACCCCGGCAGGCAACGCCGCACCCCCTGCCGGCAGAAGAAACCTTGCCCGCGACGGCCGGCAATGCGCCGGAGCGGCCTAGCCCTCAACCAGCCAGACCCGAGACCAAGGCTCAGCCCGAGCCGCCTAAGACCGACCTGCCCGAGGCGGTCACGAAGACGTTCCCTGACGCGCGGTACATCAGACGCCGCGACGCCCCATTCCCGGTCGAAGTCGTACTCGGCAGTAGAAAGGCGGTGTTGGGTTATTCGGCATGGTCCGACTCGGCAGGAACCACCGCCCGCGGCTACGCCGGGCCGGTACCGGTTCATGTGCTGCTCGACGCCCAGGCCCGGCCCAAGCGCATCTATCTCCTCGACAACCAGGAGACCCCGGCCTATCTTGAACTGGCAGTGAACCAGGGCATACTCGAACGTCTCCTCGACTATGACCCGGCTCGGCCCGACAGCATTGATGCGGTCACGCTCGCGACGATGAGCTCCAAAGCGGTCGTCGCCTCCGTGACCCGAACGGCAGACCGTGTTGCCCGCGAGGTCGTCGGCCGGTAGGCAGCCGCTATTCTCAGAATCCGCCGGCGGTTTCGGTCTGTGCCGGGGTTTGTCGGCTCAGTGTAGGCCCGGGTCATGCGGGCTCACCTGCGATAACCGGCCCCTCCTCACTCACTGCCGGACAACAATCTTCCGGCTCCAGCCCTGAAACCCATGACCCCTCGACTCCGCTTCTTGGATGAAGTACACTCCGGGCGCGAGTCGCCGCACGTCATTCAGGCCGGGCACGAGCCGCGTCATCTCCCGGCCGGAGATGTCCAGCAAGAGCGCAGAGCAGGGCATTTCCCGCAGCACAAGCGCATCGCCGACGATGGTCGGGCACCCGAAACCGGAAGCAGCAGGCCCGGCGTTTTCCCGGGCTCCACTCACTCCGTCGCTGAGCACCGTGACACAGCTCGACTCCCAGTTGAGTACGTAGACCCGCTCACGCTCCGGGTCGGCCACTGCTTCGACCGGACTGGGCCGGACCCATAGCTCAGCCGCCACGCTGTCGCGCTCAATCACACTGACCTGGTTTGTGATGCGGCCGGCGCGGTTGTGGCAGAGATAGGCGCGGCCCGAACGCGAAGACCAGGTGAGGTCGGCGGGTAGCGCGGCAACCGCAAGCTGCCGGATGACGGCGTGGCTCGGCGCATCGATGCAGAGCACTGCGCTTGAGTAGTTGTTTGCCATGTAGACGCGTCCCTCGATTGGGTCCCAGCACATACCCTTCACGTAGAACGCCTCGCTGATCTCGCCGACCACGGAGTCGGTCGCGCCGTCGATGACCGGCCCGCCCCAGCTCGTTCCCGAATAGACCAGGTTGTCGGCCCCGTCGTAGATTACGGTCCACGGTGGAGCCGACGTCGCGACTCGGGCCGTAACCGAGTCGGTAACGCAGTCCAGTATCGCAATCGTGCGCGAGTCATGGCACGCGCCGTAGACCTTGCGGTTGGTCGGGTTGTACGCAAGGCGGCGGCAGGCGCGGCCGAATTCCCGGCGACAGCGGAGTGTGTCGGTCCGGCAGTCAATCACCGCGATGTCGGCCGAGCCGAAGTTGGCGCAGTACAGCTTGCTGCCAGCTGAGTCAAGCACCATGTGATAGGGTGCATTGCCGCTGACCAGCCAGCCGGCAACCGTGTCGGCTCTCGCGTCGATAACCCAGACCGTGCTGTCACCAAAGCAGGCGACGTAGACCCGCGCTGAGTTCGGACCCCGGCACAAGGCGCGTGGCTTCGCGCCCACCCGGACACGGGCAACCGGCTCGAATCCGGGCAGGGAGAGCACCGTGACATGGTTGAGTCGTTCCTCTGCGACATAGAGCTTGTCTTGGCAGACCAGGGCGGTGCGCGGGCCGGCAGTGGCCGCAGCCACGGTCCCGGTGACCGAATCACCCTGAACGACGTTGACCGTTCCTGCCGCGTACCCGGCACAGAGCACCGCCGCGCCGGCCAGAGTCAGGGCGCTGTTCTCCTCACCGACCTTGAGCCGGGCGCAGACCGTGTCGACCCGGCAGTCAATGACGACAAGCTCGGTTCCCGTTGTGCCGCAGTAGAGCCGGTCGTGGACGGTGTCGCAAACAAGGTTGACCGGCTGGCTGACCGGCACCAAATCCACAAGCGACAGACTCGCCAGGTCAACCACGGCGATGCGGCCGGCCGTACGGTCGGCGCAGTAGAGCCGGTTCCGGGCAGAGTGCAAGGCAAGCGCCACCGGCCCGGCGCCCACCGCAACCGTGCTGATGACCGAGTCACGACCGCAGTCAATGACCGAGACGGAATTGCCCAGCCGGTTGGCACAGTAAAGCCTGTCCCGGGCCGCGTCGTAGGCAAGGGCCGAAGGCTCATCGCCGACGCCGACATAGCGGACAACCGAATCAGCAGTGAGGTCAACTACGGCAATCGTGTCCTGGCGTCCGGCAACGTACAGCCGGCCGGCGGCCCGGGCCGGACACAGCACGGTCGGCGTAAGCCGGACGCCGATGGTGTCGAGACGATTGCCCGAGTAGTCGTACTTTGCCAGCGAGCCGTACAACCGGTCGGCCAGGTATAGCGCCTGCCGGGCCGGGTCGAGCACGGCCAGGCCCGGGCCGTCTCCGTACTCGACATCTGCCACGAGCGAATCCTGCACGCCGTCAACAACCATGAGCCGGTGCCGGCCGAACGCGAACACGAGGGGCCCGTCGGGTTGAACCAGCAGTAGCTCGACGTTCTCAGGCATGAGCCGGCGCGAGTTTCTGGTTCGGGTCAGCGGGTCGAACGAGACAATGGCAGGGATAGCGCCGTGACCGCCGACATAGGCTTTGGTTGTGGACTGCCAATTCAGACAGCAGACCGTCCTCGGGTACTCGGGCCCGACGAAGCTGTCAGGCAGGAATACCTCACGCTCAATCTCCTGGGCCAGTGCCGCGACCACGTACAATGTGAGTCCGGCCAGGTGCCGTATCACGCTCTCCTACTTCGCGACCACGACCCTCGCCGTGCGTAACGCGCCACGCCCTGAATGCCGACTGCCGGGCGCCGAGTGGTCGCTGATGAAGTACACCCCGGGCGCAAGATGCCGCACATCGTTGGCGCCGGGCGCGAGGTCAATGACCTTGCGGCCGGTCGCGTCGAGCAGGGACGCAGGACATGACCGAAGTCCGCCTGAGGATTTCGGGTCGTGTCCCAAGTCGCGGAACCACAGCACCCTGCGCACGACTGTTGCGCGCGGCGCCGGTCGTCGCGCGTCCGGCATCAGGCTTCGTTCTTCGACTGCCACGGTCCCTGTGTCCCGCAGTACCGACACGGTCGAGTCTCCGCTGTTGGCCACGTAGACCCGGTTCTCGGCCGGATTGTGGACCAGCGCGCAGGGCCCGGTGCCGACCGCCACGGTCGCAACCACCGCGTTCGTCGCGCCGTCAATCACGGTCACATCGTTGCTGCCAAAGTTGGCGCAGTAGACCGCGTTGCTGCGCGAGTTCCAGCACAGCGCCCACGGGTGGCTGCCCGCCGGCACTGTCGCGAGCACCGCGTTCGTCGCGCCGTCCAGCACCGCCACGGTCCCATCGTACTCGTTGGCGCAGTAGACGCGGTTCTCGCGCGGGTTGTAGCACAAGGCAACGGGCTCGTTGCCGACCGTGACCGACACAATGGCTCGGTTCGCGGCCGCGTCGACCACGGTTACGCTCTTGCCGAAGTGGTTCGCGCCGTAGACCTTGTTCTCTTGCGGGTTGTAGAGGATGTCCCACGGATGGTCGCCGGAGAAGACCGTGGCGATGACCTGGTTGGTGGCGCCGTCAATCACGGTCAGGTCATCGCTTTCCATGTTCGCACTGAAGACCCGGTTGTCCTGCTCATCGCAGCACAAGGCCCATGGGTTGACCCCGGTCCGCACGGTGGCGAGCACCGAATCCCGCGCTCCGTCGATAACGGTCACGTCGTCGCTCACGAAGTTGCCGCAGTAGACCTTGTTCTCCTGCGGGTTGTACCCCAGCGCGTAGGGGCAGTCGCCGACCGGCACGATTGCGACCACGCGGTTGGTCGCGCCGTCGACCACATGCACGCTGTCTTTGTGGTAGTCCGCACAGTAGACCTTGTTCTCGCGCGGGTTGCAGCAGACGGCATACACCGCGAAGCCGGTAGGGATGGAGGCGATCTTCCGGTTGGTTGCGCCATCGATGGCGACAACGCAGTCGCCGTTTTCGCCACCGACGTAGACTGTGTTGCTGGTGGCGTTGTACGCCAGGCAGCGCGGCACTGCCAGCATGCCCAGCGAGTCAGACAGACGAATCGTCGTTTCCAGATACTGCCCGGAGGCGGTAACCGCCAGGGCCGCCAGGAGCACATTGAGCTTCTTCACCGCGCCCTCCTATCTCGTGACCACGACCTTGCGGACGGCTTGAGCTTGTGCTGCTCGCACGAAGTACACGCCCGGCGCCAGATGCCGCAAGTCGTTCGGGCCGGGCGAGAGTGTCATGACCTTGCGGCCGGTGATGTCGAGCAGGGCGGGCCCTGAGACACGGCGCGAACTGCGGGGCAATTCGGCCGTGTTGCGTGGCAGCACCAGCACGCCGCGAGCGACGGTTGCCACATCATCGTTGGCCGGCTCTGACCAGTCCAGCCGCCCCGCGATGCCGGTGAAGACGTCGAAGCTGATGTCGTCCCAGTGGTCGAACCCGCCGCGGCCTTCCATCCACAGACAGAGCCGGGCGAATCTTGTGCCGTTGGGCACGGGCACGCTGCCAGTGGTCAGGTATCGCCAGCCGGCGCTGTCCGCGGTCAGCACGACCGACGCGGCGCTGCCGACGACGTTGTACGTGGAGTCGTGCCACTGGAGCAGCAGCTTTGTCCGGTTGCCACGGCCGTCGTTCTTGTACGACCAGCCCGAGAATTCGTAGCTTGCACCCGGCAGGACGGTCACGTCCTGGAACAACTTCGACTCGACCGGCCACGCGTAGCCGAGTGAGTCCGGGATGTGCCTGATGGCACTTGCGCCGGAACGGACCAGCCCGGCTTCGCGACGGTACTTCGCCTTCCTGCCTTCGTACCAGCCGACCGGATTGGCCGACGTGTCACTCGGCACCGGCAGCGTGTCGAACCGCCACGTCTCGCAGTCGCCGTTGGTGAACGCGGCACGCGGCCGGTTGAAGCTCTCGCGCAAAGCAGCCCAGAGCTCGGTGCGCGACCCATCGTAACCCAGCGCCCACATGCCGGTACCGAGCATGTCGTGTTCGTGCACCTCGCGGTACCTGAGCAGCAGGCTGGTGTCGTCGTCGAACCAGCACTGGTACCAGCCGCCGCTGTTGAATGCGTACCACGGTGACTGGCCTTCGGCATTCCAGCGGTAACCGTGCGTCCGGGCAGCACCGGGCGCGTCGCGAAAGTACACCGCCTCGCCGAGCCCGGTCGTGCGCGAACGCACCGTGTCGGCGTAGGTCGGCCACTGGTAGCCGTAGTAGGGCATGCCGAACCAGACGTCGCGCATGTGGCCAATCCGCCCCAGATAGTGGTTGATGGCCATCTGCAGGTTGCCGTAAAAGGGCCAGCCCGAGAGCGGGGCGACCGGCCCGGCTTCCGGCGCACCCCGCCAGTGAAAGTCGTAGCCCATCAGGAACAAGCCGTCGGTGGTGTCGGCCAGCGCGGCCAGGTCGTAAGCATTCTCCTGGTTCAGCGGCGGGGTGGCGAGGGTCAGGTCCAGCCCGGCAGCGCGGCACGCGGCCGACATCCTTTGTACAAAGAGCGTGAACGTGTCGCGGTCGCCGTACCACAGCCCCTCGAAATCGAGGTTGATGCCGTCGACTCCGGACGATTCCGCGAGCGCGATGAGGTTGGAAATCGACGCGGGGGCGCGGATGGCGCCGTGGATATTGGCCCAGTCGAAGCAGGTCGCCACCATCTCGACCCTGACCCCGTTACGGTGGGCGCGGTCGATGACCGCAGCCCAGTGGTGCGGGAAGTTGCTGAGGTTGGAGATAGAGCCATCAGGGTTGAGCGTCACGTCGAACAGGCCGATGTGCGTAAGCAGGTCATAGTGGAGCCAGCGTTGGTCGACCCAGTAGGGCGAGTAGCCGTAGACGGAGCGGGCTACGGTCGGCTCGTCGCGGGGAATGAGCGGGCTCGGCCGGCCGGTGAACGCCGGCCGCTCAACCGCGGCGGTCCCGCGGTGCCCTTCCGACTCGGCCCAGTGCCGGTGATGCGAAGCGGCCAGCGCGGTCGAAACGAGCAGGGTAAACCAGAGTCTTCTCACCGCCTCCATTATAGCCGCCGGTTGGCCGCGCGGCAACAGCCGTCGGCCGCGGAGCGGTTCGTGTTGATCGAGCGCGTCGCCGCCGTTGTCCGTTTCGTCGCGGCCCGCGCTGTACGCCACAAACCCGCCCGGTGCCGTTTTGTGCCCGTAGGGCTTGCCCGTGAACCGGTCTACGGGCAGGGTCGGGTCGAGCATCTCAGGCAGACGGCCCGCCCTCCGGCGCTCGGCCGAGACGGCAATCGCGAACACCGTTCGCACAACGCCCGACCCGCGGCCATGCACAAACCAGTCCTCGCCCTCTACCAGCGCTACTGCCACGACTCCAACACCGCCCATTTCACTGAAACCCTGGCCGAGGAATGTGGCATCGTGCTCTCCCGGGAGACGGTCCGCTGCTGGCTGCGCACTTTCGGTCTCGGCCCACACCGAAGACGCCGCGCCAAGGCCCACCGTCGCCGCCGGGAACGCAGGGCTCAGTTCGGCGAACTGCTCTGTCTTGATGGCAGCCCACATCACTGGCTCAGTTCACACTTCCCATTCCCGAACCGGCGAGATACCAGCTAGACTCACACCTGACGCGCAAAGACGACCGTCAAACGATGACCCCACCCGTGACATTCTCACCCTGCGACGACAGCGCCGGCAACGCCCGGCGCGGCTTGGGCTACTCGACGACCAGCTTGACGCTTGCTTGCTCTCCGCCGGCGGTCACGCGGACAAAGTAGACGCCAGGTGCCAGGGCTTGTGCGCTGAGGGGGATAGTGCCGCTGCCCTGTGCGACCGCGGCGGGCACCAAAGCCCTGATTGCCCGGCCCGCTGCGTTGTACAGGCGCACTTGCAGGAGAGCAGGCCGCGGCAGCGAGTAGCTCAGCACGCCATGCTGACCCAGCGGGTTTGGGTAGATACGAATCGCACCGGTCGCACGCGTGAGCCTGGACAGGACGCCGTCAACGACCTGCGGCGTCGAGCGGGTAGCGACGAGCGACGGGGTGTAGCGCCACAGTTCATTGACCCGGCCGCCTTTGAGCGCGAGGATGGTCGCCGGGTCGATGCGGACCAGGTCAGCGCCGTTCTTGACCCGTTTCTTCCTGGCCGAGCTGCCGACCGACGGCAGCGTCTCCTGCTCGTCCCAGGAGTCGCCCTGTGGCCAGTACTTCCAGAATTCCTGCGTATTGGCGCCCTTGAAGGCATAGAAGCCGTCGCCGAGCCAGGCGGCGCAGCCGCCGTCCTTGGATTTGCGTCTCCTGCCCGAGGCGGAGAGCAACGGCATTGGCGTGAGGGGTGTCGGATACCACGTGTCCCGGGCCAGGTCGTAGCGCCACAGTTCGTGGTACTTGGACTTGTGGCAGTAGATGGTCTGGTTGCCGTCGTACACGAGGAAAGAACCCGTGTTGTATTTCGGGTTGGTGCCGGCCGGGGCGTCGGGCAGCGGTGTCCATGTGTCGGTCGCCGTGTTGTAGCGCCAGAACTCGTTCTTGTAGCCCTTGAGCAGGTAGACGTGCCCGCCGAAGTAGACGGCGTCGGCCCCGCCTTTCACCTTCTTGTTCGAGGTACCGAGGGGCACGTCGGCGAGCTGCTTCCAGGAGTCGGTCGCGGCCGTGTAGCCGTAGAAGCCCGGCGTGTTGTTGCCCTTGGTGGCATAGACAGTACCGGAGCCGTCGGTACAGCCCACGGCGCCCTTATAGGGCGGTCTGTTCTCAGTCCCGGCCGGCATGAACGCCAGTTGCCGCCACGTGTCCTGCGCCGGGTCGTAGGAGTAGAAGTCGCCGGTCTTGTAGCCCTTGGCCGCGTAGACCAGGCCCGAGCCGGCGTCGAACGTCAGCCAGGCACCGTCTTTGAGGGTCCGGCCGGACGGTAGCAACGGCATCGCCGCGCGTTCGGTCCACCCCCGGATGCCGCCTCCGCCGGACACGACCCGGACCGAACTCGTGCAGCGGTCATTGGCCGGGCTTCCATCGGCCGCGAGCATGGTCGAGCAACTGACTACGAAGTCGCCGATGGCCGCAATCCAGATCGGAAATGAGACGGTCGCCGAATCGCCTGCGGCCAGACCGGACAACGCGGCATCCTGCGAGTACGAGCTGCCTATGCGGAAACGGATTGAGAAGCTCTCCGCCACGCCGCCCAGGTTACTGACCTTTGCCTGCGGCCTGACGAAGCTGCCTGAATCGACCGTGCCCGGCGGCGTGATGATGCGAATGGCGCTGACGTCGTGAATCGGCGGCCGCCGCACGGTCACCGAGTCGGTCAGCCGGTTGTTGGTCTGGACTTCGTCGCCGGCCAGCTCGGTCGAGCACGTCACCGCATAGTTGCCGGGCGCCGCACGTACCTGCCAGCTCGGGAAAGTCAGATGAGACCGCGTCCCCGGCGCCTGGGCCGTTACGAGCGCGGTGTCGTCGTACAACGTCCCGATGCGCATGCGCACGCGGTACGACTCTGGGCTCGCACCGAAGTTGCCGACCGTGCATGCCGGAAAGATTGAGCTTCCCGAGTCGACCGCGCCGGCAGGCGCAACAATGCTCAGCACACCGACGTCGTGCACCACGGTCCTGCTGAAAGCGACGTCGTCCCAGAAGTCGAACCCGCCCCGGCCTTCCATCCACAGACAGAGCCGGGCGAATCTTGTGCCGTTGGGCACGGGCACGCTGCCAGTGGTCAGGTATCGCCAGCCGGCGCTGTCCGCGGTCAGCACGACCGACGCGGCGCTGCCGACGACGTTGTACGTGGAGTCGTGCCACTGGAGCAGCAGCTTTGTCCGGTTGCCACGGCCGTCGTTCTTGTACGACCAGCCCGAGAATTCGTAGCTTGCACCCGGCAGGACGGTCACGTCCTGGAACAACTTCGACTCGACCGGCCACGCGTAGCCGAGTGAGTCCGGGATGTGCCTGATGGCACTTGCGCCGGAACGGACCAGCCCGGCTTCGCGACGGTACTTCGCCTTCCTGCCTTCGTACCAGCCGACCGGATTGGCCGACGTGTCACTCGGCACCGGCAGCGTGTCGAACCGCCACGTCTCGCAGTCGCCGTTGGTGAACGCGGCACGCGGCCGGTTGAAGCTCTCGCGCAAAGCAGCCCAGAGCTCGGTGCGCGACCCATCGTAACCCAGCGCCCACATGCCGGTACCGAGCATGTCGTGTTCGTGCACCTCGCGGTACCTGAGCAGCAGGCTGGTGTCGTCGTCGAACCAGCACTGGTACCAGCCGCCGCTGTTGAATGCGTACCACGGTGACTGGCCTTCGGCATTCCAGCGGTAACCGTGCGTCCGGGCAGCACCGGGCGCGTCGCGAAAGTACACCGCCTCGCCGAGCCCGGTCGTGCGCGAACGCACCGTGTCGGCGTAGGTCGGCCACTGGTAGCCGTAGTAGGGCATGCCGAACCAGACGTCGCGCATGTGGCCAATCCGCCCCAGATAGTGGTTGATGGCCATCTGCAGGTTGCCGTAAAAGGGCCAGCCCGAGAGCGGGGCGACCGGCCCGGCTTCCGGCGCACCCCGCCAGTGAAAGTCGTAGCCCATCAGGAACAAGCCGTCGGTGGTGTCGGCCAGCGCGGCCAGGTCGTAAGCATTCTCCTGGTTCAGCGGCGGGGTGGCGAGGGTCAGGTCCAGCCCGGCAGCGCGGCACGCGGCCGACATCCTTTGTACAAAGAGCGTGAACGTGTCGCGGTCGCCGTACCACAGCCCCTCGAAATCGAGGTTGATGCCGTCGACTCCGGACGATTCCGCGAGCGCGATGAGGTTGGAAATCGACGCGGGGGCGCGGATGGCGCCGTGGATATTGGCCCAGTCGAAGCAGGTCGCCACCATCTCGACCCTGACCCCGTTACGGTGGGCGCGGTCGATGACCGCAGCCCAGTGGTGCGGGAAGTTGCTGAGGTTGGAGATAGAGCCATCAGGGTTGAGCGTCACGTCGAACAGGCCGATGTGCGTAAGCAGGTCATAGTGGAGCCAGCGTTGGTCGACCCAGTAGGGCGAGTAGCCGTAGACGGAGCGGGTCAGCGTCGAATCGGTGCGCGGAACGAGCGGCATTGCGGTCCAGCCGGACCGGCCCGGGTTCGGCGTGTCAAGACGATGCTGCCAGGCGTCGCGCTGGTGGACGCCGGTCATGGTTGCCGACCCGAGTATCAGGAGTATGAGCGTAGTCACGACCGCCTACCGCTGAAGCACGACCTTGTAACACCCTTGGGCCGACACCCCGCGGCTGGCAGCTCGGACGAAGTACACCCCCGGCGCGAGACGGCTCACATCGTTGGCCCCGGGTGAGAGCGACATGACCACACGGCCCGCCGGATCAAATAGAGAATGGTACGTAGAGGGTTGAGAAACAGGGAGGACGAGCATGTCGCGGACGATGGTCGTCCCGGCTCTCTCTCTTCTCACTTCTCTCTTCTTTCTTTCCTCGACCCCTGTGCCGACGAACTCGTCCCACCCCACGTCGTAGTACGCCATGCTGCCCGAGCCGCGGTTGGGTGAGCCGGGGTCGTCGTACCGCGCGTCGCCTTCGAAGTCGAACTCGGGCGTGCCGGTGCTTGTGCCTGCGTCTATGCAGCGCGAAGGAGGCGCAAGCCGAAACCAGACCGTGTCCGTGAAGTTGGGAATGGAGTCGAAGTTGCCCTGACCCTGCCACCCGCCCTCAACGTCACTCCAGTTCAGATTGATTTGAGAGTTGTTCGCATTGTCGAGGAATACCGATGGCCCATTGCCTGCCGCGTTGCCCCAGATGATGGCGTTGCGCACGTCAGGCAGGTACTGGCCTTCGTTCAGTACGTAAATGCCGCCACCGCGGCCGGCCGAGTTGCCGACAATCGTGTTGTTGTAGATGTAGGACAGGTCATATCGAGTGTAGATGCCGCCGCCCGCGTCCGCGGCCGAGTTGGCATAGATGAGGTTGTTGGTGACGGTCTTGGAAACCGGGCCGATAGCATACCAGTTCCAGAGCGTGATGCCGCCGCCGCCCCAGCCGCCGGCATGGTTGTGCCGGATGACGTTGCCGGTCGCAGTCGGGCCGGAACGAACGCCCAGGTACATCCCGCCGCCGCAGTAGGTCGCGGTGTTGTTCTCGACGAGGTTGTTGCGGAAGATGGCCGTGCAATCTTCAAGCGTGCAGAGCCCGCCGCCCGAGTCCACGTAGTTGTCGAAGATATGGCAGTACTCGACCACCGGCCCGCCGTACACGACGAATACGCCTCCGCCGCCGCCGTTGGCATTAGCATTGTGCGAGTAGTTGTGGCAGAGGGCGCAATGTGATATCGTCGGCGAGCATGCCTCAACGTAGACCGCGCCGCCGCGCACGTCCGGATATGGCCCGTCGTTCTTCACGTACTCGACCCGGCACCAGGCCAGGCTGCACCCGGGCGAGCATCGGTCGAACCTCAGGCCCATCCACTTGTGCTCCTCAATCGGCCGGTCCCGGGTGAATACGATGGAATCGGTTTCGGTCCCGACCGACTTCAGGAGGCCGTTGACGAAGAAGTGATACCGGCCCCGGAACCTGACTTCGACGCCCGGCGCTATGACCAGCGTCTCTCCGGCCGGAACCGTCACTTCGCCGACCACCGCATATGGGCTGCCCGCCCGCGTCCACACGCCCGACACTGCGCCCGATACCTCGGTCGTGTCCGCCCGCGCGACGCCGGCGACCAGCAGCGCAACAGCGGAAAAGAGATGCTGCTTATGCACCGCGGTTCTCAGGTAACATTCTAGCCCCTCATGTCGCCTTGTCCATAGCCGAAAGCCCGCCGCACCGTGCCGAAAGGCGCAACCGCAGTCCCGCAGGTTCAGAACCAGCAAACCCGCCTGGCCATTGCCGCGCACAAAGCCCAGGCCAAAGCTGTAACCAATGCCGAAACAACCGCCAACTGAAACGCACAGTGAACCGCTGGCTGAAGTGCGCCGACGATTGCCGCAGGACCTGGAGGAACTTGCGCTTGAGCAGTCGCACAGAGCACTGCTCAGGAACGCGCCCGGACAGACGCGCGCAGCATCACCTGAAGCAGTGGGGCGACAACTGCGCAGATAATCACGCCTTCAATTGCGTCTTGTGAGGCCGTCCCCGGGACGGCCTCCCGGCAGCCGGGGGGTCAGGATTTTCAGCCAACTCATTGCCAGTCCAGGCGTTACTCGTCCGTATAGGCTAACTTGTTCTAAAGCAATAAGTTGCTGTGACTTCGCCCGCTGCTGTGGCGTTCCGTGCTACCAGGCTCGCGACCTCGGTATCACACCGAAGAAGCGCCAGCCACCGGCCTCTACCTGCCGTCTATCTGCCTGAGCAGCTCCAGCGCCTCAGGCCGGTCGTCGTTGCAGAAGTCGGCCGGATAGGTCGGGTGCTCAATCGCAAGCAGCCGCTCCAGCTCGGCCCGGGCTTCTGCCCAACGCTTCTGCCTGATGTAGACCCTGGCCAGATCGAGCCGGATAAGCGCATAGTTGGGGTCAAGCGCAACGCCTCGCTTCAGATACTGCTCAGACCTGGCCAGGCTGCCGCCGGCAAACCCGGGCAGCTCGTGATAGAGCACGCCGAGCGCATCCCAGGCTGTCGCGTAGCCTGAGTCGAGCTCCAGGGTGCGGTTGAAGGCCCGCTTCAGTCCCGAGACCATGAAGAGCGAGTTGAGCACGCCTCTGGTCTGGCCGATGCGGCCCTGAGCAACGCCCCACCAGATGTGCCCATCCGGGTTCTGTTCATTGACCTGAATCAGGGTCTCGGCAATGGCCTTGGCCCGGGAGTAGAACCGCAGCTTGTCCTTGTCAGTAAGGGCGTTGTCGCCTTTCTGGGTGTGGATTCGCGACCAGAGGTAAAGACACCTTTCGTGCCTCGGCTCAGCCGCCCGGACCTGGGACAACAGGTCGTACGCAGAGTCGAGCCAGGTCGGGTTCAGGTGGCGGTTGAAAAGCATGTACGCGGCCTTCTCGCACGCCGAGTCTGCCGGTGTGGCCGCAATAGCCAGGAGCATCAAGGCAATCAGGCCCCGCCTCCGGGTTCGTGGCTATGAACCATAGAGCTTGTCCAGTTCTTCCTGGTACGCGGCAACGACATTGGGCCGGCGCACTTTGAGGGAAGGGGTAAGAAGCCCGTTCTCAACCGTGAACGGCTCGGGGATGAGTCGGAACTTCCTCACCTGCTCGTACTGGGCGAATCCGGTCAGGGCCCGACTGATTTCGTCCCGATAGAGTTCGAGGATTCGAGGGTGGTCGAGCAGCTCGCAGAACTCCTTGAACTCGATGCCCTCGGCACGGGCATAGGCCTCGAGCGCGAGCCGGGCCGGCACCACCAGTGCGACCAGATAGGGCCGGCGGTCGCCATGCACCACCGCCTGCTCCACATACTTCGAGCCCGCGATGGCCAGTTCAATCGGCACTGGTGCCAGGTTCTTGCCGTACGAGGTGACGATTATCTCCTTCAGGCGACCGGTGATGACCAGGTTGCCCTTTTCGTCGAACCGGCCCTGGTCTCCGGTGTGGAACCAGCCGTCGCGGTCAATCGCCCGTGCCGTCTCCTCAGGCTTCTTGAAGTAGCCCTTCATGACATTCGGCCCGCGAATCAGAATCTCGTCGTTCGCCCCGATTCTGACATCCACGCCGTCAAACGGCTTGCCGACCGTGCCGACCACTTCCTCACCCGGAACCTGAGCGCAGGCCACCGGTGAAGTCTCGGTCAGGCCATAGCCTTCGAGCAGGTTGAACCCCAGATTGCGGATGGTACGGGCCAGCCTCCGTTCCAGCGGAGCGCTGCCCGAAACCAGCAGCCGCAGCCTGCCCCCACCCAGTTTCACGAGCTTGCTCACCACAAGCCTGCCCAGGAGCCAGTGCCTGAGCGCCAGTCCGAGCCCGATTGACCGCCGGGCCGCCTTGCGCCTCGCATACTGGCTGTAGGTTCGCAGCGTCTCAATCATGAGCATTCGCTTGTGCCAGGGCCCGGCCAGCACCCGCTCCTGGACCGTGGCGTAGACCTTTTCGAGGACACGCGGCACGACAATCATGATTGTCGGCCTCACCTTCTGCACGTCTTGGGCCACGGTCTGGACCGACTCGGCATAGGCGACCGCGCCGCCGGCCAGCAGCACCGAGTAGTGGCCGCAGGTCCGCTCGAACATGTGACAGAGCGGCAGAAACGAGACGAGCACGTCATGCTCATTGATGCTGAACAACCGAATCGCGGTCGTGACATTGGACAGGATGTTGCGGTGGGTCAGCATTGCGCCTTTGGGTTCACCGGTCGTACCCGAGGTGTAGCAGAGGGTGAACAGGTCATCAGGCCGGGCCGGATGCGCGGCTGCCGGCGCACGCGCGAGCGCCGCAGCTCCTTCTCGGCGCAGGCTTGCGTAGTCGCAAAGCTTCACCCGCGCCCCGGTGTCGGCCGCATCCGGTGCCGGGAAAAGGGTTACAACGTGCCTGAGCAAAGGCAGGTCGGTCACAACTCGGCGGACCACCGCGAAAAGCTCCGGCGTCTCCGCGATGACGAGACCGACCTCGGCGTCGTTCAGGATGTAGCGCACCGAATCCTCAGGCAGAGTATGATAGACCGGGACCAGCACCGCACCCAGCCGGGCAACAGCCAGGTCGGTTACAATCCATTCGGGCCGATTGTAGGAGTAGATGGCGACCCGGTCTCCGGGCTTCACGTCGCGGCTCGCCAGACCGGCAGCCGTCTCAGCAACGGCCTGCAACGTCTCGCCGTAGGTAATGGTTCGATACTCACCGTCCTGCTTGTAGAGCAGGGCCGGGCGGTCGGCAAACCGCCGGGCCGTGGCCGCGAAACGCGCGTAGATAGCATCGGGCTGGTCAGTGCCTGCGGTCGGGTTCACTCACACCACCTTCAACTCGCGGCCGACCAGGGTCAGCTTGGCAAGGGCACGACCGAGGTGTTCTTCGGTATGGGTCGCCATCAGGCTGATGCGGATTATCGCCCGGCCGCGGGGCACGGCCGGGAATACCACCGGATTCACAAACACACCTTCCTGCTCCAGCCGGCCGGCAAACCGGTACGCGGTGTCGTCGTCACCGATGAGAATCGGCAGAATCGGCGTGCCGTGAAAGGCGACTGAGAAGCCGGCATCCTTCAGGGCCGCAGCAACAGAGCTTGCGTTGTGCCTCAGTCTTTCGACCCGTTCCGGCTCGGCTTCGATGACCTTGAGGGCGGCAAGGACCGTGGCCGCGACTGACGGCGGCAGACTGGCCGAGAAGACCGACTGACGGGCATTGTAGCGCAGGAACTCGGCAACCGACTGATTCGCGGCGGTGAAGCCGCCGACCGCGGCCAGGGACTTGGAGAGCGTCCCCGACACGACATCGACTCTGCCCTCAAGCCCGAAATGCTCGGCCGTGCCGCGGCCGGTCCTGCCCAGCACGCCGGTCGCGTGAGCGTCGTCCACCATCAGCCGCGCGTTGCCGGCATCGGCCAGGCGCCGCAGGCCGGGCAGGTCACAGACATCTCCCTCCATCGAAAAGACGCCGTCGGTGACAATCAACTTGCCTGCGTCCGACGGGACGCAGCGCAGTTTCTCCTCCAGGTCGGCCAGGTCCCGATGACGGTAGACCACTGTCCTGGCTCGGGCGCTGCGGCAGCCGTCAATTATGGAAGCGTGGTTCAGCTCGTCCGAGAAGATGTAGTCGCCCTCGCCCGCCAGGGTGCTGACCGTGGCCGACAAGGCCATGAACCCGGTCGAGAACGTCACGGCCGACTCCTCGGACTTGAACCGGGCCAGTTGCTGTTCCATCTCCAGGTGAAGCGGGGTGGTGCCGGTCAGCAGCCGCGAGCCGGCTGAGCCGGTACCATACTGCTCAACCGCACGGCAGGCCGCGGCCTTGACCTGCGGATGCTCGGTCAGACCCAGGTAGTTGTTCGAGCCGAGATTGACGAGCTCCCTGCCGGCCAGCGTCGTCACCGGAGACGCGGCCGGACAGATTGCCCGTGAATAGAAAAACCGGTCCTGACTTTGGATAGCGGCAAGCATCTGACCGAACTGGCCGCACTTGTCAAACAGGTCCAGTTTGACTCCGTCTCGTGGCGAGGTGCATTGTGGCCGGATTATACCGGGCCTTATCTCGGTGGGCAAGAACGGGCGCAGATTGACAAGTCAGCAGTCGGGCGTATCTTTGAGCCGTGACCCCACCTGTCCGCCACCGGCCCGAACACGGCCATGACCCTTGTTGACGGCATCACCCTGACGCTGCTCGCCTGCTTCGTACTGCTCGGGGCGCTGCGGGGCCTGGTGAGAGACCTTGCCGGGATTGCCGGCATCATCCTTGGTGGGTATCTGGCCTGGCGCTATGGTACGGCGGTTGGACACTGGTTCCTGGCGCAGCACCTGGTGCGCGACCATCGCTGGGCGTTGTTCCTGGGCCATGTTCTGACATTACTCGCTGTCGCGGCCGCGGCGAGCGCAGTCGGCGAACTCTTAAGCTGGCTCACGCATCTGACCCCGCTCGGCTGGTTCGACCGTTTGCTCGGAGCCGGTTTGGGTCTGGTTAAAGGACTCCTGCTTGTCTGGGTCATTGTCACCGGCTGCATTCTCGCCTCGCCCCAGGCCCGGGTTCCGGTTGGTGCCAGCGTCCTGACCGAGGGAATAAGGCGCAAGGGTCTGAATCTGCTCGGGCCGCACCTGCGGCTGGGTGAACCGGAGCGGAAGAAAGACCGTGGCCGGCCGGTAGATAGGCGTAAAGGCCCGCTGGTTCGCAGCGTAGGTTCAACCGGCGTGGCCCGAACCCAGGGCCTGACCATGGCGTACACGCTGTCGGGCCACGTGCTTGACACGTGGTCGGCCGGGCCTAGAATTATGCCCGTATGGCACCGGGTCTGTAACGGTGTCTAATGGAGAGAAATAGTGCTGCGACGGCTGGGAAGCGGCTGGCCGTTGCGGCAGAAGCAGCAATAAGACCTCACAGCACGCCAAAAGGAGGAAAATGTGAGAAAACTCGTAGCCGCGCTGGCGATACTCTCTGTAGTATTCGTCATCGGATGCCAGGACACCAAGAAGGTGACTGAGCTCCAGGGTCAGGTTGACAAACTGACTCAGGAACTGGACCAGGCCAAGATGGACCTGGCCAAGAAGACCGCTGAGTGTGATTCCCTGGCCAAGGTAATCGCCGACATGTCGGCCAAGACCCCGGCGGCCAAGGGAACAAAGGGAACCACCCCGGCACCGACGCCCAAGGCGCCGACCGGCAAACCACCCAAGGTCGGCCGGTAGCAAAACCCAGAGAGAAACAGGAGTCAGATATATGAAGAGGATTCTCGCAGTAGCCGCGGTCTGCATCTTCGCGGTAACCGCGCTGATGCTGGTCCGCTGCACCGAATTAACCGGCAGCGAGCCGACCGACGTGAAGCTCGAGGCGGCCACCGACGCCACGGTCAAGGTTTCATGGACCGCACCGGCCGAAGGAACCCCGGACAAGTACATCGTCTCCTTCATGGAGACCGGCACCACCACGTACGTGCCGTTCGACACCGTGACCACGACCTCGGCAACTCACGACCCGGCAGGCAAGACCGGCGCGTACAAAGTCGTCGCTATGTTCGGCAGCACCGAGTATGCGGCGGCCAGCGCCCCTTCCAGCGCGCCGATTGCCAATGCCGCAACCTCGCTTTCCGAGCTGAACGCCTCGGGCAACTCAGGCTACGGCTGGGCCAAGACCGCGGGCACGGCCACAACCTACTCGATGACCCAGGCGGCCAACGCCGCTTCGATTGACATCTACCTCACCGACTTTGCGACCGGCTTTGCCGGCCCGGAGTACTCGATTGCCAGCCCGGATATCGCTCGTGGCAGCGACCCTGGCGCAACCGGCGTTGTGCCGGATGCTGCCTGGCGGGTCAACGCCATCGCCAAGGTGACGGGTTCTGAGAACGACCCGCTGCCGGTGCACTCGACCACGACCTACGCGCAGTATCAGGAGATTGACCAGACTCCGTTCCTGATGGCGGTGTACACGGCCGACGGCTACTACGCGCTCATCCACTTGGACAGCAAGAACCTTGGCTCGGGCACGGTCCAGACAAAGTCCTGGTACCAGGCGGTCAAGGGTCTGCGGCTGATTCAGCACTAGTCCCTGGTTCGACTACAAAGCCCCGGCCGAAGCCGGGGCTTTGTCCGTTATGCGGTCGGCTACCGGCCGGCGCGCGCTATCTTGCCGATGGTGCGGAAGCCTTTGCCCCGGACGGCAACGATGTAGGCCCCGTCGGCCAGGGGTTTGCCCGACTGGTTGCACCCGTCCCAGTCCAGGGTCTTCTCCGTGATGCCCCGGAACCGACGCACGAGCGTCCCAGACAGGGTGTAGATTGACACGTCCACCACCTCACCGGCCGGGAAGTCGAGCACGAGCTTGCACGGCCCGTCGAATGGGGCCGGCCGGGTATAGGGCTCGGCCCACTTCCTGACTGGAACGACCTCGGAGAACTGGCTCGCCATCGAGACGTTGCCGAAAGAGTCACGTGCGGTCACCAGGTAGCAGTATCCGGTCGTATCGCGCGGCCGGTTGAACACATAGGCCGTGGTTTCAGCCGTGGCCGTGACTTGCCGGAACGTGTCAAACCGGTAGACCTTGATGTCGTCGAGGTACACTCCGGTTCCGTGATTGGTGGCGTTGGTGCGGTAGCAGAAGCGCAGATACAGGCTGCTGGTTACCGGCAGGACGATGCGGAGTTCGTGCCACGCGCGCTGAGAGCCATAGAACGAGTCGAGCACCTGCCAGTCAGCGCAATCGGCAGACCATTCAACGTAACACACATCGCGGACCATGCCCCCCAGACTGTCCTGCGTCTCCTCGGTCGCATACCAGGCATACAGAGAAAGAAGCCCGCCGGAGCTCAGCTCCAGCGGCTCCGCCGTCGTGATTCGGTTGTCGAGGTTTGCACCTGCCCCCGAGTAGAAGGAGTAGGAGCCGGACCGGGCCTGACCCGAGCTCAGTGTCCAGCCCGAATTGCTCCAGCGCCCGAGGCTCTCGCCGTTCTCGACCAGAACCTCGGACGGACCGGTAAGCTCAAACAGGTCGTAGCTGACCGGGGCCAGGTCTTCTGACCGGCTCCAGTACAGGCGAACATCGCCGCGTCGTCCCGGCCGCGGCTCAGCCAGCACCGGCTGGGACGGCTTGACGTCGTCCCGGCCGAAGAAGCTGTTTAGAAACTGGGGCCACGGCACAGTGTCGGCGAACTCAAGCTTCTGGTACGAGCGAGCCGAGTTCTTGAACCCGAGGTAGCCGTCAGGAAACCACACCGCCAGACCCTGCGCATGGGGCAGGCTCTCTGAAGCGGCACTGGCCACCACGACCCGCTTGAGCGTTCTGACTAGCGAGTCAGCGCCGGGCAGGAGTTCGAAGAAGTGGATGAGGTCCACCTGGTCATCGGTCCGGCAGGGAGGCCGGGTCAGCACCGGAGCGAATGTCTGGACTTCTGACCGCACCTGCCGCAGATGCGCTCGGAACGATGAGTCGTGGGTGGCGAGCCCGCCGAGACAGCGCGCGAGCACAGGCAGGGCCGAGTTCAACTTGCTCAGGTCGAGCGCGGACAGGCAGACGTAGTCGTCCGGATAGGCGGCGACGTAGTCAGCGCAGACCCGGCTGAGCCGTTCCGGCAGCGTTCCGCCACCGGCAACGTGCGTAGTCAGGCTGCAGTAGTCAAGCCCGTCCCAGACGACCGCACCTTCTGAGGCGAGCAGGTAGTTGGCGTGAGCACCTAATTCCGCCGCGACCTCAGTCATACCCATCAGGCAGGCATCAAATACGACCGCCTCGACCTTACTGCCCAGTTCGCGCCTGAACCCGGCAACACCGGCGGCCAGTTCGCCGCCCGCCACACCCATCATGTGACCGTGCGACTCGTCAATGAAAATCGCCCGGCGCGGGCCGTAGCCCTCTGACCAGCCGCTGCCGTGGTCCCAGAGGACAAGGCAGTAGTTCCGGGCCGGATACCGGTCCCGGACAAATCGTCCGAACCGAACCAGCGTAAGCGTGTCTGCCATGTCTACCTCTCCGACCTGTTCCAGTAACTCAAGCCGGCCCTTCCGAATCAGGTAGCGGCGACAGCCTGGATTGGTGTCACGGGCCGGCCGGTCAACCTGAACTACGAGGTTCAGCTCGGTCGAAGAACCGACCTGCATCATCTCGGCCAGGTCGGCGTAGGACTGGTCGGCAAGACCGTTGTCAGCCGCCATGTAAACGGCCACGGTCCACTGGGCCGCGCCGACCCGGCTGACAAGCAGCAGCAGGGGCACGGCAAGCCGTGCCCCTGCAGTTCTGATTGACCTCAGACTAAAAACCAACGGTCAGTGCCAGCCGGTGGGTTGGCTTCAGCCATTGCAGATAGCGGAAGGTGTAGTCGAGACCGAGTTTGAGCCCGGCCGCCGGGTCTGCCCGGACACCGACGCCGGTGGACAACCCGGTCAGCCAGCCGACCCCATCCTGGTACTTGGTGTCGGCGTTGAGAATATACCCGCCGCGCAGCGAGAAGAACCCGCGGTACGCATACTCGAGCCCGAAGTTCACCGTCTCGTTGATGTCCGACGGGTGCGTGATGTCAACCGCGCTTGTCAGGCGGCTGTCCGGACCTTCCAGGATGTCGTAGGCGATGCCGAACCGGAAGCTGGTGGGCAGACCCACCGGCGTGGTCTTGTAGCTGCCCTGGATGCTTGAGGGCCCGGAGTCGGTCCAGAAGAACGAGTAGTCGAGCTGGCGCCCGGTGAAGCTGAGCTGGGTGCCGTAGTTGGTGACCGCGGCGCCGATGCGCAGAGACCGGAACCCGGTGTTGTAGTGAAGACCCAAGTCCACGCCCAGGGCCGAGGCGGACATGTCCCAGACCGTCTGCGTGACGCCCTTGGCCGACAGCCCGAACGAGAGCTTGTCGGTGATGATTCGGGCGTAGCTGGCGCAGACCGCAAAGTCGGCCGCGCCGAAAAAGAGCCCGGTGCCTTCGTCCTCCCGGACCCGGGTGTTCGGATTGTCGATAGTGGTCTGCTCCATGTCGCCCATGGTCAGGGCCGTGGCGCTGAAGGCGATGGTTCCCAGGCTGGCTACGGGCAGCACCGCAACGAGGTGGTCGTGGTTGATGTCGGCAATCCAGTTGACGTGATTGAGCTGAATCTGCCGGCTGACCCGGGCCAGGCCCGCGGGGTTGAAGTAACAGGCAGAGGCGTCGTCGGCAATCGCGACGAACGCATCACCCATCCCGGTTGCCCGACCCACGCCAATCTTCAGGAACGAGGCGCCGGTCGTGCCGACCTTGGAGAACGCGCCCCAGGCCGGGGTCAGGAGCGCGAGGCATACCAGGACCGCAAGGAATCGGTTCATTTGGATATGGTCATTGGTAGTTTTCATCGCTGCCTCCTTTAGTGAATGAAGACCAGCTTGCCCGTCGCCTCACCGACCGGCGACTCGACGTGATAGACATAGACCCCGGAAGCAACGAGCTGGCCCGCGACCCGGGTCGGGTCCGCGCCCGGCGACTCGTTGGTGAAGTCCCAGTTCTCGGTGCCGCCCTGGTCGAGCGGCTGAGTGTGTGTGTCCTGGTGGTGAATCGTCTTGACCAGGTCCCCGGCAAGCGTGTAGATACGAATCGTACACTCGTTGGGCAGGTGAGTGAACTTGACGTACCGCTGCTCGGTCGTCTTTTCCCAGGCGTCGAACACAATGTACGGGTTGGGCACGACCTTGATTACCTTGCTCAGGCCCATGGTTGTGTCCGCGCCGGTCAGCGACTTGTAGGGCGTCGTGACAACCTGGTAGACGTTGTGGTATGGGGCCGAACCCTTGCTCCGGTCTCCGCGTGCCAGCCACTTGTCACCGTCCCGAATCAGAGCCAGGTTCGAACCGATGCTGTCGCCGCCATTGAGTTTCAGGTACCCGCCGCAGATGAACATCTGGTACAGGCTGCCCTTGAGCGTGTCGGTCGGGTTTCTGCCCGCCAGGTCCACAAAACACCAGCCGTCCGCGTATTGTCTGGTCGCCGGTTGCGTGTTGTTGAACCGGCCGAACGGGACCTCTATGCGGCCGTGGGTCAGGTCATAGACCTTGGCCGAGAGGTAGGGTGTGGTCTGCCAGACGATTTCAAAGTCCGACCCACGAAAGGCCCAGAGCCCGATTGACGACATGCCGCTCGGCACGACCTTGTCCGCCGGATAGCTGCCCGCCGTGACGATAATCGTGTCGAACGCTCGCGACGGTGTCTTCACATTCAGGCTGCAGTTGACCACCAAGCCATTGAACACCGGCAAGGAGAAGTTGTACTTGGAGTCCATCGTGTAGGTGAACCCGGCCGTGTCGAGAACGAGGCTGTCGTTCCTCGCGCAGCGCACCCAGTACTGGTAAAGGCTCTTCTTGTCCGCGCCGGTGTTGCCCGGCCCGAGAAACCTCAGCTCGTAGGTATCGACGGTAACCTGAAACGGCACGACCGATGTTGCCACGGGCTTCAAGCCGGGTTTTTCCTTGTCGCCCAGCAGGGTGATGACCGTCGGCTCTGGCGCGACGTAGTTGGAAGCCTCCCAGCGCGGGATGGTATAGAAGCTGGAGACGATGCCGGAACGGAGCACAAGTGCGGTCGAGTCGGTTGGCCGGGGTGGATAGACGGTCGTGTCCCAGGCGGTCGTGCTGAAGTTCCAGTCGTAGGCAGTGACGCAGTAATAGTAGGTGAAACCGTTGGTCACGTTCCTGTCGAGCAGGGTATAGAAGACGCCGAGCGTATCGTCACCGTTTATCCAGAGGCTTTCCGCCAGGGTGCTGTCCCCGCCCGGAGGAAAGGAAACCTCGACTCCATTGCCGCGTTTGTCACACTGGGCGAGAATCTGCCAGTTACTGCCGTCTTCGGACTTGTAGACGATGTAGCCTTCGAAGTCATAGCCACGGTAGACCGGGTCCCAGCCTGAGCCTACTTTCGTCGTGTCGGATGCGACCTTGACCCAGTACGGGTCCGGGGTCACCTCTGGCAGATTGTCCCAGACGAGTCGGACCTGGTTGTCACCCGGGACCATGGTTAGGTTGGGCGAGAGCGGCGGCCCGGGCAGAAGCCAGCCCTGGTCATAGATGAACTGGGCGGCGTTCGCCACCCTGCCGAGGTGGACCAGCGAATCGAGCCCGCGGTCCGGCCAGGCCTGGCCCGGTCCGCCGTATCTTGCCGCGATGCCCGCTACCACCAGCTTGGCGACCTGGCCCGGCGCCAGGTCAAACGGACCCGAGCACTGGATGAAGCGCTTGTCCGCGGACACCGGGTCGACTGAGTCGTAGGGCGAGTAGACCCCGGTCCGGTAGTCATATCCGGCCATGGTCAGGTACTGGGCCGGGTCGGTCACCGGGTCGATATCGATGGTGAACTTCTTGAACGCGGTCATACCCAGCGGCGTGCTGTCGGGCCGCAGCGGGCTTTCGAGGAACTTGTAGGCGAAGACACCGGGTGTACCTTCTTCCCAGTCGCGCCCGGCATTCTCGATGTTGTTGAAGTCGCCGGCATAGCCGACGTTCGCGACGATGCCGGCACCTGGGACATCAATGCTGTCGAGCAGGCCGACCATGTCGTCGGTCGCGTCGCCGATGTCGGCATCCATTACCGCACCCATGAAGCACTTCTTCAGCGTATCGGTGCCGGAATTCCGCACCTGGTAGATGATGAAGAAAATGTCCTGGTTGGTCGGGTAGTTCCAGGCGTAGACCGTCTGGTAGATGTCGATCATCTGCGGCTTGCCCGGCGAGATGTGATTCTCCGGGGAGACGTCAGAGTAGGCGCACCACATGTCCTGCAGCGAGAAGTTCTCGTACGGAATTAGCAGCGAGTCGAGGTGCGCATCGCCGGTCTCCCAGCGCGAGCGCGGCTGCGGCGGCCAGTCACCCGGGTAACAGTAGATTTTGTCATCCGGGTTGCTCGCGCCGTCATCGAGGTGGGCCACGGTCGTCGGGGTCATTTCGGTGCCGCCCGAGTTCGGGTTGTAGCCGAACGTCACCAGCGTATCAACCTTGCCCGCGATATTGGGGTTCGGCTTCAAGGAGCCGAACCAGAGCCCGGCGCCGAAGATGTACTGGTTCTTGTATGGCTGGGGCCAGGAGCCGCCGGCCAGTCCGGGCGGACGACTGACATCGATACCGTACCGCCCGTCATTGTAGAACGGGCAGAGCCACTTGTTGATGTTGAGCCACTTGGTGTCGTATACCCGCTGGCCCGGTGGCGGCGTCGTCGCCGACCGCGCCAGTGCCGTCGTCGCAGCACCGGCCACGAGCGCGAGGCACAGCGCGTAGCTAGTGATTCGTCTCAAGTCTCCTCCTTAGAACGACATACTCAGGCCAAACCGTATCTTGCGCGGCGGGCCGTAGTAGGTCGGCGGGTCGTAGCGGTCGGCATATGCCAGCCGGTACGATTCGTACATTTCCATGCGGGTCAGGTAGCCGTCGTGGTCGAAGTCACGCGCCGGGTGGTAGTAGAAGTCGCCGAACGCGATGCCGGGCGAGAACTCGTAAGGCGTGATGACCCGGCCGGTGTAGTTCGGCTTGCCGGTCGCCGCGTGAACGCTCGTCACCAGCGTCGCGTTGAGCAAGTTCGTGATGTCGCAATTCAGGGCAAACGACAGCCCTCCCAAGGTGAAATCGCGGGACAGTCGCGCATCAACCGTGTAGCTGCCCGGCCTGCGCGCCGAGTTGGTAAGGCCGATCTGATTGCCGCGCTGGTCCTGGGGAGTGTAAGGCAGGCCCGAGCCGTAGTTGAACACGCCTGAGGCCTCGAAGTTGCGCATCGGCATGAACGCGAAGTCTTCCGGGAAGGTGAACGACAGGTCGCCGTGAACCGCATGACGCTGGTCCTGGTCGAGGAAGTAATCGAGCTGGAGCGGCCGCTCGCGCTGGTACTGAGTGGTGGCCGTGGACGCGGTGCCTTTGGCAATCTGGAAGGTGTACCCAAGGCGGCTCGACCAGTAGCCGGCGAGCTGCTTGGTCATTGTCGCCTCGAACCCCTGAATCCGCGCGTACTCGACGTTGTAGTACTGCGAGTACGGCTGAGGCAGGGCATAGACCGCTCGCACGCCCGACAGGTCGAACACGTCCTTGTAGAACGCGGTCACGTCGAACTGGAACAGGTCGGAAAGCTGGGCATCGAACCCGAGCTCATAGGCGATGGTCTTCTCCGCGCCCATGTCTGCGTTGCCGACGATGACGTTGCCGCGCGAGCGCAGCTCGGCCGCGGTCCGGTCCGCGTAGGTGTAGAGGTCGTCAAAAGTAGGGTTCTTGAAGAAGTGGCCGTAGGAGAACCGGAACTTGATCCGCTCGGTAATCGGGTAGGAAAGGCCCAGCCGTGGGGACAGCCGGTACTTGGCGGCCACCGGCAGCATCGAGTCGGATACCTCCTTGCGCGAACCCAGACTCTCCGGGAACGCTCGCACCTGGGCCTTGGAATCGAGATAGTCGAGCCGCAGGCCGGCGCGGACCACCAGGTCCTCGAAGTCGGCCCGGTCCTGGACGTAGGCAGCCAGGACCAGCGGCTTGTAGGTATACGCGTCCCAGAACGGATTCTGGTCCCAGGGGAGCGAGTTCTCGAACATGGAGAGGGTGTACTGGGTCGCACTGATTCCGGTCTTGATTTCGTGAATCTTCGAAACCGTGTGGGTCAGGTCAAACTTGCCCAGCAGGTGATTGGTCGAGCGGTAGTGCCAGGTGCGGTCGTTACCCTCGGTCACGAATAGACCGGCAACGCCGAAGGGGTTGTCGGTCAGCGCATAGGCACTGGCAAAGTTCGTCCCGTTGGGATAGTAGTAGACCGGCACCGAGTCCTTGCCGTCCGGGCTTATGTAGAGCCAGTAGGAGCGGTAGAGCTGCAGCACAGCATCCTGTCTGCTTTCGAGCTTGCTCGCACCCGGGTGCCCTTCTTCGTACTTCGCATACTTCTGCCAGTCGAAGACCCAGTCCTCTCCCCGGAAGAAGTAGCGGTCCCAGATGCCGTACTTCCGCAACATGCCCCAGAACCCAATCGTATCCGCGTTCTCGGCATTGAAGTTGCGCGGCGCAATCAACAGACCGGTCTGGAACAGACCCAGCTTCGCCTCGTAAACCGTCGAGGGCGACAGCAGGTGGTTGATTGTGAAGTTCGACTTGTACGAGCGGACCCGGCGTCCGGGCAGGCCGGTCCGCCAGAACTGGTAGGTGTGCGAATATGGCCACCACTCGTAGTTCGAATGGTGCCCGTCGAGCGTAAACTTGAGTCCTTCTCTTGTCAGGGCAAAAGCCTTGGGCATCTGCAGGGTCAGCTTACCCTCAGCCGCGTACTCGCTCCGCGGCGACGGCACCTTGTAGCGCACGTTCCGGTCGTCGTCGGTCTTGAAGTACTCGGTCGACAGGAAGTAGCGCAGCCGGTTCCAGACCGGAGACGGCCCGCCGAGGGAGAACGTCAACCGGTTGTAACCGAAGTTGTATCCGGTATGTGCCGGGAAAGCCTCGTCGCTGATGACGCCGACGCGCCCTGTTGTCCTCGTCCCGCCTTCCTTGGTCACCGCCTTGATAATCCCGGACATCGCCTCGCCGTACTCAGCGTCGAATCCGCCGGTTATGACGACCACCGACTGCAAGGCATCGGTCGTCGGCTTCGGACTCGACCAGAGCGTGCCGACAACCGCGTCCTGCGCGTTCACGCCGTCCACCAGGTAGGCCACATCGTCAAACCGGCCCCCGCGGATGTGAGTCCAGCCGGTGCTCGTCTGGGTGATGCCGGCCTGCAACCCGACAAGGTCGGAAAGCTGGGTCACGGGCAGGCGCTTGAACTCTTCGCTTGTTATCACCCGCTCGACCGACACCGCCTGGCGCTGGACCAGTTCCTTCTTCTTGGCAATGACATCGACCTTCACACCAAGGTCCAGCACGACCGGCGACAGCTTGAAGTCCACCGTCGCGGTCAGGTCCTGGATGACCTGCACACCGGTTATCTTCTGCTCGTTGTATCCCATGTACGACGCGCTCACGGTGTACTTGCCGGGTGGGATGTTGATTATCTGATAGCGGCCGTTGACATCGGTCGCGCCGCCCAGCTCCGTGCCCTCGACGAGCACGTTCACGCCAATCAGGGCCTCGCCGGTGTTACGGTCGGTCACCTTACCGGCGATGTTTCCGGTGTTGGCGGCAAATGCCCCGGCGGCGGCAAGGAGCAGGCTCAGAACAACTTGGAATCTGGTTCTGTTCATGATTCTCCTCCTACTTCACGCGGATTGGGATGCTCCAGACCGTGGCCGAGTACCTGCCCTTGACTTCCCAGAGCACGGCCGGGGGAATCTCCTGCACACTGAGTCGGTGAAGGCCCGGGGCAACGTCGGCCAGCAGAATCTGTTGATTCGAGCGCGGGCCCTGCATGTCGTAGCGCCGGCCGTCGAAATACACGTACTCGGCTCCGTCGGTGCCGAGGGTCGAAAGCAGACTGGCAAGCCGAATCGTGTCGCGCTGAGTGTAGGTTAGGATGCCCCCGGTCGAGGTCTCGGCAAGCGGGTAGAATCGTTGGATACCGTAGTGCAGAGTGTCCGGCCGCAGCAGCACCGTATCGGACCGGCCGGCACCAGCCAGCACCGTCCGGACAAAATAGGGCGCGTCATCCGGATTCGGGGCGTGGAACCGCGTGCCGCCGGAGAGCTTCCATATCTTCCACTCGCCCTTTTCTTTCCTGAGCACGCAGCCGCCCGCGGTCGTCGCTTCGAGGGGCTTGGAAATGAACACGCTGCACGGTTTGAGCAGCGAGTCATAGTACGGCGGGCGGAGAGTTTCTCCCGGGTTAGGGAAAAACAGCGACTCCCGCAGGGAGTCGGTCATCCGGAATGCGTACATCAGTACTTCACCCGGTATCGTCTCGGCATAGGAAACCGTACAGGTTGTCTCGGTGCCCAGGGTGTCGAGCGTGGCGGCGAACCGGTACTCGAGGTCGTACGCCGTGTCGTAGAACAGGTGCTGGAAACCGGCGCACCGGAAGCGCGGCTTGAACGGATTGCCCTTCAGCTCGTCGGCCAGGATGGACTTGGTGCTGCCGGGCAGGGCCGTGTCAATCATGACCATCTGCAGCTCGGCCAGCCCGATCTTGAAGAGACTCTTGTTCTCTTCGACAACCTGCTTTATCTTGACCGTGTCGTCCGCGCTCGGCTCCCAGAAGGGCTCGGGAGGAACGCGGCCACAGCCGTAATAGAGCGCGGCGCAGGCCAGGGCCAGAATCACCAAGGCTCTGGAGCCAACACGGAGCACGGGCGAAGCCCCGCTCCAGATGCTGCGGCAGGCTCTACCCTGCTGCCCGCTCTTGCTGACTAACGGAGTCATCTCGCTGCCTCCTTTTTGCTTGTGTGCACTTTCATGTCTACGCCCGAGCCAGAGCCGTGCCCCGTAAAGAACCGGCGCCTGGCTCAGGCGCCCCTGCCGCGAAAGCTCTCCGGCAGGGTCGAACAGCAGCCAACTCGGCCGCTAAGTCTAAGCTGGACGCCAGCCGATGTCAACGCGGCGCGTCCAGACCAGACATCCTGCGCTGCCAGGGCGCTGCCGCACTACAGACCGTACCGGGCGACAATCTCGTCCTTGGTCTTGTGCAGGATGTCATACTTCTTGCCGACTTTGACAAAGGCGGCAATCGCCCGGTCAATGTGTTCTTTCTCGTGGCCGGCGGAGAGCTGCACGCGGATTCTCGCCAGGCCTTTGCCGACGACCGGGTAGAAGAAACCGATGACGTAGATGCCCTCGTCGTACATGTCGCGGGCGAAGTCCTGGGCCAGCTTGGCATTGTAGAGCATGATTGGCACAATCGGATGCACGCCCGGCCTGATGTCGAACCCGGCGTCGGTCATCGCCTGGCGGAAGTACATCGTGTTCCACTCAAGCTTGTCGCGCCGCTCGGTCGTCCGCGAGAGAAGGTCAATGATGGTGACGGCCGAGGCGGCAATGACCGGCGGCAGGGTGTTGGAAAAGAGGTAGGGCCGGGAGCGCTGCCGGAGTATCTCCACGATTTCCTTGCGCGAGGCCGTGAACCCGCCGGACGCCCCGCCCAAGGCCTTACCCATCGTGCTCGTGATTATGTCCACGCGGCCCATCACGCCGCAGTGTTCGTGCGTACCCCGGCCGTGTTTGCCCATGAACCCGGTCGAGTGGCTGTCGTCCACCATGACGAGGCAGTCGTACTTGTCGCACAGGTCGCAGATTTCCTTGAGCGGAGCTACGTCGCCGTCCATCGAGAACGCGCCGTCGGTCGCAAACACGCGGAACCGGGCCTTCTGCACCTCGTCCGACTTGAGCTTCTCCTCCAGATCGGCCAGGTCCATGTGCTTGATGATGAAACGCTTTGCCTTGGACAGCCGAATGCCGTCAATGACCGAGGCGTGGTTGAGGGCGTCGGTCAGAATCGCATCTTCTTCCTTGAAAAGCACCTCGAACAGGCCGCCATTGGCATCGAAGCACGACGAGTAAAGGATGGCATCGTCGAGTCCGAGGAACGCGGCAATCTTCTGCTCGAGCTGGCGGTGGATATCCTGGGTCCCGCAGATGAACCGCACCGACGACAGTCCATACCCCCATTCATCCAGCGCCTTGTGTGCCGACTTGACCGTCTCCGGGTGGCTGGAAAGCCCCAGGTAGTTGTTAGCACAGAAGTTCAAGACCTCTTTTTTCGGTGCGCCGGTCGGGAACTCAACTTTGATGCCCGCACCCTGGGGCCCGTAGATATACCTTTCCTGCTTGTAGAGCCCCGCCTCTTTCACCGACTTCAGCTCGGTCTGCAGGAACTCTCTGATTCTGCCGTATGCCATTCGCTACTCCTTGACTCGAACGTTCTGTTCTTCCTCTACTACTATCTTCACTCCGGAACTCGTGCCCAGTCTCGTCGCTCCGGCCTCAATCATTGCCCGGGCGGCAGCAAAGCTCCTGATGCCGCCCGCAGCCTTCACACCGATTCGACCCGCGGCCACTCGTGCCAGCAGGGCCACGTCGGCCACGGTCGCGCCGGGCCCCAGAAACCCGGTCGAGGTCTTGACAAAGGTCGCGCCGGCCCGCATCACCAGGCCCACGGCGCGTTCTTTTTCCTCGTCGGTCAGCAGTCCGGTCTCGATGATGACTTTCACCGGCCGCCGCTGGGCCGCGTCGACCACGCGCCGGATGTCGGCGACGACCAGCTCGTCGGCTCCGGCTTTGAGCCAGCCGATGTTCGCGACCATGTCCAGCTCATCGGCACCCAGGTTGACCGCGGCCGCAGCTTCGGCCGCCTTGGCCTCCCGCAGGCTGGCTCCGAGCGGGAACCCAACGACCGTGCAGACTTTGACCGGGCTGCTCTCCAGTCGCCGGCGGCACAGCGGCACATAACAGGAATTGACGCAGACCGCGGCGAACCCATACTCACTCGCCTCGGCACACAACTGCTCAATCTGGGCCGGCTGTGCGACCGGCGCAAGGAGCGTGTGTTCGACGAGGGGGGCGATACGCATAGCTTCGGTGAGGCGGCCCCGGTCCGGGCCCGACGGGGTCTATTCTAGAAACCTCTGCCCAACTGTCAAGCGGACAAGGCATACCTGCATCTGCCGCGGACGGCGGGTAAGTCTCGGTTCGCGACCCGAACCGTCGGCGCCGCTCCTCGCTCGCATCCGCGTCCTGCGTCAGGTTTTCCCGCTGCCCCGGCCCGGCGTTTCCAGCTTAAGTCCATCCCTGCACAAGGGACACTGGGCCGGCTCAAACGTCGCCACCTGCTGCCGGTAAGCGGCGAAGAACGGGGCGCCGAAGTCAACGCCCGGGCTCCGGTCCACGTATACGCCCACACCCACGACGCAGGGATTGAGGGACTGGAGTGCGGCCAGCGTCTCTCGGATTGAACCGCCCGTGGTCATGACATCATCCACCACCAGCACGCGGTCCTTGGGGCCAACCTGAAACCCGCGGCCGATTCTCCGGCCCGTCTCGGCCTTCTCGGCGATGACCATCCGGCAGCCAAGCTGGCGTGCGACTTCGTAGGCGATGATGATGCCACCCGTGGTCGGCCCGCACACCACCGTGATGCCCTGCGGCCGGAAATGCTCGGCGACCGCGCGCGCGAACTGCTCGCATACCGTTGGGTGCTCAAGTATCCGGAACTTCTCGAAGTACTTGTCCGAGTGGCGTCCCGAAGTCAGGAGAAAATGCCCTTCACGCAGCACGCCGTACTGCTTCATGGCTGCCAGCAGAGCATCACTCATGTGCACCTTCCAGTTGCGCCCGAATCTCGGCCACTGCCTTGAGCGGGTCGGGTGCGTCGTATATCGGCCGGCCGACCACGATGTAGTCGGCCCCGGCGCGAGCCGCCTCGGCCGGGGTCATGGTCCGGGCCTGGTCGTCGAGGGAGCTTGCGAGCCTGATGCCCGGGGCCACGATGCAGAAGTCAGGGCCGCAGGCCTGACGCACGACGCCGATTTCACGGGGCGAGCAGACCGCACCGTCGCAGCCCGACTCTCTGGCCAGATGAGCCAGGGCCAGCACGCGTTCCTCGACCGACTGGCGACAACCGGTCACCCGCTCAAGCTCAACTGCATCAAGACTGGTCAGGACCGTCACCCCCAGAATCAAGGGCCGCCGGTCCCCGAAGACAAGCGAAGCCCGGGCCGCCTCGGCCATCATTTTCGCCCCGCCCGCGGCGTGCACGGTCAGGAAACGAACGCCCAGCTCGCCCGCGGCGCGGACTGCGCTGGCAACAACCGACGGAATGTCATGGAACTTCAGGTCGAGAAACACATCGGTGCCGGAGGCGACAAAGCTCCTGACCAGCCCGGGACCGCCTCGGCCGAACAGGTCCATCTGCAGTTTGTAGCAGTCCACGCTCTGTCCGAGCCGGCCCAGCCATTCAAGGGCCTTGTCCGGCTCAGCCACATTCAGCGCCAGGGCAATCTTCGTCACTTCTGCCTCCTCCTGCCGCACAGCTCCGACACAATCTCGGCGGCGGCACGCGGATTCACCAGGCTTGCGGTTCCGACCTGAACCATCTTCGCCCCGACCGCAAGAAAGTCGCGGGCATCTCTGGCATCCATGATTCCGCCGCAGCCGATGACAGGTATCCTGACCGCGCGGCAGACCCGGTCAACGCAGTAAAGGGCAAACGGCTTGAGCGCCGGGCCTGAGACGCCGCCCGTCCGCGCCCCAAGCAAAGGCGCGCCCGACTCGTCCAACGCCAGGCCGAACAGCGTGTTGATGACCGTAACCGCATCCGCCCCTGCCGTTTCGGCCGCCCGGGCAGTCTCGGCCGGGTCAACAAAGTTGGCCGTGAGCTTGACAATTATGGTCTTGTCCGTCGCCTTGCGCACCAGCGAGGTTATCTTCTCGACAAGTCGCGGACTCTGCCCGAACACCGTACCGCCCTCGCTCACGTTCGGGCAGGAGACATTGAGTTCGAACCCGTCAACCCGCTTGTGGGCGAGCCGGAGCACCAGTCCGCGGTACTCCTCAACCGTGAACCCGGCGACGTTGACGACCAGTCGGCACCTGAGGCCTGCGAGGCCCGGCAGGACCTCGTCGCGAAAACGCCTGACTCCCGGATTCTCCAGCCCGACCGAGTTGATAATCCCGCCGGCAAACTCGCAGATTCTCGGCGGCGCGTTGCCGGCCCTTGGTTCGAGCGTGATGCCCTTGGTAACCACGCCGCCCAGCTTGTTCGCCACGGCCGGGAACGCAAGGCCGAACCCGAACGTGCCCGATGCGGCCAGCACCGGGTTGGCGAACACGGTGCGGCCGATGTTCACCGCGCTGCTCACAGCTTGACCTCGTTCAGGCGCACGACCGGGCCTTCTTCGCAGAAGCGGACATAGCCGCCATCCTTCCGCGGCAGGGCGCAGCAGTAACAGATGCCGGTGCCGCATCCCATCCGTTCCTCGACATAACCCCATACCGGTATCGGGCCGAGCCGCCGCACCAGGTCAGCAAGCATCGGCCTGGGTCCGCAGGAGAAGACCACTGGTCGCGAGGCTGCGGTAATGCCGAGCTCTGCCAGCTCGGTTACCGTCCCGGCGTGACCAAGAGTGCCGTCATCGGTGGCAACGCGCACCGTCACCCCGAGCCCCCGGAAGTCGCGCACCAGCACCAGTTGCTTCCGGGTCCGCGCGCCGAGGAACACCTGGACACGATTGCGGTCGGCCAGACGCCGTCCGAGGAAAAGCAGCGGCGCAGCTCCGACCCCGCCGCCGACCAGGAAGACCTCGCGGTTCCGCGGCATCACGACCGGCCTGCCCAGCGGCCCCAGCAGGTCAAGGACATCGCCGCGCCTGTGCCGGGCCAGTACTGCCGTGCCCCGGCCCCTGACCTGGAACACAAGGCGCAGGCAGCCTTCGGCCTGGTCGGCGACCGATATCGGCCGTCGGAGCAGCGGGTCAGGGCCGGCCGACACCTTGATGTTCACAAACTGACCGGGCCTGACCCGGCGGGATAGATGCCGCTGCTCCAGCCAGAGCGAGAAGATGCCCGCCGCAAGCGGGCGGGCCTCAACTATCCGGGCCAGGACCGGACCTAGCGCGGCCGCGATTCCACCCTCCGGTCCAGCCGGTATTCTTCCGGGCCTGAGGAACGTGGTTCCCGCTCGCCCCTGCTCGTTACGCTGACGCGCGTCTCCGCGATGCCGGCACTGAGCAGGAACCGCCTTACTGCCTCGGCCCGGCGCAGACCGAGAGTGTAGTTATACTCATCGGTGCCACGTGGGTCGCAGTAGCCGACAAGCTCAACCTGAACGCGCGGATTGGCCTTCAGGTACTCGACAAAACCAGAGAGGCTGTCCTGCCCCGCGCTCGTGAGCTCGGCGCTGTCTGTGCCGAAGAAGGCCAGCACCCGGCGAACGGCCGCGGCAGTGCTTTCAGGTTCTGGTTTGGAGCCTGGGACTTGCGGCTTCACGCCTGACGTCTCCGGCTTCTGACTTGGCGCCTGCGGCCTGGGGCGCTCGGGTTCCGGTTTGGCGTCTGGGACTCGAGGCCTGGAACCATCTTCCCTTGGCGTCAGTTGGGCAGTGCCGGTCGCCTCATCGATGCGTTCGCGCATCCGGTCCGGGCCCGGCATCCCGGGTCGGTGCGGAAACAGACCCGGTTCGGCCGGCGTCATTCCGGCCAGCGTGTCCGGCTCCGGCGGCTCAACCGGCCGGCCCGCCTGCGCCGTATCGGCCCGCAGTGTATCCCGGGCCGGTTTCTTCTTCTCACGCTTGGGCACCGGCAGGCCCAGCCATGCCCTTGACGCATCGGCGTAGTCGGTTTCGGGAAACTCGGCGATGACCCGGCGCAGCAGCGGCTCGGCCTGCGCGGTATCGTGCTTGACGTTCCGCAGAATCCATGCCTTGGTGAACAGGCCTTTGGCCGCCCATTCGGTGTCGGGAAAGGAATCGTAGACCTGCTGGTAGAGCGCCATCGCGCCGTCGTAGTCGCCGAGGTTCAGGTTGTGGACCTCGGCCAGAAGGAACGCGGCCTCGGCCGGCTCGCGCTTGCCCGCCTTCTGCTGGGTGAAGGCGTCAAGCAGCGAAAGCCGCTTGACCGCGAGCACCCCGTAGTCTGAATCGACCCGGCGCAGCCGGGCCGTGTCGTAGTAGGCCCGCGCCTTCTCGAACTCACCCTGCTCCTCATAGTATCTGCCGATGCGGAAGCTCGCCTCGGCGCCCTTGTCGTTCTGGCTCCGCACCTTGCCCCAGGCCCCGACCGCCTCAGCCGGACGCGCCAACTGCTCGTGCGCGTTGCCCAGAATCAGGTTTGCCTCGTCGTCCAGCTCGGGGTACCGGCCGAGCAGGTCTCTTGCCTGCTCGACTGCCTCGCCGTAACGGCCCAGCTCAAGCTGGCAGGCCGCGACCCTGAGCCGGGCAAGTGCCCGCTCCTTCGGTTCCTGGGCAACTCGGGCGTAACGCGCGTACCACTGCTCGGCCTCGGCAAACCGGCGCCGACTCCGACACGCGTCGGCAAGTTGTTTCACTGCTTCGCGCCGATACGTTGACTTCGGATACCGCTCATAGAAACGGGCAAGCGAGTCTATCGCCTGGTCCGGCTCATCCCGGTCCAGCAGCGAACGGGCCAGCGCAAACGATGCGGCGTCAGCCAGGCGACGATGGCGGGTCCTGACGTCCTCCAGCCGGACCCGGGCCGGGCCGTACTGCTTGTCCGCCAGCAGCGACAGTCCGTGGTAAAGCTGCGCCTCGGGTACCAGTCCGGACCCGGGAAAAGCAAGGCTCAACTGGTCGAAGTGGCGCACCGCCTTGGCGTACATCCCCTGCTGGTAGTAGCTCATGCCTATAAGGAAAAGCGCATCGTCGGCCCAGCGCGAACGGGGCCAGCGCTTCAGCACCAGCGCCGACTTCTCAATCGCCTTCTCGAACTTGGCCTTAGCCTGAGTCTGCTGGTCTGCCGCCTTCATCTTCAGGCCGTCGCGGTAACAACCCTGGGCATTGTAGAACGTATTGAAGTAGGCACACGAACCCAGCAGTGCAATCGACAAAGGCAAAAGGAGAATGGCGGCTCTGGGGAGGCGTCTCAAACTGCTCTCGTGCTAAAGTTATACCGGAACTGCCCCCTGAGTCAAGCAAACATCAAGACTCTCTGCCCGACGTCAAGCACC
>CAZQFS010000002.1:0-19053 GCA_964592755.1 uncultured bacterium | reverse complement strand
AACCGCGCGGCAGCAACCGAAGCCAAAGCCGCGCGCAAAGCCGCGACAACAAGCTGCCTGAAAACCCGCTCACCAGGACAAGCGACGGCCTGAGCGACTGCTCGGTCAATGGCTCAGGCAACTACTCGGGCCATTGGTCAGGCGACAGCTCCCGCAACCGCTCGCAGCACAGCTCGACGCGAAGCCGGAAGCAAAACCCGCGTCAAAGCCGGAAGCAAAACCCGGCTGATAACCCGGCAAGAAGCGCGTTCAGATACCGTGTAGGGGACGGCCTCCGGGCAGCCGCCCCCGCGGTCGCAGAATCGTGACTTACGTACCTCGGCGTCAGTCTAATGACTTCCCTTGCAAAGCGTTACGCTATTTGCCCGGCCCGTAAGTGCATGGCCCATGGTTTCGGGTCACGCCCTCCTGCTCTGTGGCTCAACCTTTGCGCCTCCTGAGGCGCATGTAACCCGGAACCCCGCCACCGTCCTCGGGCGGACAGGCGTTCTCGCCGCTGATACAGACCGGATGTCCGGGATAGCGGGCGTCGTTCTCCGAGACGGCCTCAACCGTTATGGTATGTGTCCAGTTGTCGCCGAAGTCGTACTCGTACATGAACGAACCCCCCACCTTCGGCGCGATTCGGAAGAGCTGGGCAGCGAACTCACTCCTGGCCCCATCAACCTCCATGTCCGGGTCAGGGTAGTCGGCATCACCGACCCGGAACAGGTGCAGGTGACAATCCTGCCAACCCCTTGCCGACTGGATGACACGATGCAGCCCATTCAGATTGATGTCGCCCGCAACAAGGATTCGGCGCCAAGTCGCGGGCCGAATGTGGTCAAGGGACACCTTCAACTGATAGACCTTCGTCACCGGTTCTCTTGTTCTCCTTGTCCCGATCCCGAAATTGACTGCCGCGAAGGCTACCCGCTCCTTCGTGCCTTTCATGGCTCAATGTCGGTTTTCGGGCCTTACAACTCTCCTTTGAACGCGCGGTCGAGGATGGAGGGCATCAGGGCGTCAAGCTCCTTCTGCGTCTCCGCCCGCAACCGCTTCAACTCATCCACCTTCGCCTGCAACGCATCCAACCGCTCGACAGCGGTGCATTGCTCGGCGAGCCCCAATCGCGAAGGGAATGGGATTGCCTTCACAATGCCTTGGGATACTTTCTTCATCGTGGGGCTTGTGCCCTTCGCATTGACTCGAATGTAGTCGCGGGCAGTCATGCCCCGGAGCCACCAGTGTACGAAGTGTTTGTCGGCAGCGGTCTCGTCAACTGCGAGCTTCATCATGAGGTCAGGATAGACGCACGGGGCTGGCTTTCCGCTGTAGCTGGCCGCGTGACCGACCAAGTCGGGTGTGTTGCTGCGAGTAGTCAGCAGGTCACCGTCGTGCAGCCAGTAGTGAACATCGGGTGACGTAGACACTGTCGTCCTCTTGAACTCGGTCTCTCGATAGCGAAAGCCTGTCACGGCGGATAACGTCAACACAGGTGTGCCTGCCTCGCTGCTGTCGCAGCGCACCGACAAGCCGTTGCGCGGGTCGGACAGCAGAACATCACTGAGCCTGCCTGTTGTCGGCACATCGGCCAGAATGCGAGCGATGTCTCCAGCAATCAACGCCTCGGCCGCGTCGATGGATATACGGCATAGGCCACGCGCCTCTTCAGTCTTCCCCGCCAGTTCCTCAATCCGCGCCACGACGCGCCGCTGCTCGGGAAGGGAGGAAGGGGAATGGGCACAGGCAGTAGACGCCTGGCCTTCAGCTCAGTCTTGATTCCGCCAGGCACGTACTCACGAAGCAGTTCACGGGACGTCCCGCTCCGCAGCAACCACCAGAGAAACATCGTGTCAAAACGTTCACTTTGGGAGAGTACGCGCCGTAGTGGATCGTCGCGGCGGCGGGCCCGTCGTTCTCGACGCCGTAAACAGCAATCGCACCCTTGGCGGCATTGATGCCAGACACAACCAGATCGCCAGGTCTTATCAGTATCATTCCGGTCTTGGTATCGCCGCCCGGCCGGAATTGCAGGACGCCGTCGTTGAAACCTATCTTGGAGACAGTGCGTACGCGACCCGCCAACAGGTCTTCTTCACTCGGGCACTCCTGCCGCTCCGTCAGGACTTCTCCCGGCGGGACCGGCGGCCACGCGGTCATGGGGTGTAGATGAAGCTGAGGAAGCGGTCGAAGCGCGGGGTCTTGCGGTACTTGAGAACGACGTCCCGGCCGTGATACTCGTCGTCGGTGTGGTCGCATTCGAGCAGGCCGAACCAGAGGAGCGGCCGGAGGACTTCGCTGCGGAGCACGTCTTGCTCGACTTCGGGCCATATCGACGCGGCGCGGACCTGCTCGCTGACTTGCGTCAGGAACACCTCCCTCGGCAACTGCTTGAGGGGAAACCAGTCGTGGGTCACCATTTGGAGTCGCCAGAGGATGACAGCCGCCGAGCCTTGGACAAACGGCGTCTCCTGAAACGGCGATAGATAGCCCAGGCCGAAGTCGCGGAACATCGTGTAGAACAACTGCCGGTAAAGCTGGCCGGCCTTGTCATCAGCAAGGAGATTCCGGCCCTTACTGGTGACGAATACCCGGTTCCTTCGCTTGTGGATGAGCTTGCCGTACTCACAGACGCCGTGCAGCACACCGAGCGGCCTGACGTCGCCTTCGTTGATGACCTTGCACAGTCCGCCTTCGAGCAGCGGCTTCGCGTAGTGCCTGAGCCAGTTCAACTTCTCTATCATCTGCGCCACATAGGCACGGTTCAAGTTGCCGGTCGCAGTGAGCGGAGCGCCTTTGTTCTCGACCATCAGGCGGAGGAACTGACGCGCCTGGTCGAAGAAGAGCACGTCTTTCACGTCGTCGAGCGAAAGGTCGTCGGCCAGGTGGATGGGCGAGTCGGGTGCGTTCCAGTTGGCGAACAGCAAACGGTGAATCATCCGGTCGAAGTCGGCCTCGGTGGCTGGCCGGACGTCAATTCGGATGATGTGGTCGTCCGGCGGCGGGAAGCTGTCGCGGAACATCATGCCGCTCCGCGGAGCTGAGAGGACGGAAGTGTCATGGTTTCTTTCCCAGGTCGGCCTTGATTTCGGCCGTCAGGCTGAGGATGCGCTGCTCTTCTGGACGACTTGGACTGGGGATGGACTTCGGGGAAGCGACCGGCATTCCCTCGGGAAAGTCACAGACCATATCTTCGCCGAAGAGGTCGGTCTGAATGACAGACGATATGCATCTTTGGACTCTAGTTCCCGCCCCGAGGTTTGTCAAGGCGAAACGAACCCACCAGCCGAACAGCCCGACAGACCAAGAGAGTATTTCAGCACCCTCGTCGCCGTGCCGCCGACCGGCCCGCGCTATTCGTACCGGAGGGCATCAATGGGGTTGAGGCGGGCGGCTTTGCGGGCCGGGTAGTAGCCGAAGAAGACGCCGACCGCGGCCGCGAACAGAAACGCCACGAGCACGACCGGCAAACTGACCTGCGTGGTGACGTCAAGTACCGTGTTGAGCAGGACCGCCAGCAGCGACGCGAGCAGGATACCGAGCACGCCACCGGCACAACCCAGGACCACCGATTCGGTGAGGAACTGGACCATGATGTCGCTGCCCCGTGCTCCGACCGCGAGCCGGATGCCGATTTCGCGGGTGCGCTCGGTGACCGAGACGAGCATGATGTTCATGATGCCGATGCCGCCGACAATGAGCGAGACGCAGGCGATGGCCCCGAGCAGCAGGGTCATGGTCCGCGAGGTGGAGGAGACACGCTCGATGATTTCGGCCTGGGTGCGGACGGTGAAGTCGTCGTCCGCGCCTTCGGTCAGGTGGTGCGCGGTGCGCATCAGAACCGTAACCTCGGCCGTGGCCGAATCGACCGCGCGGGCCGAGACCGCGCTGGCGGTGATCATGTCGATGTTGCGGCCGCCGCGCAGCCGGTGGAGCACGGCGGTGGCCGGGGCCAGAATGACGTCGTCCTGGTCCCCGCCCGGACCTTCGCCCTTCTCGGCGAGCACGCCGATGACCTTGAATGGCTGGGAGCCGATTCTTACCTGCTGGCCGATGGGGTCCTGGCCCGAAAACAACTCATCCGCTACGGTCTTTCCCAGTACCGCGACCTTGGCGCTCGCCTTGACGTCGCGGTCGGAGAAGAAGTCGCCGCTGGCGAGCTTCCAGTCGCGGATGGTCAGGTAGTCCGCACCGACACCCGTGACCTGGGTGTTCCAGTTGCCGGCGCCGCCGACTACCTGCTGGCGTGAGTTCACGACCGGCGAGACCGCGGCCAGGTACGTGGACTGCTCGGTCAGCACCTGGACGTCGGTCATGGTAAGCCGGCGGCGGGAGCCGGCGCCGCCGTGGACGCCACCGCGGGAAAAGCCGCCGGACCCGACCATCACGACGTTCGAACCCATTGCCTCAATCTGGTTGCGGATGTCGGCCTGCGCGCCCTGGCCCACGCCGACCATGACGATGACCGAGGCGACGCCGATGATGATGCCGAGCGAGGTCAAGAGGCTGCGGGTCTTGTTGCGGCGGATGCTGGAGAGCGCCGCCTTGAAGAGCCGGCTCCACTTCATGTCACTGTCCCACTTTCTCCAGCGCTTCGGCCGGCTGCTCGGCCGGCGTCGATGCCAGGTCCTCGGACGCTCGGCCGCGCTTCTCGACCGAGTAGTCGCGGGTAATCCGGCCGTCGCGCATGAGCACGACCCGTTTCGCATACCGCGCGATGTCCGGTTCGTGCGTGACCATGACGATGGTTATCCCTGAGTCGTTGAGCCCCTGGAAGACCGCCATCACGTCGACCGAGGTGCGCGAGTCGAGGTTGCCGGTCGGTTCGTCTGCCAGCAGCAGGGCCGGCTCGTTGACCAAGGACCGGGCGATGGCGACCCGCTGCTGCTGCCCGCCCGAGAGCTGGTTGGGCAGGTGGTGCATCCGGTCGGAAAGCCCGACCCGGGCCAGCGCCTTCTCGGCGCGGGCGCGGGCGTCATGGAACCGACCGGACCGGTCGTAGAGCAAGGGCAGTTCGACGTTCTCCAGCGCCGAGGTACGGGGAATGAGGTTGTAGCCCTGGAACACGAATCCAATCTTGCGGCTGCGGATGTCGGCGTAGCTGGTCGGGGAGAGGCCACTGGTCTCCACGCCGTCGAGCAGGTAGGTGCCCGAGGTGGGCCGGTCCAGGCAGCCGAGCAGGTTCAGCAGCGTGGACTTGCCCGAGCCGGACGCGCCCATGACGGCGAGGAACTCGCCGGGCCAAACCACGATGTCTACCCCACGCAGGGCCAGAACTTCCAGGCCGTCGAGCGCGTAACGGCGGCCCAGATTCCGGGTCTCGATGACCGATGTCATCTGCCAGGTGGCGGCATGCCGAACATGCCGCCGGGGGGGCCTTCGCGTCGGTTCGAGGAACTCGATGACCTGGTGCCGCTGGAGCGGGTGTAGACTTTGGTGCCTTCGGCCAGTTCGCCGCGCAGCGGAGTCACTTCGGTGCGGCTGCCGTCGCTTACACCGGTGCGCACCAGTACCAGCTCGGGTCTGCCGTTCGCGCCGACGCACCAGAGTTGCGACACGCTGTCCGGCAGCGCGGGCCGTCCAAGCGAGTCGCCCCCTGCGTGCCGGCGGCGGGACGAGTCGGGCGCACCGAAGCCGCGAGGACGGTGCGGGGTCAGCGAATCGCCTCCGGGCCTGCGGACCTGCTTGAGCATCTCGTCGGTCGGCCGGAACTTGAGCGCCGAGCTCGGCACGGTCAGGACGTTCTCCCGCTGCTGCACGTAGAAGTCGACGGTTGCGGTCATACCCGGGAGCAGCTTGTTGTCCCGGTTCTCGGCGTCGACCACGACCGTGTAGGTCACGACCCCGGACGAAGTGGTCGGCTGGAGCCGCACCTGGGTCGCGGTGCCGGTGAACTCGACATCCGGAAATGCCTGCACCGTGAACTTCGCCGGCAGGCCGGAGTCGATGGAGCCGATATCGCTTTCGTCGACCTGGGCGAGAATGCGCATCCGGGCCAGGTCCTCGGCAACGATGAAGACGGTCGGGGCCGACAAGCTCGCGGCTACGGTCTGACCCGGCTCGACGTTGCGGGCGATGACCGTGCCGTCAATGGGCGAGCGGATGAAGGCATAGGTCAGGTTAGCTCGCGCCCGGTCCAGTGTTGACTGTGCAGACTGCAGCGCGGCCCGGGCCGTGGCCGCCGCGACTTTGGCTGCCTCCATATCCTGCTCCGATGAGAGCCCCTTGGCGAACAGCTCCTGGGTTCGGGACAGGTCGGTCTGCGCCTTGGCCATCTGCGCGTCGGCCCGCGCCAGGCCAGCCTCAGCGTCACGCACCTGGGCCGCGAGCGTGACCGTGTCGAGCACGGCCAGCAGTTGTCCCTTCTTCACCTGGCTGTTGTAGTCAACCAGCACGCGGTCCACGATGCCTGATACCTGGGTACCGATTTCCACGGTGCCGACCGGCTCCATCTGGCCGGTGCTCGACACCACGTTCTCAATGTCGGCCCGCGTGACTTCTCCGAACTCGTACTTCGCGGCTTTGCTGCGGCGGCAGCCGGCAACCAGGAACAGCCCTGCCGTAACCAGTGCAAGCCCTGCGCCTGGCCAACGTGCCAGTAACCTCACATCATCCTCCGGTCTTATCCGTACCCGCGGTCGCCAGCTTCACCTTGAACCAGAGCTCAGGGTTCTGCTGCATACCCGGGCGCTGCCCGCCGGGTGGGCCGCCGCGCGGACCTCTGCGCATGCCGCCACCAGGTGGTCCTCCGCCCATGCTTTGTTCGGGCGGGCCGCCCATCCCGCCTTCGGGCCGCTGCTCGCGCATCTTGTCGCGTTCTTCCTTGCTCGGGCCGGCGGCCAGGCCGACCATCACGACGCTGCCCGGTTTCGCGTTGATACCGAAGCTGCCTGCCTGGGCCGGCTTGAGCGGCAGGTTCAGTTCATAGGTGCACACGCCGGACTGACAAACAAAGCCCGCGCTCGGGCCCCGCGACCCGTCCGCGGGCAGGAAACTCGTGGCGTCGGCCTTCTTGTCTATGAGTGTCAGTTGCCCATCGAGCGCGGGGCGAGGTGCGCCGCGACGCGGCTCCACGCTGTCGCCCGTGCCCGACATCATGCCCGGCCGGGGAAGATCTTCTGGCGACGGCCCGGCCGCGAAGCGGATACCGTAGTCGGTGCTCTTCTTGCCGGACGGGTTGAGCCAGACCACAAGACCGGTCATCGCGCAGGGCCGGGGCCACTTGTCGTTGTTGGCGCGGAACCGGACCATCAGGTGCAGGTTCGCAGAGTCGTTACTCGCCGTCACCTGTAACCCTTCTTCGGTGATGGTGCTGCCCGAGGTAATCACCCAGTCGGTGGACTCACCATCCGTGGTCACGGGCCGGGTCGCCCAGTCGCTGACGAGCTGCAGGGTGGCGCACCCGACGAATGCAGCAACGCCTGGCAAACCGGCCACGAGCGGAGTGAACCGCCACCACAACTTCCCGCGTCGGTTTTCACTGGAGTTCATGACCGTTTAGACACGACCGGCCCGGCTTTCCTGCGCAGTAATCGGCCACGCCGGGTGTCTAAGAGTCAATCATGGCACAACACAAGAGACGTCATCCGGCAGTCCGACTGCTGGTATTGCTGCTTCTCTCCACGGCGGCGTACTGCACGGCCACGCCTCTTGACACCCTTCGTCTCAGTCTGGCGGAAGCGGTCCGCGTTGCTACACACCAGAGCCCTGACGCCGCCCTGGTCGGTGTGACCCGCACCGAGGGCGCCGTGGCCCTGGCCAAAGGCATCAACAACCTGCTACCGTCGGCTTCGGGTTCGGTGTCGTACAGCCGGAGCCTGTCCGAACCGGATTCCTCGGCCGCGCGCGGGGAATGGGAAGCGAAGCTCACCCTGAGCCAGGTGGTGTTCGACCCTGCGGCCTTTGCCGGACTCGTGACCTCGGCCGCGCGCTTCTGCTACAACCGAGCCAGTGCCCAGGACAAGCTCGCGAAGCTGGTCTATGACGTAACCGTCGACTATCTCAGCCTGCTCAAGGCGACGCGCCTGCGTGACGTGGCCGAGGCTTCACTGGCCCGGGCCCGGGCCAACCTGAACCTCGTGCAGGAGAAGCGCCGACTCGGCATGGTGTCGAACGTGGACCTGCTGCGCGCGCAGGTGCAGGAGTCGCAGGCGCGGCTCGGCGTGCTGCAGGCGGAACGGAGCCTGGCGAAAGCCGCAGTCAGCTTCAACGCGACCGCGGGCCTCGGACGGGGCACGACCGTGGTCCCGGCCGAGTCGCTGAACGCGCCGCCGGACTCGGGCCTTGAGTCACCGGAGACGCTGGTGCAGGAGATCGAGCGCCGCAACCCCGGCGTGAGGATGGCGACGCAGTCCAGGACCATCGCCCGAGTCAACCAGGCCGCGGCTATCGGCAGCGTCCTGCCCGAAGTCAGCCTGTACTGGAGCGCGGGCAAGCGCGGCAGTTCGTTCGAGTCGGTGGCAAGCGACTGGCCCGACGCGGCCGAGCCGAGCTACGGCCTGCGCGCCAGCCTGCCCCTGCTCGACCTGAAGTCGTACGTGCTCAACGTGGTTGATGCCGGGAACGAGTCGCGCCGGGCGTATATCGCGGCCCGGGCCACGTCACTCCTGGTCTCCGCGACTGCGGTAGACGCGGTCAACGGCTACGAAGAGGCGCGCGCCGCGTTCCGCCAGTCCCAGGCCAACCTGGAGCTGAACCGGCAGTTGCACGAGCTGGCGTCGGAGCAGCTCAAACTCGGCGCGATTTCCCAGGTCGACTATTCCCAGGTCGAGGCCGACCTGGTGTCGGCCGAGGCCGCGCTGGTCAGCGCCGCAACCGACACCTACATTCAAGCCGCGCGCATCACCTACCTGCTGGGCGCAACTGCCCACGACTAGTACCCGGGCTGCGCGTCTCCGCGACCGTAGACCGGGCCACGTTGAGACTCGACGAGCAACTGCAACTGACGGTGCTGGTATTGGACAGAGACGCGCGCGGCATATCCTGGCCCCGGCTGCCGTGGATGACCGACTTCTCCCGCCGGGAGAGCACCGCGGCCATCTTCTCCTCCCGTTCTCCGCTCGACAGCGCGGATGCGCACCAGACCCCCGGGGAGTTCCGGTCGAGAAACCATATCCAGGACTGCTGCAGCAGCCGGCCCAGGTCGCCGGAAAGCCCTGCGTCCCCCTGCGCATCAGCATCCTCGACTTCTGCTCAAAGGTCGAACCGGCTGCGTCTCATCGGGCGGACCGTTGCGGGTGCTGGCCTGCAGGGCGGCACAGGGCCCGGATGCGTTCCTCGACCTCGGCAGCCGCGTCAGCGCACGCATCTCTTTCGCCAATTCCCGCGTACGCTGGTGCTCGGCCAGCTCCTTAACCCGCTTCCCTTTCGGCCCTTGAGCCTTTGGTCCTTTCATATCCATGGTTCGCTCCTGTGCTGCAATCCGCAACGTGTCTCGTTTGACCTCGGGCCGGGGCAGGGTATCTTGTCCTCGATGCCCCGGCGTGGTGTCTATCTTCTGCTCGGCCTGGTTCTGGCCGGCGCTCTGGCCTTGCGGCTCGTCGGCATCAACTGGGGCGTGCCGCGCGCACCGCACTTCCGGAACTACTTCCAGGACGAGCGGTTCGCGCTCGGCCTGCTTTACCAGATGGACCCGGCCCGGCTGGACCTGGACCCGCACTACTACATCAATCCGAGCCTGCATTACTACACTTTGCTGGCCGCGCTCGTCAAGGCCAACATCGCGGGCCTCGGGCTGTCCCTGCCCGTGACCGACGACAGTCCGTTCAAGCCCACGGCGATGTCGGCCCGAACCTACACCCGGGCTTTTCTGGTAGGACGGGTGCTGGTGGTGATGCAGTCGGTGCTTGCGGTCCTGCTGGTCTTTCTCATCGGCCGCCGGCTGTACAGGAGCAGGGCCGGGCTCATCGCGGCATCGCTGATGGCGGTGAACTACCCGTGCGTGTACCAGTCTCATTTCTTCGTCACGGATGCGCCGGCGGTGTTCTGGATGGTGCTGGCACTGTACCTTATTGTCCGACTGAAGGCTGAACCCGGTCGCCGGACGTGGCGGTTTCTTGCGCCGGTCAGTATCGGGCTGGCCATCGGTGCCAAGTACACCAATGTCCTGCTCTTCCTGCCGTACCTGTATGTGCTCTTCACTTCGACCGGATACTCCTCACCCCATCCCTCTCCTCAAAGAGGAGAGGGAGGAAAAGCCTCCCTCTCCCGAGAGCGGGAGAGGGCAAGGGTGAGGGCGAACCGAATCCGAACTGCCCTCGTTGGGTTGCTCCTTGCTAACACGGCGTTCCTGGTCACGACACCGTATGCCCTGCTGTCGCTTCCGCGATTCCTCTCCGGCGACGAGAAGGGGTTTGGCGGCATCTTCGGTGCACGCGGGCTCTTCTACTACAACAACTTCCCGCCCAGCCTGACCGAGCCGTTCTTCGTCGCCACGCCGGCCGCGCTGGGTATCTTCGGAGCCGTCCTCTTCGGCGTGGCGGTCGTGTTCGCCGTGGTCCGTCGTCGCAATGCCGACCTGCTGCTGCTGTCGTTCATCCTGCCGTTCTACCTGCTGCTGGTGCTCAAGTCCTCGACCATGCTGCGCCACATCCTGCCCGTGCTGCCTTTCGCGTTTCTCGCCCTGGCCGGCACGCTCGCCGGGGACATGACCGATTTCCGCCTGGGGAAATTGGGTCGTGTCCCCAAGAGGCGGCTGGGCGCGTTCGGTACCGCCGCGCTCTGCCTGCTCGCGGGGTACTGGGCTGCATTCTCCTTGTCCGCAGTGCTGCGCATGACCCGCACCGACACGCGCGTTCAGGTCGAGCTGTGGGCCCGGGCGAATATCACGACCGAGCGCATCGTGCTGCCGACCTGGTTTCCATACCGGTACACGCCCGCCATCGACTCGTTTGACGTCGTCGGGGTGAACTACGACCCGCGCGGCATCGAGGACCTGAACCCGGACTACATCATCCTGACCGAGCCTGAGTTCACCGTGTCGGGCCGGACCGACGCCCAGGCCGCGCAGAAGCTCACCTTCCTGGCCGCGGTGCAGCGCCATCCGGAGTACAAACTGGCCCATCGGTTCAGTGAACCTTTCCTTCTCGGCCCGCTCCGCTTCCGGCCTAAGCTCCCGACCGAGGACTGGAACTTCCCGAGCCCGGAAATCCTCGTCTACCGCCGCTCCTTGACTCCGGTCGGCGCAGGCGGATAATCTTAGGCCCTGTTTGGGCGGAATGCAGTCAACTTCACCACAGGCCAACAGGAGGTATCTGTGAGAATGTTCGCAGTCGTACTCGTGGCGGTGTGCGCGGCAATTGCCGGCACGGTTCCGGTCACGATTCAGACCAACCCCGCTGACGTCACCCTGACCCAGAAGGACGGGTTCACGGTGGTGACGCTGGCGTCGACTCAGAGCGGTATCGCCCAGGTGACAACCACCGAGCCGGGCAGCCCGCTCCTGCCTGTCTTCATCGGCAACGTGCTCATCCCGGCCGGCGCCGAAATCGAAGGCGTCGAGCTGGGCCGGGTCGAGCGCGTCGAACTCGGCTTCGGGTTCAACCTGTATCCGGTCCAGCCGATGCGGCCGCTGTCGCGGTTCAACGAAGTGCCCCTTGTCGGGCCTAATCCGGCCGTGTACGCAAGCGATGCCGCCTATCCCACGGCCGCACCGGCAGCGATTCCAGCCGGAACCAAAGCCGGGTTCCGCATCGCCGGGTTCGAGTTCTGCCCGTTCGAGTACTATCCAGCCTCGGGCCGGCTCGTGCTCATCACCCGGGCAGAGCTCTCGGTCCGCTATCGCGACAACGCCGTGTCCGCGCCCGTGCTCACCGTGAGCCAGCGCGAGATGGCCGCCTCCGACGTGGCCCACATCGTGGTCAACTCCGGCGCTGTGGCGAGCATGGCCCCGCCTGCGCTGGAGAAGGACGCCGAGGAAATCGACGTGATGATTGTTACGTCTTCGGCCCTGGTCCCGGCGATGGAGAGCTTCCGAAAGTACGTGGCACGCAAGGGCTACTACGTCACGGTCATGCCCACGGAGACTATCTATGCGCGCTACACAGGGCCGGACAACCAGGCGAAAATCAGGAACATGCTGAAAGAGAAGTTCACCCAGAACGGTCTCCAATGCGTCATCCTCGCGGGCGACGTCCAGCACGTTCCCTGCCGCACCGGCTACCTGCCCTACTCGCCCTACAACGTCCCGGCCGACTGGTACTACGCCGACCTCGACGGTACGTGGAACGCGAACAACAACTCCAATTACGGCGAGATGACGGGTGACTCGGTTGACCTCTATTCGGATATCATCGTGGCCCGGCTGCCGTTCGACTCCGCCGGCAACGTTGCGAACTTCTTGAGGAAGGACTCGACCTACGAACTGCTGCCGGACACGGCATATCTGAACAACACCATCCTGCCGTTTGAGTGGCTCTGGCAGAACATTGACTTCGCGGGTCGGATTGTGAATAAGAACATCGCGCTCGCGCTGGGGCGCATGGGTATGTGGGAGGTGGACTCGGGTCTTTCGATGCTGCCCGCCACGGTTGTGGCCGCACTCAACGCCGGTCGGCACCTGTTCCACTTTGCCGGCCACGGCGCGGTCAGCTCATACGGCTCAACCTTTTCGACCTCGAACCTCGCCTCGCTGACCAACATCGGCAAGCCCTTCATCACCAACTCGATGGCCTGCGACTGCGGCAACTTCGACCAGCAGGAGTGCCTGGGCGAGCAATTCATCAATGTCAGCAACGGCGGCGCGGTTTCCTCTGCGACCAACGCCCGTTACGGCTGGGGCGCACCGCCGACGATGGGGCCTTCGGAGAACCTGTGCATGGAGTTCTACAACAACTACTGCAAGGGCATGCCCCAGGGCCAGGCGTACAATCTCGCCAAGGACTTCTACCGCAACGCCGCGTTCACCCAGCTCACCTACCGCTGGTCGGTCTACGACTGGACCTTCCAGGGCGACCCAACGATGCGGATGTGGCGGAGCGTGCCGCGGACTCTAGCCGTGGTCGCCCCGGATACGGTCGGCACCGGCCCGCAGATGCTGGAGGTGACGATTGACTGTGGAGACGAGCCGGTCAAGAACGCGCGTGTTGCCCTGACCCATATGGGCGAGATGATGGGGCGCGGGGTAACCAACTCCCAGGGCTGGGCCTCATTCCCGATTACCGCGCCGGACGACACCTGGACCATGGTGCTTTCGGTGCACGCCCAGGACGCGCGGCTGTATGAGAAGACTGTCTATGCCGGCGGCTCCTGTCCGGGTGCGCTCGTCACCCTGAGCCACGTCGAGGTCGCGGACGGCAACGGCCGGTTCGACCCGAACGAAGAGGCCGACGTCCACTTTGTGGCAAAGAACCTTGGTGCCGCGCCGGCAACCGGCGTGACCGGGACGCTTCAGTCACTCTCGCCCTACGTGACCGTGCTGGAATCAGCCGCGAACTATGGCGACATCGCCTCGCAGGACACGTCCCAGGGCAGCGCCTATCGCGTGCGCATCAGCCGCGACTGCCCGCACGGCCACGGCGCCGAGTTCGTGCTCGAGTTCACCGCCGCCGAGGGAACATGGCGCGTACCTACTACCTGTGTGGTCGGCCTGCCCAAGGCGCGCGGCGGGCTCACTGCGGTGCACGATACCGCGGACTTCTGCCTGACGGTCTGCGCCAACGGCGGCATCGGCACTACCACCTGGCGCGGCGAAGGGTTTGGCTTCATCTACCCCAAGGTCAGGCAGTGGTCCTCGTCGGCCCTGATGCACGGCTCGTTCATGCTCGCGACCGATACGACCTGGGTCGCGGACAACTACTACGGCACACCCTGGCAGGTGACGCCTTTGGACTTCGCGATGCTCGAGTCGCTGCGGCCGGTGTACCCGGTCGAGCTCGGCGCCCAAGAGTACATGTGCGAGTTCGACGACTCGAACCACCCGAACCCGAAGAACCTGTCGGTCACCCAACGCAGCTACGTCAGCGCCGCCCTCGCCCACAAGGACTTCGTCGTACTCGAGTACCGCATCCACAATTACGGCGCGGAACCGGTGATGGGTCTCTACACCGGGGTGGCCTGTGACTTCCGCACCATGGGATGGAACGCCAACGACGGCACCGACTATGCCGGCACCGACTCGACCCGGCTGCTCGCCTACGTCAAGTCCCACGCCTCGGGCGAGACCCTGGCCCTGGGAGTGCGGCCCGTCTACCCGACCGGCATGAGCGGTTTCGCCAACTGCATCAACCACACCACCTACATCAGCGACGGCTTCACCAAGAGCGAGAAAGCCAGGTTCATGGACGGGACGTTGCGCTCGACTACCGGCACGACCGCTGCCAACTGGCACGCGCTCGCCTCTAATGGCCCGTTCGCCATCCCTGCGGGCGACAGCCAGATTGTCGCCTATGTCATCTGCGGCGCTCGTACCGTCACCCAGATGGCCGCGGTGTCAGACACGGCCTCTGAGTGGTACGACCCGCCGGTGGCAGTGGAAGAGGCACCTCGGGTCGCGGCACTCGTGCGCGGATTCGACATCGTGCCGCGTATCTCCGGCCACGGCTTCGTCATCAGCTACAACCTGGCCCGGCTTGAACCGGTAACCGTGGTGGCTCTTGATGTGGTGGGCCGTGAAGTCGACCGGATGACCTTTGTGCCTCAGACGCTTTCGGGCAGCGTGTCTTGGAGGCCGAGGACTGTGGACCGCGGGGTCTATTTCCTCAGGGTCGGCGACCAGGCCCGGAAGGTCGTTACGACCGACTAGCACACTGCCCAGCAGCACGGCGGCCCCTTGACCGGGGCCGCCGCTGTCTTACGGGGCCGAAGACAACTAGCGCACGGGGTACGAGGCGTCGGTGGACCGCTCTTTCGCGAGCAGGCTGTCGAGCGTCGCCGGGCTGGCGATGATGATGCGGTAGTCGCGGTGCAGAGAGCGGCAAAGCGCGGGCCGCTGCAGCACTTCGGCGTACAGCCCCTCGACCGGCAGGAACATGATGGCCACGTCAGCGATGCCGGGCAGCGGGCTGTACTTCTGACGCATGGCCGCGGCCACGCTGAGGATGTTCGCCTCCATCTCGTTGCCGGCCCGGGCAACGGTCTCGGCATCGCCCGCGGTGCGCGCCCGGACAAGGCGTTCGTAGGCCTCAAGCGGTGATACCACTTCAATCGGCATCCACCTGACTTCGTTCCCATTTCCACCCGGCGACGGCACAAGATGGGCGATTGCCCTGTGTCCCGGCTGCTCGCCCGGGCCGGGCAGCACACCAATCTGTTCGGCCAGGCGACCGAGTTCGGTCGCGAGCCGCTCGACCAGCACCGACTGGTCGGCAACAAGCCGCATCAGCTCCGCGTACTGCCGGTTCTGCTCCGCACCGGCTTCGGGGCGCAGTCTGCCCAGCCCCTCCTCAATCAGCCGGTTCATTTCGCTTCCGTCCTGACGCAGATTGGCCAGCCCGGCAATCAAAGCTTCCAGTTTGCTGCGTTGCTCGGTACCGAGCCTGCTCAGCGAATCGGTGACTTCTGCCAGCCGGCCGCCCAACTGCTCAACCACAGTCTCAACGACCGCGGACGTAACTGCGCCGTCCGCCTGCTCGGGCCGGCTGGCGAGCTGTGTTGCGACCCGCTCCAGCGTCGCGCCCAGTTCCTGCAGTCGTGCCGCGGTCTGGTCCCACTGTCCGGCAAGCTCGCGCCGGAGTCCCGCGATGCCGGCGCCGAGTACGCTCATCGCTTCTTCGGCTCGGGCCGCCTGCTCTTCGGCCGCGCGGGCAAGCCGCTCGTCAACCGCAGCACCGCAGGACGCGGCAACCTGTTCCATCCCCGCGGCCGTGGCCGCGACTACGTCCCGTACCGCCTGCAGGCCGGCACGCTGGGCGTCAATGTCCCTGCTCAGGACGACCATCGATTCCGACATCTGCCGGACCAGCCAGTCGAGCTCGGCAAAACGGTTGACCACGCCCTCAAGCGCCCTTTCCAGTTGTCGCTGGAATGAGCTGAGAACGTTGGCGAGTTTGCCGTCGTTCTCCTCGGCCATCGTCCTGAGCTGCTGCTGCAGCCGGGCATCGGTCGCGTCGTACCGGACCGTGCTTTCGCGTGCGTAGGCCTCAAGCCGCTCCAGCACGGCGTTCATCTGGCCGTGCTGGACCGCGAGCGCCTGAGAGAGCCGGTCCTGGACCAGCCCCTGCAACTGGCTGACGGCAAGATTCGCCTCATCCAGTGCCCGGGACGCGCTTTCGTTCGACTCGGCATGCAGCTCCGCGACGCGGCGCAGCCACTCCTCGTACTGCGTTCCGAGCCGCGACTCAAGCGTGGCCCGCAGTTCCTCGACCCGCGCCTCGGTGCTGACGGTCATGGCCGCAACTTCGCGCTCGAGGGCCTGGATGCGCTCGGCCTGAGCCTTGGTCAGCTCGGTCAACTGACCTGAGACCATCTGCAGCGCGCCGCGGATGCGGTCGAACTCCGCGGCCGGAGCAGTGGTGCCGGGCGGCGTCACCGGCCGGCGTTGGAGCTCGGCCAGGGCTCGTTCGACCGCGGACAAACCCGCGGTCAAGCTCTGGAGGTAATCCTGGGTCTTGTTCTGAGACGAGGCGAGCGTGGCCGACAACCCCTTCAGATTCCGCCGTGTTGCCGCGACCCGAAACAGAAGAACGAGAATGCCCAGCGCAACGGCCGACGCGAACACAAGGCCGACGACCGCGACGGCTGGACTCATCGGGTATGCCGGCTACGCCGCAGCCGGGCGCGAACGGGAAGGCGGTCTTCCGATAACATTGCCGAGAGCAATTCTGCCTGGTCCGAAATGGGCTGATTGAGCATAGACCAAAGCGCGGGCCGTGTCAAACGCTCCCGACCGGTCTGCTGTCGGCCGGGCACGCCGAGCATCATCGGTCAAACCACAGCAAGAGTGTCTGAGTTGACGGCTTGGTCTGGGGCGGTCAGGCAGCCGGGTGACGGGGAACGTGCCGGCACGGCCATGACGGACCTGGAGCGAGCCACTGGACCGCTCCTGCACCGTGACTTTTGTCCCGGCGATGCAGATGCTGCGGGTGTTGGGCCTGAGTTGGTAGACCTGGCCGTGGTAGCAGACTGTCAAGATTGACATTTTCCCTGTGCCATTGCCCGGTGACATTATCGCTGTGCTACTACATGTTGCATCGCGCGGGGTTGCCAATGCGCGCGTTTCTGCTAGAATAGGTGCGTGAAGGCGGCACAGTTCTGCGTGACAGCCTTCCCGAAACTCGATAATGAGGCGCAGTTTCAGCGCCTCCGGGAGAAGTATGACCCGGCAGGTTTCCGGGTCCGTCCTCACATTCCGATAATCCCGCCGTTCACGCCCGCCAACCTCGACGAAATACAGAACGTAATTGACCACGTCAGCACTGCCCGACGCACCCTGCGGCCGCTGGCGGTCTCGTTCTACCGGTGCGTCGAGCAGGGCGAGTACCTATTCTGCATTCCCGATGCGGGTCGCGACGAGCTGCTGCAACTGCACACCAGGGTTGCCGGCAGCCAGCCGGTGCCAATGCTTGCCGACACTTCCGGATACGAGCCGTTGCTCTGGCTCTGTCGCGTACCGGACCCGGTTCGGCGCAGCCTGGCACTGGCTGAGGCCAACCGTGTCGGCAAATCCATCGGCATTGTCAACGCACTCTCGGTGACAAAGGTTGAGGCCGGCGACGAGATGAAGCTCGTCGCGGTTTTTCCTTTCGGCGTGGGCCGCGTGGACTACTACGACCGATTCCCGTTCTAGTACGGCCGGCGACGCACAAGTCTGAACCGTCCCGATCACGTCCACCGGACGTCATTACGACTCAACCCATTGATTGACAAACGGTTAGCCATTTGGCACGAATGCTGCATCCACCAACGTCATGAACCGTGAAAGTCAGTCCAGAACAAGCTCTAACCACAGGAGAACAGAGATGAAAAGACTGCTCTACATCACCATGGCGCTGGTGGCCGTGGGCCTTGCGCAGGACCTGGGCGCTATCTCAGGCCAGGTGGTTGACGCGGCGACCGGTGACCCGATTGCCAGCGCGGTCGTTATCTGCCACGGCGACAGCGGCCAGGCCGGTCGCGCCCAGACCAACGAGCGCGGCTTATATCGAATCCCGAATCTCGCAGCGGGCCGCTATCGGCTTTCGGCTCAGGCCCGGGGATATGAGCCGGCGCATTATCCTGAGCCGGTCGTGGTGCGGCCGGGTCAGGTCACGCAGAATATCAACTTCCGCCTGCGGCCGATGCAGCGGCCGACTGGCGCAATCAGCGGTCGCGTCACCGACCGTCGCACCGGTGAGCCGGTGCGCGGCGCACTGGTCGTTGCCGCTGGCCGCGAATGGTCGGGCCGGGCGCGGACCGACGAACGCGGCAACTATGTAATCCGCGGGCTTCGGCCCGGGGCCTATCGCGTGAAAGCCGCGGCCCGGGGCTACAAGAAAGAGTCGTTCCCCAGGCCGGTGCCAGTTGAGGCCGGCCAGGTGACCGAAGATATTAACTTTGCACTCCAGCCCAAGCCGGTCAGGGGTGCGATTAGTGGCCGGGTCGTGGATGCCAAAACCCAGGAACCCGTTGCCGGGGCAGTAGTGGTGGCGGTCGGCGAGCATGGGCGCAATCACACACGAACCGACCGTCGCGGCTGCTACCGGATGGCTCTCGTGCCGGGCGAGTACCAGGTGACGGCTCAGGCGCGGGGTTACGAGCCACAGGTCTTCCCGAGGCGTGTCCCGGTCCGGGCGCACGAAGTCACGCGCGACGTGAACTTCAGCCTGCGCCGGATGCACACCGACTCCGATTAGTCGCCTCCTTACACAAGGGGACACGACTGCTCATCGTGTCCCCTTTTTGTTCTGCCGGGATGCGCGGGCTTGACAACCCCGGCCTGCCAGACTACAATCGTCGCCATGGGCGAAGACGATGCCGCTCCATCGTGCTTTGCCTTGCGCTATCAAATGACAGGAGCCTGTGCGTGCGTCGATGCGTATCCGTGCTTGCCGCAGTGCTTGCTGCCGACCTGGTGTCGGCCGCGAGCCTGAGCGACGGAGTAGTACGTCGGAGAATAGACCCGAGTTTTCGCGTCGAGGTCAACGGTGTTGCCTATAG
>CAZQFS010000001.1:41730-91769 GCA_964592755.1 uncultured bacterium | reverse complement strand
ACCGGTTGATGAACCCGGCCCGGAACCGCGCCTTGGCACAGGCACGAAACATGGGAAGTGTCCCTCGGGTTTCGAGCAAGACAACCGCCAAGGCTTGTCCTGAGCGAAGTCAAAGGAACGCCAAGGCTCGGCCATTCAACACTTCCGCGTTGATTAGTCATAAGGCTTGGGCCTCGGGCATTGACCGGCGACCTGACACTCGCGGCAAGACCGCGGCCGAAGCCCGGCTCGCATCAGGTCACGGGAGCGGCCCAGGCAAGACGTATGAAGCCAGAGGCTGGACGTCCAAAGTGCGAAGTCCTATACCGCGACCTGCAGACTCGCGCGGAGCGCGCCTGCCATCTGGAATGACGTTGCGTCAGGAATCTCTCATTGCGTCAGCGAGACTTGACTTGGCGGCCGTCGGGTCAATCAGCGGTGGCCGTAGAAACCCACCGCAGCGACGGCCGGCGCCGGTGCTCGACACAGTCCCTGAGATACAGGTTGATCAGACTCTGGTAAGGCAGCCCGGTCCTTGCCGCAAGGTCCCGGAAGTACTCAATCGAGGGACGGTCGAGTCGAATCGTGACGAACTGCTTCAGCCGCCGCGCATACGGGTTCTTCCGCCCCTTCATTCCGGCAAAGTCATAGTGCGCTCTCATAAGCTCATCTCCAGTACTCTTCTTCCTCGCTTCTGTCGGCCCTGCGTGCCGACATGATTCGTATGACGGACTCGCTCTCGCGGTAACAGTGACATATGACCAGAACCCGCAGGCGACGGCTCATGCCCAGCAGAATGAAGCGCTCCTCACTCTCGGAATGGTCCGGGTCGGAGTATTCCCGGGCGCGCTCGACGCGCGAGTTGCCCGTGACCAGTCCCCCAGTTGCAGTTGAATGCCAACCGGTCGTAAGACGAGGCTCACGACCTGCGACTCTCCGGCGGCGTGGCACGTCGGCGACGCTGCTGGACTCTCTGTCGGCAGTGCGGATAGAATCGGCCCGTTTCTTTGGCACCAGAATCTTCTCGACCCTGGGGGTGCGGGTGCGGCGGCGGGTAGGAATGCGAGAATGGAGAACGAGGAAGGTAGAAGGAGGACGGGGTGAAGAACGCGCAGGCGCGACTCGGTCATGGTCTTTGGCGTGTAGCGCGCCGGTCGAAGGCAAGCACCTGCTGTTTTTCACGCTTGCTCAGCGCCTTGGGATACTCGGTCATTCCGGTCGTACGCGCGGCAGCGCAGACCTCGCCCCAACTCACGAAGTACTTGTCGTACATTTCAACCGGATACTTGCACAATGCGCGGACTTCGTCTCTCGTCGGCAGGCGACCAAGCTGGTGGGCTATCCTGCGGACCTCGAGCTGCAACGTCTTCTTGCTGACCAAGTAGTTCTGCTTCGGCAGACGCTGGACCGGGCTGTTCTTGCTGGTCGGGACCTCGTCCCGTTTCCCGAACGGGTCTTCGCCGCGCACCACCTGCTGGTGGCGCGTGAGTGCGAGCTTGTGATACTGCTCTGACAGTTCGATTCCGAAGAACCTGCGCCCCATCTGGTGTGCCACCAGAGTCGTAGTCCCGGCGCCGTCGAAGCAGTCCAACACGAGTTCATCCCGCTGTGTGAACAGCGCAATGAGCCGGCGCATGAGTCTTGGCGGTAGTTGACACGGGTGGTCCACTCGCCGGCTGTTGTGCTTGAGGCGGTGAATGTCGGCCCACAGGTCGGTGATGAGTTCGGCATCCTTCGTGCCCCGGTATCTCCGCAGAGCCATGCAGCCCGGTCTCGCGCAGTAGCCGTCCAGGAGCGACTGCAGGTTAGCAGAATCGGGAGTCCGGGCGACCTTGGGGTCGAGCCCTGGGAGAGGACGCGGCGGACCCTTCGAGAAGCAGAGGATGGCGTAGTGAGCGGGCATGACCATCCGCACCGGGAAGCCGAGGCCGTCCCAGGCAATCCAGTTCTGGTAGGAGAGAATCGAGCACAGGTGTTGATGGTGGCGCGCGGCCCATAGGGGAATGTTCACCACTGCGAGTGTGCGGCCCGGCTTCAGCACGCGCGCGAGTTCGGATAGCCATCGGTCGCACCAGGAGAAGTACTCGACGGACTCAAGCGAGTCATCCCACCGGTCGTACTTCTTTCGCAGATTGTATGGCGGGTCTGCAAAGCAGAGGTCCACGGAGTTCTCAGGCAGAGACTGGAGGACTTCAAGGCAGTCGCCCTTGACCAGCTCCGAGCCCACCGGAATGGCATCGCCGACTTCCGAGCGCACCAGACATTCCTCAGCCACCGCCACAATCGCCCGCCCAGGCTGGAGCTCGCGACACTCTCGGAGGTCGAGCAGGTGGAGGGCGCGATACGGTGCTAGGCCGAACAGATCCCGCAGCCGGTCAACCACGGCACGGATATCGCAAGCGGGGTCACAGCTTATGTCTCGCCAAACGTCGGACAGAAGAGTGCCATACTCATGATAAAGGTGCTTCTTGCCACCGTAGTCCTTCGTGGTCCGTCCGCACGCAGCACAGTAGGTGTATGCGATGCGGGTCTTGGTGTGGTTGAGTGAACCGGGATAGCGGGAGTACACGAGGAGCGCGACGTGGCGCCTTGCCAGCATGCCGGCGGATGTTGCTTCGGGGTCATGGTTGGTCTTCACGGCCACCCAGAGCTGGAATCTAAGTTGGCCGCCAAGTATTGACGTCAGGCGGGCGGCGTCGGGTGGTGTGGTGAGAATGCACACCACCGACTCTTCGTGTAGGCCCGAGGCAAACTGCAGCAACTCGGCGAGCGCGTCCTTGCTCTCCGCCGCGTCGCCATCCGTTCTACCACTGGGAAACCAAAGCAGGTAGGCGGTGGGGGTCATGCTGTCACTGCGTGTGGACATGTCGGCAAGCTTCTTGATTATTCGACTCTCGAGTCGGAGTCGAGTGCAGGCTTCGCTTTGGTGCGGCATCAGTTGCGCCCGGGCTTGGACTTCGTGGCTGCCGAATCATCAGCAGCACGCAGGAACTGCGCGAGTTTCGCCAATTCGTCCTCTCTTATGGTGACTGCGCAGTCGCTGAACTGGCAGATCGTACGCAGTGCGGCTTGACGCTGGAAGTTGCCGGCTCCATCGATGACGTACGCAATTCGGTGCCCCGCCGCGTGCAGAACCTTCGCTCTTGCCTCGGCTTGCCCGGCCTTGCGCTCGATGACGCTGTTCGTGGTCACCTGAAAAGTCACTTCTATCGCCACATACCTGCCCTTCGGTGACCTGGCGACGATGTCGAAGCCGATGTCGGTGAGCCCACCGGTCTGGCTTATCCCCGGGATAGTGCCGTTGCGTGTGAACTTCCAGCCCTCCAACAGCCCTTCCAGCGTCTCTTTCACAAGGTCCTGAGCCAGTTGCCCAAGAGTGTTGGATCTGGCACCCTGCGTGATCCGGCTGACGAGTATGTAGCGTTGCTTGACGAACGTGACCAACTCCTGCTTCTGTCCCATCAGACCGCCGACTACGCACTTCTCCTTGATCGGAGCAGGGACCAGCGGGTCCACACTGGCGGCGCCGTGCAGGAGCAGCATCGCTACGTCCACCATGACATCAGTAAGTTGCCGCGGGTGCACCAGGCTTGGACCGTCAACTGCCAAGGTCTTGTTGTCGAGCCTCTTCTGAGTGAGCACGGCCTTGAAGCAGTAGCTGTGTGGCTGCCCCTTCCAGCCAAAGGTCATGACTCCCTTAGGAAAGGCCTTTGCCAGCTCAGTTCTGAGTCGCTGGAGCAACTCCCCGCCTACGTCTGAAATGACCATCAGATGTTTGAGGAACAGGTTCGCCGACAAGGACTTGGAGGCCGTGAGCGCCTTCTGCCACGCGTCGGGTGCAGCGTCGGAGATGTTGAGGAGGCTTATGAACTGGTCCTGCGTTTCAAGCAGAAGTGGAATCGTGCTGACGGACGCCTCGCGTTCAACCAGTGCTTTGGGCCAGAAGAGGACTGCGGATGCGTACAGGTCGTCTGGCTTAGGCATCAGCGGTATTATAAGATGTCAGATGCGAAGGTCAAACTGGTGCGAACAAAGGCTCGCAGCTTGCTCCCTCGTCACCTCGCGGGGCAAGCGAACCGCGCATGGGCTTGTTGTGGCCGCGAACGTACCGCGATTGCTCTCGATTGCGGAACGGAACACCATGCTCCGCGATAGTCGGCAGGCACAATGCCCTCGGCGCGCAGAATGTCAGGGTGCTTTGTGTCCAGCTCAGTGAGCAGGTCTCGCGTGGGAGCGATCTGCCGCATGAGCTTCTCGGTCTGCCGACAGGGCAGGATTGGCATGGCTCCAATATGGGCGGCACGACCGGAGATATCAACGTCGTGGCCGGCGCGGGCCCGCTGATTCTCAGCGGTTCACGGCTTGCGGCTTCGGCGTCCGCGGGCAGGCTTGGTCCGCGGCTTGCCCGCCCGCTGCTGCGCGGGCTTGTCGCGAGCGATGGGTGGCTCACCATGTATGTCCGCAGGCGTCTTTCGTCCGCGGTCGGTCCGGTCGAAGTCGGCGTCGAAGCTGACCAACGTCAGGTCGTGCTTTTCCGCCGCGACGTACTGGTAGGCATCGTCGAAGTCGAATCCGAAGCGCCGCGCCGCCCCGGCGACGGCTGCCATGTCCGATGGTCCAAGCCTGAGCAACCTAACCTGCCCGGCGACAAGCACGTCATCAGCGAACTCGATGAACCGGTCCGCCAGTTTCTGTCGCAGCATGTTGATGCCGATAGAGTAGAGAGAGAATTCGGTAATGCACATCGTGCCCGATGCTCCGAGAAGGAATTCCTCTACTTCATCAGCCTTTGCTTGGTCAAGGAGATACTCGAGCAGGATGCACGTATCGAGTAGGTACACCGTTACCACCACCCGAGACTCTTGTGCTGGAGTTCCACCGAGGTGTAGCGGCCGCGAAGGCTCCGCAAAGCTCCCCGCCACGTTAGCTTCATTCTGCCGGGGGACTTCGGAATCCGGGTGTCTCGAAGGTAGCGCGCGAAGTCCCTGACCTCGGCCTGCAACTCCTCAGGCAGTTCCTTCGTTGATTCGATTATCTCATCCAGAGTCTTCATATTTCACCTCGCGTTTGCTGGGTCAGTATAGCCCCTTTTCGCCACCAAATCAAACGCAGGCAGGTGTTCTTACCGGACTTCCTGAGGCCTTTTCTACGACCTCCATGCTTCGGGACACGGCCCGTCGCCGGGCCGAATCCGGTCATGTCCCGAGTCAGGAAGACCCGGCGGTCATGGCGGAACCGCTCGACCCGGTCAGCGGCAGCGTCAGGGACGCTTGCCATCGGGAATCGGGAATCAGGACAGGCGAGTTCGGGCCGGTGTCAAGAAGGAGGCGGAAGCATGCTCTACTGGCAAAGTGGTCCAGTGGCGCGGGCGCGTTGATTCTCAGCGGTTCACGGCTTGCGGCTTCGGCGTCTGCGGGCGGGCTTGGCATGGTTCCAATATGGGCGGCATGACCGGAGATGTCATCGTCGTGGCCGGCGCGGCAGGGCTGAGGTGAGAGTCGGACAGGCACGAAAGACCCGCAGAGCGCGTCCGACCTCCGCAACAGGCTCAAGGCCTGCTGAGTCATCCCACATAACGACTAGGCATCACTCCGGCGAAACCACTGAGAGCCTGACTGGAAGCTATAACTTTCGTACTAGTGGTAACTTACCCTGCAATCGAACCCCAGGAACTGCCGCGGAGAGTGCTCAGGGGAGCGACTCCGGGAGCCACTCCCCCCACCGGGTACGAATGTGGGCCAGAAGTTGGTGCGAAAGGCGTCTCTGCTGCCAGGAGCAGCAGCAGTTCGACCAGCGTGTGCGTCAACGGCTCCGACGCCGGTTTCCGAGGCGCGGCCGACAGCGGGTCGATGAGCAGGTCTGGCAGCAGTGCGGTTTCCAGTTCCCGCGGCAGGTTCGAAGCCAGGCGCAAGGGCAGGCCGGAATCCGGGCGCAAGCAGAACGCTGCGGGCGTCTGCCCGAGACCGCGCCTGACAACGCGCGCTGCTGCTCGACACGCACCGCCCACCCACATGGCGATCTCTGACGGTAACCGAGTCTCAAATCCGGTTCCAGCCAGGGCCGTCAGCCGTTGGCCGAAAGCCGCCGGCAAACCTCCCCGCGATGCGGACTGAGGCCAGCCCAAGCTTGACGAAGATGAGATAAGCAAGGTGTCGCCGGAATCATCCGCAGAGCAGACGACCTTGACTCACATTCGCCGGCTGCTACCATTCGGCTGTGCTGGAACGGACCAGACCCGTTGACTCTGCCCTGCCCTTGACGCGGAACAGAAAGAACAGGTAAGCATCAAGAGGCATTGACCTGACAACACTTGGAAACACAGGAAGCGTCCCTCAGACCCTTCACTTCGTTCAGGCCGATACCTTCGTGGTTTCTCAACAGCCCCACCGCCCCCGAAATCCCGTGATTCCGCGCCCATCGCGCGCCCTCGGCTGCGTCTTTGGAGCTGCGGTCGGAGATGCGCTGGGTGCTCCGGTGGAGTTCTCGTCGCTGGCCGCAATCCACGCTGAATACGGCCCGGCCGGGGTAACCGACTTGGTCGGGAGCATCTACGGTGCGCCCGGACTCTACACCGACGATACGCAGATGACGCTGGCCACGGCCCGGGGCTGCATCCGTGCGGTTTGCGAGTTTGGCACAGCGGCATCCAGCCACGTTGCCGCACTGGTGTACCAGGAGTACGTGGCGTGGCTCGGAACGCAGGACGACCCCAGCCAACGCCGGGCACCGGGCACGTCCTGCCTCAGCGCACTCCGCTCCGGCCGGACAGGCACCACGGCAAACCCCATCAACAGCAGCAAAGGCTGCGGCGGCGTGATGCGGACCGCGCCGGTCGGGCTGCTCTTTCCTGCCGGCGTCGCCTTCCAGGTTGGCGTTGACTGCGCGGCCATCACTCATGGCCATCCTTCGGGCTACCTTCCGGCCGGGTTCCTGGCTGAGCTGATTGCAGCCTTGCACGACGGAGAGGAACTCTATACCGCCATCGCGTCGGCCAGGAGTTCCCTGGTCAGGTACCCCGGTCACGAAGAGACACTTGCGAAGGTCGAACAGGCGGTACAACTCGCCGGCAAGCCGAGGCCGGACGAGAATGCCCTTCTCGGCGAGGCGTGGGTCGGAGAAGAAGCGCTGGCCGTGTCGCTCTGCTATGCGCTCAGGTACAAGGACGACTGGAGGGCGGCCGTGCTCGCCGCGGTCAACCGCGACGGCGACAGCGACTCCACCGGCTCCATCACAGGCGCAATCCTCGGCACGGCGCTGGGCATCAAGGCCATCCCTGCCGACTGGCGCAGGAAGGTCGAGAACCCTGCCCTGCTTAGACAACTCGCTCGCGAACTGAGTCGTCTCCGTCGAGGGGTTCCGAATCGCGGCTGAGCGGCGATTCCGCCGCGCCGACTTGACTTCGGGTTCAAAGCCGTACAGAATCTTGCGTGGATCCCGAACTCCGCCCGGCTTCAGCAGAGACGAGATAGACACCGTGTCTGCCGGGCTCAACCTGTGCTGCAACTCAGCCGGCCTGGGTATTGACTTTGGGTACTGACGTATGCCCTGTACCGACGCCATTCAGAATCCGGTCCCCGCTTCGCAAGACAAGGGAGTTTTCGGTGAGCAGTAGACACACAAGGTTTCACTTCCTCCTGGTTCTGCCGGCGCTCGTCTTCTCGCCGGTCATCGCGAAGTCTTATCACTACCCCATGGTGAGAACCGAGGTATGGCTGCAGCCGGACGGCAACGCGCGGGTTGTCCAGGAACGTACCTACTATTTCGATGGTTCATTCTCCTGGGCGTTCGTTGACCTGAAGAAGCAGGGCGCGGACGACATCGTATTCAACCGGCTGGCCGAGCAGACACCGGCAGGCTGGCAAGAGCTCAAGCCGCTCGAACTGACCAGCACCGACCGGTCGCTGTACATCAAGTGGGGCTACTCAGCCCAGGACGAGGAACGCACATTCCTGCTCGACTACACCGTTATCGGCGCGGTCCGGCGCTACACGGACGTGGCCGAGTTCTACTGGAAAGTAGTCGAAGACGAGCACGAGCCGATGCAGGAGATTGCAGTAGAGCTGCACCTGCCTGGACCGTCGTCGGAGCTGTTCAAGGTCTATGTGCACTCGGCAGCACGGCCCGGCACGCTCTCTTTCTCGGATGCGATGGACCAGGCATCGGTGTGGCAGAGCGGCATCCCGCGCAACGCCTTCGTTGAAGTGCGGGTGCTGTCAGCGCCGGGCCTGTACCAGCAGGCGTCCCTGATTCCGGTGCGGCGTTACGCGGCCATCCTTGCCCAGGAGAAGCGGAACTTCGTCATGTCCGGGGTGCGGAAGTACGTGTTCATCCCGCTCGGGTTCGTGCTCGCCGTGTTCGTGCCGCTGGCCCTGCTGCTCGTGTTCTACTTCCGGTACGGGCGCGAGCCGAAGCTCGACTACCAGGCAATCTACGAACACGAGCCGCCGCGCTCGGCGCCGCCGGTGACGGTCCCGGTCATCATGCACCAGAACCCGGAGGAAAGCGGCCTGACCCAGCCTGTCTTCCAGGCCATGATGGCGACCCTGCTCGAACTCGCGCGCAAAGGTATGGTCTCGGTACACGAGGTAAAGGAGGGACGGAAGACGCGCTACGAGTTCCGGCTGGACAAGCCCGGGCTTGGGCCCGGAGTCACCCCTCTGGACCAGACAGTGGTTGACTTCTTCTTCAAACGGGTCGGGGCCGGCAGGGACCGATTCGACGAGAAGATGCTTAAGCAGTACGGTACGAACCACTCGACCGAGGTACGGGCCATGATTCCTGACTTGGTCCGGCAGGGCAAGGAGTGGTGGGTGGCGCAACTGGGCACGGAGTTCACTGAGCAAGCCAGCCGATGGGCTTACCGCATCTTCGTCGCGGCAGCCCTGGTATGCGCTGTGTTAGGTGGGTTCTTCCTTGGTCTTGGCGTGCAGGCAATCGCGGGCGGGCCGGGACGCGGCTCACTGCCGTTTGGATTCGTCATTGCCGGCGCGGCCTTTGCGGTCTTTATCCTTGCGGGCCGCACGATTCGACGCTGGCACCCGACCGCGTATCTTGAGCACAAGCGCTGGCACAAGTTCAGAAAGTTCCTCACCGACTTCTCGGCCATCGAGCAGGCGCCGGTCAAGCTGCTCGCCATCTGGGAGCAGTACTACGTCTACGCCGTGGCGCTGGGCGTGGCCGACGAGTTTCTCCGGCATGTGGGCCAACTGGCCGAAAGACAGGGTGCGGCCCTGGCAATGCCGGTCTGGTACTTCGGTGCCGGCACGGGTCACGGCGCGGGCCTGTCGTCATTCGCCTCCAGCATGGCGGGGTTTCAGAGCTTTGCCGCCAACCTGGGCAGTATGATGCAGTCGTTCTCCACCGCGTCATCGTCGGGTGGCGGTTTCTCTGGCGGCGGTGGTGGCGGCGGTGGCGGCGGCAGTTCGGGCGCGGGTTAGCACCTTACCCGCTCATTGAGTTCTTCCGCGGCTGAGCCGCTGCTGCACAGACCACGACGCGAACAAGACAGAGCACAGCCGCGTAGTGCGGCCATCCGATTCCGCCATGGCCGTGGCGCCGGGTCAGGCTGCTATCTTGCCCGGATGAGCCGGATGGTCGAGTTCGTCCCCGGCGCGGCGACATGCGCTACATAGACACCCGGGGCAAGGCCTGCCGGCGACCAAGCAGCCTCGCCGTTCCTGCTGTCGAGCCGGGCCACTCTGCGGCCGTCAACACCGAAGACATCGACCGAGAATACGCTCGGGCCTGAGAGCCGCGTCCGGTCGCGGAACGGGTTGGGCGCCGCACGTACCACGAACGGGCCGCTGCGTTCAGGACCCTGCACGCCGGTCAGCGAGTTGCGCGCGGCCCGGATGTTCCAGTAGCCGCGTCGGTCAGATGCCCACGCCACCCAGATGCCGCCAGAATCGCTGCTAATGACCGGGTCGTAGTCGTTCGCCGAGTCCGCGACCAGCGGCTCAGGCTCGCTCCAGCCGTCCAGGTAGCGCGAAGTGACGATGTCCCAGTGCCCGGTCGCGCGCGACTGCCAGCAGGCCCAGACCGTGCCGTCGGACGCGGCCGCGATGTCGGGCAGGATGTCGTCGCACGGGCTTGAGGTCAGGGGCGCGGGCACGGACCAGGCCGAGTCGTAGCAGGCGTACCAGACGTCGGACTGCGCACCCTGCCACTTGTGCCATACGACCCAGAGACGGTTTTCCTGGTCGACCGCGGCGCGCGGCGAGCTGTTGTTGCCGGACGAGTCGAGCACAAAGACCGGCAGCCAGCCGCCGTCGTTCCTGCGGCCGTGCAGTTCCCAGTGGCCGTGGGAGAGCGATGTCCAGAAGACCCAGGGATGGTTCCCGCGGTCGACGACGACGCACGGGTCAACCTGGTCGAGCGAGTCGGCAGTCAGGCGTACCGGCGCAGCCCACGCGCCGGCGTTGTACGCATTCGAGACCCAGATGTCGGCCTGGCCGTTGCGCCAGGACTTGAACGCGCACCAGACCATGGTATCCGTACCCGAGGCAAGGTCCGGCTGCACGTCGTGGTAACCGGCCTGGGGCCCGACCCGGCTGACCGACGACCACTGCCCGTTGTAGTACCGCGCGCTGAAGACCTGGAAGTGCTCGTAGCTTGAGTAGTCCCGGAAGCTCTGCCACGCAACCCAGAACCGGCCCACGGCATCGGTCGCGCAGGCCGGGAACAGGTCGTAGTACTCGTGCCAGGCCACCGACTCAGGCGAGGTGAATCGAGCCCCGTCGAACGACGAGAGGTAAGTATCGGACCGCACCCGGCGGCCGGAGTCGAACACAATCCTGAGTCTGCCCTGGGAGAAGCCGATAACAGGATGGCCGTTGACGAAGTTCGAACTCTCGACTTCGCAGGTGTTCCAGTCGGCCAGCACCGGCTCGGTATAGTGGGGCAGTCTGACTCGCGCAGCCTGCGGAGCTGAGCGGTCCACCTTGAGGGTCGGGTCGCCCAGAAGGCACGTGCCCCGGAAGCTTGCGTAGTTGGTGCGGTGCCAGGCGAGGAAGGCCGCGCCAAAGGTCGAGTCCCGGGCCAAAGCCTGGTAAACCGTGGCCAGGCTGTTCACGCCGTACATCAACTGGCTCGAGGCCATCACTTCGAGCGCCCATGGCTGGGCAAAAAGGTACCAGTTGCCGAGGTTGTCGCGCTCAGTGAACCGGCCGCTCATGCACCCGTTGATGAAGTAGAATGCCGCCCGGGGGCAGAGCGCCGGGACTTCGAAGTTGAACATCGAGCCGGCCCCAAACTCGTCGTTCGCGAGGAAGAAAGAGTGGACCCACGGTGATGAATGGGCGATGACGTGGGTGAACTCGTAGCCGTGCGCCAGTTGACTCCGGTAGTGGTGCGCCGTGGTCGTGTTCTGGTCATTGAACACGGTTACGTCGGAGTAGAGGCTGCCCAGGCCGTGGTCGTTCGGGTACCAGTCGACCTCGTTGTAGGCCAGGGCCCGCCGCGGCAGGGTCAACTGCCCGGTGCGGTACGCGTGGTTGCGCTGGAAGTATGAGCGGATGAGAGCGTCCTCGGCGCCGTAGGTGAACCGCGACGCGTAGATGCGGCCGAGCTGGATGTCGGGCGCGGTGCTGCCCGAATGGCGGTCGTACTTGCCGTCGCCGTCAGCGTCGGCGAACGTGCCGTCGAGGTCGGAGAAGAAGAGGTCTATGGGATAGTCCTCGCCGTACTCGCTGTCCTCCCACCACGCCACCGGCAGGTCCCCGACCATCACACCGGCGACGAGGCCGGAATCACGGTGGGCCTGCAGGGTTGCGCGCAGATTCGCGGGCCGACCGCCGGATACGGTCATGAGCTTGGTATCGAAGCCGGACGCGCCCACATCGTCGAGGTAGTGCGAAAGCTCGTCCTCGATGGCCGGGTACAACTCGGCATTGACGAGGATTAGCACCAGCCGCGTGTCTTTGCCGGACGTAAATCGCTGCCGCACACCGGCCTCATACGGCGCATCGGTCAGACTGGCGGCGTACTCCTCGTAGGCAGAGGGTTGACGCCCCAGGGGGTCATAGTAGGGAACCGGTACCGACGCGGGAACCTGAGCAAGAAGCAGAAGGAAGAAGCAGTTCATCGTGCACTCCCGGTATTGTTCAACGGTGATTCGCCGACCGTGCTCGTCGCGGCTCGGGCTGTATCAATGCCCCGCTCGTATTCCCGAACGGTAACCGGCGGCCAGCGTGCACTAGAACCCGACCGTTACGAGGTTCGGCGCTTTGAAAGTGCGTCGGCCGGCGTACTCGGCCACTGCCCCGGCCAGTGCGGCGTGGTTCAGCTCGAGCCGGAACCGGGCCCGCTCGGCCCGGGTGCTCGCCGCAGGCTCCAGGCTCTGAGCCAGCCTGAGTCCACCCAGAAAGCCGGCCACGCCACCGGCGGCCGTGGTTGCGACAACCATGCGCTCTTCGGGGTTTGAGGTATTGAACATGAACCCCAGCCCGGCGCCGACCAGCCCGCCGGCAATGGTCGTGCCCGCGACGATGTAGCCGCTGCTGATGCTGAGCGGCAGGTCGTGGAGCCGCGTCTCGGTCCACCAGGTCCCGGCCACTGCCCCGCCGATTGCCAGGGCAGAGAGCACTTCAAGGTCTGCGCCGCCGTCCCGGTGGAACAATTGAGCGCCGGTCGCCACATAGTAGAGCGCCGGAGCAACCGCCGCACCCAGAAGCCCGCCGGTGCGGTCCACGATGACCTGGCCTTCGGTGCAGTTCCACCTCTGGGCACGAGCGTTGCCGGCAACAATGCCGGCGGCCATGCCGGCCAGGGTAAGAGCCGAAAGCGGCGTAGAATTGAACTGGTCCCGGAGCAGCGTATTCTCGACTATCACGCCGGTCAAAGCACCGCCCATGGTGCCGAGGTCGGTGTAGTTTGTCACCAGCGTGGCCTGACCCAGCGAGAACCTGTCGGCGAGGATACGGCCCGCAACCTGACCGCCGATGCTTGTGCCGAGCATGAACATAGCGTTCCACCTGGGGGTTTCGTCGTGAACCTGGAGCAGGTCGCTCAAGAGGAAACCGGCCAGGATGCCGCGGTAGCCGAATGAGACGCTCAGGTGTGCCTGGGCATTGGTGACCCGGGCGCCGGCAGTGTAGGCCATCGGGATGAAGTAGCTTGCCGCGCTGCTCAAGAGGTACACCCCTGAAGCTATGCGTAAGTCATCGGGCTGGATGATTATGAGCACGGAGGGGCCGTACCAGCCGAGCGCAATCGGAAGCTGCTCAAAGAGGAACCGGCCCCGGCCTTCCTGGTCGAGCACCTGCCGGACCGGACGCAGGGAGAGATAGGTGTCCGTCCGGATGCGAATCGCGTCGAGGTCGGCCGGGGTGAGCGTGCGGCCTGAACGGGTGCCGTCGCGGTGGTAGACCTGGACCAGGACCGCCGTGTCGGAACGCCAGAGTTCCACATGGTCAAAGTCCGCAAGGTCAGGAAACACGCCCGCCGCCCGGTTCGCTTCGGGTGAAAGTCTGAATACCCTGCCCTGCCCGTCAAAGCTGACCGGCGTCTCCACCGTCTGTCCGAAAGCCGTCGCGCCCAGCGCGAGTGTCCACAGGAATAGCCGCATAGTGATATCACTCTAACCCCTGCCGACCTGCTGTCAAGTCCCGCGCCGGGCTTGACTTGGACCGGGGCGGTCTTATGCTGGCAGGTGATGGATGAACGCCGCATCAATCGTATCGTTGACGTCAATCTGAACCGGCTGACCGAAGGACTGAGGGTGGTGGAAGACGTGGTCAGGCTCGTCCTGGAGCGACCGCGGCTGCTGGCGAGCATCCGCCGCCTGAGAACCCAAGTCAGCGCGGACACGCGCTCGCTCCGGCGACGCGCCGTGGCGGCCCGGAACAGCAGGTCTGACCTCGGGCGTGGCGACCGGTTCGACCGGGCCCGACGCCGTAACCTCGAGGATGTCCTGCTCGCCAACTTCAAGCGAGCAGAAGAAGCGGCCAGAGTGCTGGAAGAGGTGCTGAAAGTGACCGAGCCGAACCTGAGCCGCAAGATGAAGGCAGCGAGGTTCAGGCTCTATGACCTGGAAAAGCAGGCCTCGGGTGAAGTCAACCGGCGGAAGCTGGAGGAGACATGAAACGAGTCACGATTCCGGTCATCCTGCTGATGGCACTGGCTTGCGGCCAGGGTCTTTGGACCCCGAGAAAGCTCGTGGGCAGCTATCCGAGCTGGGATTACTGGTGGCTGAACGTGCGGCTGGCAGTTGACCGGCTCGACACGCTCTACTGCGCAGTAATGCGCTACAACTACTCGAACTCAGACCCGGAGCACGACCTGTACTTGCTCAACACCGACGGCGACACCATGCGGGTGCGGCGCCCGTGGCACGGCTACGAGTACCAGCCGATTGTGCAGGATGCCGAAGGCAGAAACATCTACATCGGCCAGCCGCTGCTGGGGATGTATCTCGGCGGCGTGTTTCACATGGATGCGGGCGTCACCGACGATTCCAACTGCGTGCTCACGACCAACTCGCAGGGTAATGACAGTGTCTACTTCACCAGACTCGGCCCGAACGGCGAGCGGCTCGTCTGGCGACAGTTTCTCCACTGCGGCGACCCGTGGACAGGCCGGACCAGCCTGGCCCACGACCCGCGCGGCTGGCTCCATCTGACGACCGAGGACGGCATGGAGCGGCTGCTCTACGGACTCTCGACTGATGGCGGGACGAGCTGGACCTTTGATACACTCCAGACTATCCGTGTGATGTCGCACTGCCGGGTGGTTGCCACGCCCGACACCTGCGTCCACTTCGTGTTCCGGACCTGGACAGACGGGGTGCAGCTACGCTACTTGAAACTCAGGCCGGATGGCTCAGTGGCAGTGGACAACTCGGTCTTCACACAGGGCACCGAACGCTGGGACCCGAACGTCGCGGTGGACTCGGCCGGCAATCTCCGCGTGGTCTATGTGGATGCGGCATCAGACGCGCACAACCTATACTACACGGTGCTGCGCGGCGACCTCGATGCTGGCGGCCGGTCAGTGCCGGATTCGGTCCTGACCCTGGTGCCGGACACGGTGATTCAGACCGACCCGGTGCGCCTGGCCGGACCCAAAGTCTGCGTTGACTCGCGTGACCGGGCGCACGTAATCTTCGAGCAAGGGGTCTATGGTTCTGGCGGGGACAAGTACGTCTACCACACCCGTGAGGACCCGGGACAGGCAATCGAGACGGCGAAGCCGGCAGCGGTCGCGCCCGGACTCAGGGTCTTTCCCAACCCGGTGCGCGACCGGGCCTGGATCAGTTTCCGCACCGCAGCATCAGGGGCGACTCGTCTCGCTCTATATGATGCTGCGGGCCGGCTTTCGCGCGAGCTGTTTGGCGGACCGGCCCGGGTCGGAGAGAACCTGTTCAGGTTTGAGCGCCGTGGCCTCGCGCCGGGCAGCTACTTCCTGGTGATGGAATGCGCCCGGGTCGTGTCGCGGACAACGCTTGTATTGACGACAAGATAGCTTGACTTGGGCAGGGTCAGACCTATACTCTGCCCAAATTGAAACGGAGGCTGCATGCCCAAAGAAGACGAGAAGTCGAAGGCGCTGGTCAATGCTCTGGCTCAGATTGAAAAGCAGTACGGCAAAGGCTCGGTGATGCGGCTCGGCGCCGAGAACCCGGTCGTACCCGTCGAGGCGATTCCCACCGGCTCCATCGGTCTGGACGCGGTTCTGGGAATCGGCGGCGTACCGCGCGGCCGGTTCGTCGAAGTCTACGGGCCGGAGGGCTCGGGCAAGACCACGCTCGTGCTTTCCATCATCGCCCAGTGTCAGAAGCTGGGTGGTAGTGCGGCGTTCATCGACGCCGAGAACGCACTCGACTCCGGCTATGCCAAGGCCCTGGGCGTAGACTTGGAAAGACTGCTGGTCTCACAGCCGGACTCGGGTGAGCAGGCTCTGGAGATCGCCGAGATGCTGACCCGCTCCGGTGGCATCGACCTCTTCGTCATTGACTCGGTCGCGGCCCTGGTGCCGCGCGCGGAAATCGAGGGCGAGATGGGCGATGCCTTTGTCGGAGTCCAGGCCCGGCTCATGTCACAGGCGATGCGCAAGCTCTCAGGCGTGGCCGCGCGCACAAAGACCTGCGGCATCTTCACCAACCAGATAAGGCAGAAAATCGGCGTGATGTTCGGCAATCCCGAGACCACGACCGGCGGACTGGCGCTCAAGTTCTATGCCACGATGCGTTTCGATATCCGGCGCATCCTTGCAATCAAGAAAGACGACACCGTCATCGGCAGTCGCACGCGGGTCAAGGTGGTAAAGAACAAGGTCGCGCCGCCGTTCCGTGAGGCCGAGTTCGACCTGATCTACGGCCGCGGCATCTCGCGCATGGGCGAGCTGGTCGACATCGGAACCGAGCACAACGTCTTCACAAAGTCCGGCACCTGGTACACGTTCGGCGACACGCGCATCGGTCAGGGGCGGGACGCAGCCGTTGAGTTCCTGACTGAGAATCCACAGGTTGCCCGGAAGGCCGAAGCCCAGCTCTACGATGTGCTCAAGATACCCAGGCCAGCCAGACCTGCGCCTGCCGATGAGGATAACCGCACTCCAGCCGCAAAGAAGAAGTAGGCGGCGGGTCTCGGTCTTTGTCGACGGCCGTTTTCTTGTCGGACTTTCTCAGGACACGGTCGCCGCGCTCGGGCTCAAGCCGGGCATGGAGTTTGACCGTGCCGAACTCGAACGGATAGCTCGCGAGGAGCAGACCCTTCAGGCGCGGAACTATGCCTTTCTCCTGCTTTCGTACAAGGCACGTACTCAGGCCGAACTGAGCGAACGACTGACGCGCAAAGGGTTCCCGGCCGAGACCGTGAAGGCAACACTTGACCGTCTGACTGAGCTGAAGATGGTGAACGACGAAGGCTATGCCCGCCAGTTTGTCCAGGACCGCGTGAGCATCGGGCACAAAGGCAAGTGGCGGGTACGGCAGGAACTGGCCAAGCGTGGCATCACTCGCGAGCAAGCCGAAGCGGCGCTGGCCCAGGCCCCAAGCGAAGTTGTGGCCGCGAAGGCGGTCGCGGAGAAGTACCGCGAGCGCAATCAGCGCCTGGAACCCCTGGTGCTTAAGCGCCGTCTCTACGCTCTTCTTGCCCGCCGCGGCTTCTCACCGGACACGATTCAGCGCGTCATGGACGCGCCTGAGATCGAACCGTAGGGATGGCCGCGCGGTTTCCCCGCGCGGCCGCAACTTCAGACAGACGCGGGAGCGACGTACGCCGCTCCCGCAAGGAGACCTCGGTCGGGCAGCGCTCAGTGCCTGCCGGATGGTCGGTGTCTGCCTTCGCCGCGCCGTTCGCCTCCAGGCCGTTCGTGGCTCGGCGGCTGGTGACCGCCTCGGTTGCTGGGACGTCGCGGCGGCTCAGGGCGGCGAAACCCGAGCCCGGGCCCGTGGTGCCGACATCCTGGCCCGCATTGGTGCCGATACCCTGGGGGACAGGCGTACATCCTGCCGTCTTCCCAGAAGAACCAGCATCCGTTCATCCACTCCCAGACAACGCCAAGGCGCATCCGGGCGGGCGAAGGGGCATGACCTCGCACGTGCCCGCCACGGTGGCGTGGTGTCGCAAGGACCGGTCCCGCAAGCAGCAGAGCTGCCGACAGTGCTATCAGACTTCGGTTCATTGGGACTCCTTGTCCGGCGTTCGCCGGACAACTCAACATACCGCGACGGCCGGTTGTCTATTCCGGAGCAAGGTCGCACCGGTCAACTCATCGTTGTCGGCTCAACCGTTAGTCGAGCAGGGCGGCGATTTCGCGGGCGATGTTCTCGGACGCAAAGCCGCGGATGTCGATGGCGAGGGAGCGGCAGTTGGCCGCGCAGGCGCCGCAGCCTTTGCACAGGGCTTCGTTGACGACCGCGGCCTCGCGGCCGGTCTTCTCGTTGACGACCTTGACCTCGATTGCCCGATAGGCACAAAGTCGCTCGCACATGTGGCAGGCCGAGCACCGGGCCGGGTCTACGCTGGCAACCGCGGCCTCGGCCTCAAGCGTGTCACGCGAGAGAATCGTGGCCGCGCGGCCCGCGGCAGCCTGGGCCTGAGCCGTTGCTTCATCAATGAACTTGGGGAAGTGACACAGCCCGGCCATGAACACACCCTCAGTGGCAAAGTCGACCGGCCGCAGTTTCATGTGAGCTTCGAGGAAGAAGCCGTCGCTGTTGAGCGGGACCTTGAGCATACGGGCCAGTTCGTCGGAACCGGTCTGCGGCACGAGTCCGGAGGAGAGCACGAGCAGGTCAGGCGAGAGTTCGATTTCCCGGCCGAGGACCGGGTCACGCACCGAGACGACCGGTTTGCCGTCAACGAGCTTCACGTCCGGCTTCTGCTCGGGCGAGTACCGGATGAAGACGACACCCTGCTGCCGTGCCTTGCGGAAGTACTCTTCGCGCATCCCATAGGTCCGGATGTCGCGGTAGAGGACGTAGATGTCGGCATCGGGGTTGAGTTCCTTGGCCGCCAGCGCGTTCTTCACCGCCTCGGTGCAGCAGATGCGCGAGCAGTACGGATGTTCTTCGTCGCGCGAGCCGACGCACTGAACCATGACCACGCGGCCGGCCTGCCTGACCTTTGCCGGCTCTTGGTCGAGCAACGCCTCGAACTCTTTCTGGCTGATGACGGCCGGACTCGCGCCGTAGCCGTATTCGCTCGGCGTCCGGTACTGCGCGCCGGTAGCAACGATGACGACGCCGTGCTGCAGGATTGAGTCTGACGCGTCAAAACTTTTGGACTGGTCGGACTTGCCGATGGTGGTCTGGAAGTTGCCGACAAACCCGGCAATCGCCTTGATGCGCGCGCCGGCGAAGACCTTGATGCGCGGATGCTGCCTGACGCGGGCCTCAAGGTCCGCCAGGCGCCGGCGCACGTCGTCGCCTTCGACCGTCCGGGCAATGCTGCGGGCGTTGCCGCCGAGCTGCGCCGCGCGCTCGACCAGGAAGGCTTCGAACCCTGCGCCCGCCAGGGCCAGCGCCGAAGTCATGCCCGCAATGCCGCCGCCGATAATAAGCCCGGCCTTGGTGACCGGCAGCTTCACCCTGGGCAGTGGTTTCAGACGCAGGGCACGTGCCACCGCCATCTTCACAAGGTCCTTCGATTTCTCGGTCGCCCGGTCCGGCTCTCTCATGTGCACCCATGAGCACTGGTCACGGATGTTAGTCATCGCGAACAGGTGCGGGTTCAGGCCGGCCTCGGCCACGGTCGCCTGGAACAGCGGCTCGTGGGTGCGCGGTGAGCAGGAGGCAACGACCACACGGTTGAGCCGGTGCTCCCGGATGCGGTCCTTGATTTTGTCCTGGGTGTCGCCGGAGCAGGAATAGAGGTTCTCTTCGGCGTAGACAACGTGCGGCAGGGTGCGGGCGAACTCGACCACCTCGGGCACGCGCACGACCCCACCGATGTTGATGCCGCAGTGGCAGACGAACACGCCGATGCGCGGCGCCTCGCCCCGCACGTCGGTTTCGGGCGGAGCCGGCAGGGTGCGAGCCAGCGTGCCGCGCTCGGCCGCGAGCACCGCCTCGGCTGACGCGGCGGCGCTCGAGGCGCCGGTAACGGCCTCCGGTATCGCCATCGGCTGGGCGAAGCTGCCGGCGACGCTTATCCCGGCGCGGCTGGCGTTCGGGTCCCAGTTGTCGGTCCGGGCGAACCCGAACCGGTCGAGCTCGAGTTCGAGCCGCTTGGCCAGCTCGATGAGCTCGACCGGCGGCACGAACCCACAGGAGAGAACGACCATGTCAAACTCTTCGGCGCATGCGCCGTCGTCGCCGGCGTAGCGCACCGTGAGGTTGTGTGTTACTGGGTCATCGCGGATTTCGGGCACGCGGGCACGCACCAGGCGCACGCCGTACTGCGTCTGGGCGCGCTCGACGTATTTGTCAAAGTCCTTGCCGTAGGAACGCATGTCCATGTAGAAGACAGTCGGCTCGACCTCGCGGGCGTGCTCCCGGGCGATGACGGCCTCCTTCACCGCGTACATGCAGCACATCGCCGAACAGTAGCCACGTTCGACCGAGTCATCACGCGAGCCGACGCACTGCAGCCAGGCGATTCTCCCAGGCGTCCGTTTGTCCGACGGCCGCCGCACGTGGCCCGAGTACGGGCCGGAAGCCGAGAGGATGCGTTCGAACTCGACGCTGGTCACGACATTCGGATAGCGGCCGTGGCCGTATTCGGGGCGCAGGGAGGTCGGCGCGACCCTGGAACCGGCGGCGACGACAATCGAGCCGACGGCGAGCGTCAGTTCCTGGTCCTCCTGGGTGTAGTCTATGGCGCCCGCCTTGCATGACTTCTGGCATGCGCCGCACTTGTCCTTCAGGAACTTCAGGCAGTGGGCGCGGTCAATCGTCGGTGCATTCGGTACCGCCTGCGCGTAGAGCCGGTAGATGGCGCGGCGTTGACTCAGGCCGCCTTCGAACTCGTTGGGCAGGTCCCGGACCGGGCACTTGGCCAGGCAGTCGCCGCAGCCGGTGCATTTCGCCAGGTCCACGGACCGGGCGTGGCAAAGCAGCCTCACCCTGAAGTTGCCCGGCTCGCCCTCGACCGAAACCACCTCGGTCAAGGTCAGGAGTTCGATGTTGTGATGCCGACCCGCGGCCACGAGTTTGGGGGACAGGATGCACATCGAGCAGTCGTTGGTCGGGAAAGTCTTGTCGAGCATCGCCATGACTCCGCCGATCGCCGGCGACCGTTCGACCAAGTAGACCCGGTAGCCGGAGTTGGCCAAATCGAGCGCGGCCTGCACACCACCGATGCCGCCGCCAACGACCATCACCGCCCCGACGCGCTTCGCCTCGGTCGAAGCCGGCTGCCGCATGGCGGCTAACTCATCCACTGTCGATCCGCTCCAGCGCCTTCAGGCTTTCCGGGTACGAGTAGCCGTCTTCCGTCGCGCACTGCTTGATAACGTTCATTATCCTGCTTATCTGCACACCCTGGGGGCAGCGCGAGATGCAGCGGAAGTGGGTGGCGCAGATGTCCTTGAACTCGTCGCCCAGGGCGTCGTCGCGCAGGCCCAGGTTGACCTTGCGGATGAACCGGCGCGGGTCTTTGTCCGGGTCGAAGAGCGTCTCCGGGCAGACCGCGCTGCACGAACCGCAGACGAAACAGGCGGTGACGCTCTCCGCCATCCTGCTCGCCTGTTTCTTGAACTCGCGGTCCATCTGGTCCGGCGTGACCCGGTCTTTCCTAGCGGCCGGCCGTTGGCGTGCCTCCTCGGCCAGGCGCGAAACCGCGTCCGCCACTTCGCCGATGTTCACGCCCTGCGGGCAGCGGCGCAGGCAGGTCACGTGATACGAGCACATCCAGACAAACTCCGACCGGTAGACCTCGTCCTTCATGCCCATGATTGCCATCCGGATGATACGGCGGGGGTTGTACTTCTCGTCCAGCCGGCGCACCGGACAGGAAGCCGAGCACGAACCACAGGACAGGCAGTGCATGAACCCGACATCACCGTACTTCTCGGCCAGGCGGTGCTTGAAGTCTGCGTCCAGGTCGTTGACGAGCAGCTCCTGAGTCTCGGCCAACCTTACTCCTCGCCCACCTTGCGGAACTCGTCTTCTCGGAACATCGTCAGCGGCAGTGGTTCATCCAGGCTGCGGCCCGACAGGTAGTCGAACTCCTGCTGCGCATTCTGCGCGACCTTCTTGAACAGGGTCGCGAGCCCGACCGTGACCGGGCAGGAGTCCTCGCAGATGCCGCACTGCACGCACGATGTCATCATGTGGTTCATGCGCGTGATGTGAAACAGCAGCGTCTCGGACGGCATCCGCGTCATGCCTTTGCGCTGCGACACCCGGACGTGCTCGCCCAAGTCGCGCTGGAAGGTGTCGGAATCGAAGAAGCACTCCCGGCAGTAGCAGACCGGGCAGACCCTCATGCAGTTGTGGCAGTTCAGGCAGTCGGCGAAGTACTCGACCAGCTTCGCTGGTCCCATCATCACCTTGTCCAGCTCCGCAAGCCGCTGTGCCGTCTTCGCCTTCCGCATCGAGACCAGGGCTTCGAGCGCCTTCTTCCGCGCTGGCGGCTCGTCGCCGGGCTTGAGTTCGACACCCTCGAGCAGCGCCGCGCCCTTGTCGGTTGCTGCTTCAAGCCAGAGCTCTCCGTCCGGGTTTAGGCCGACATAGCCGACGGCAAGGTCGAAGACGAGCGGCTTCGGGAACTCGCACATCTGGCAGGCAGTCCGGAAGCTCAAGTTCTCGGCCCAGCCGGCCTGGTCCCGGACGTGCCGGTTGTCGAAGTCCGTGTCGTTGCCACGCACGTGGCGAAACCCGGCGGTTTTGTACGTGCCCGGACAGTCAATGCCGATGAGCACGATGCTGTCCAGCAGGACCTGCCTGAGCTTGACCAGTTCCACGACCGCGCGCATTTCGCAGGGCCGCAGCAGCAGCCCGACCTTCGCGTTGGACGACGGCTCGCGGGCAATCTCCGCGACCACCGATGCCGCATTGACCCCCATCGCCGGCAGGAGCGGTGCGGCGTCGTCCAGTTTACTTGGATTCGAAACCAGGGCCAGGGTCGCCGTGCCGGCGGCTGAATACGCCGGGACAAGGACGGCCGACAGTTTGTCCTCCTTGAGCCAGCGCCGCAGCAGCTCGCGTACGGTCGCTTCGGTATTCCTGTCTTTGACCTTGAGTGTGCCCTTCATCGTTCCCTCACACTTCCCACTTCTGCTTAAAGGGACTCGGCCCCTTCTTGCGCAGGTGCTCGGTCATCGCGGTGATGGTGTCGGCGAATTTGCGTCCCTCGGCCGCAGAAATCCAGCGCAGCCAGACACGCTCCTCATCCAGGCCGAGCGAGCGCATGACGGAGTTGAAGAGCACCATCCGGCGTCTTGCCTTGTAGTTGCCGGAAACGTAGTGACAATCGCCCGGGTGGCAGCCACCGATGAACACCCCATCCGCGCCTTCCAGCAGCGCCCGCAGGATGTAGACCGAGTCGACCGCGCCCGAACACATCACCCGGATGGGCCGCATGTGCGGCGGATACTGCATCCGAGACGTCCCGGCAAGGTCTGCGCCGGCGTACGTGCACCAGTTACAAAGAAAACCGACAATCTTGGGCTCAAACTGCTCCATCTTCCGTACCTCCGTCTCCGAATCGTCTCTCACAACGCCGAATCCACCATGGAGAGGACATTCTTCGCCTCGAAGCTCTTCAGTTTGATGGCTTCGGACGGGCAGGCCGCAGCACACGCCCCGCATCCCTGGCACAGCACCGCGGTCACCTCGGACTTGCCGGTCTCCGGATTGAGTCGGGCGGCCTCGTACTGACAAACCTCCTCGCACACGCCGCACCCGACACACCAGCGCTGGTTCACCTCGGCCACCACCGCCTCAGTTGAGAGCTCCTTGTGCGAGATGAGCGAGCAGGCGCGAGCCGCGGCAGCATAGGCCTGGGCCACGGTCTCGGGGATGCGGCGCGGACTGTGCGCCATGCCGGCCATGAATACCCCACGCGTCGTGAAGTCGACCGGTCGCAGCTTCATGTGCGCTTCGAGGAAGAAACCGTCCTCGTTCAACGGCACTTTGAGCAGCTGTCCGAGCGCCGGATTGGTTTTCGGGGGCACGACCCCGGCCGACAGCACCAGCAGGTCGGCATCGATGCCCAGGCGACGCTGGAGCAGCGGGTCGTGGACCGACACGTGCAGCCGTCCGTCCTGAACCTTGACGTCGGGCCGGGTCTCGGGGTCAAAACGGACGAACATCACGCCCGCGGCCCGGGCATCACGGTACAGCGCTTCCTTGAACCCGTAGGTGCGCATGTCCCGATAGAGCACGTACACATTCACCTTCGGGTTAAGCTGCTTCAGCCTGAGCGCGTTCTTCACCGCCTCGGTGCAGCAGATGCGCGAGCACCAGGGGTGCTCCGGTTCGCGCGAGCCGACGCACTGTACCATGACGACGTGCTTCAGGGAAGACGGGTCAAGGTGTTCAGTGGTCGAGGCGTCAGGCGCCGGGCCGGCAAGGCGGACCTCGAGCTCGCTCTGGGTAAGAACCCGCGGGTCCTTGCCGTAAAGGAACTCGGTCGGCTGGTACTCCCCGGCGCCAGTCGCGACGACAGAGACTCCGTGCTCGAGGTCAATCGCGCCATCGTTCGTCGTGATACGCGTCTTGTAATTGCCGACATAGCCGGTCACCTCGACCGGCTCCGCGCCGGTGAAGACCTTGACCAGAGGATGACGCCGCACGCGTTCTTCGAGCCGTGCAACGTAGCCCGGGATGTCGTCGCCGTGCTCGGTGTAGCGCAGGCGCAGCAGGTTGCCGCCCAGCCGGTCTTCGCGCTCGACCAGATAGGTCTCAAAGCCCTGGTCACCGATGGCGATGGCCGCGGTCATGCCCGCGAGCCCGCCGCCGATGACCAGCGCTTTCTGGGCAATCGTCTGAGGATAGGATTGGAGCGGACGCAGCAGCCGCGAGTTGGCGACCGCCATGCGCACGAGCTCCCGAGCCTTCTCGGTCGCCCGCTCGGCATCGTGCATGTGCACCCAGGAGCACTGGTCGCGGATATTGGCCATCGTGAAGAGGTAGGGGTTGAGGCCGGCTTCGGCCAGGGTCTCCTGGAACAGGGGCTCGTGGGTGCGCGGCGTGCAGGAGGCGACGACGACCCGGTTGAGTCTGTGCTCGTCGATGGCGTGGCGAATCTTCTGCTGTGTGTCCTGCGAGCAGGTGAATAGGTTCTCTTCGGCGTAGACGACGCCCGGCAGGGTGCGCGCATACTCGACGACGCTGGGAACCTCTACGACGCCGCCGATGTTGATACCGCAGTTGCAGATAAATACGCCGATACGCGGCTCCTCGCCGGAGACGTCTCGGAACGGCGGATAATCCTTTTTCCGCACCAGCGTATTGCGGGCCGGGGCGAGGAGCGACGAGACCGCGGCCGCCGCGCCGGTGGCCTCGGTGACGGTCTCGGGTATGTCCTTGGGCTCGGTCAGGGCACCGCAGGCATAGACGCCCGGCCGACTGGTGAGCATCGGCTCAAATCGGTCGATCCAGACAAATCCCTGCTCGTCGGTCGTGACTCCGATGCGCTGCGCCAGCTCGACCACGCGCGGGTTGGCTGCGAGTGCGGTCGACACGACGACCAAGTCGTAGTTTTCTGCTTTCAGCACGCCGGCCTCGTCTTCGTAGGAGATGCACAGGTCTTCGCTGCCCTCGACCCGCGTCACCGCGCTCACCTTGCACCGCCGGAACTGGATGCCGTACTCATTCTTCGCCCGCTCGTAGTACTTCTCGAAATCCTTGCCGAAGCAGCGCATGTCCATGAAGTACACGTGGCAGTCGAGGTTGCCGCCGCAGTGCTCGCGGGCAATCACCGCTTCCTTTGTCGCGTACATGCAACAGACCGATGAGCAGTAGTAGTGTTCGGCGTTGCGCGACCCGACGCACTGCACCCAGGCGACCTTTTTCGGCTGCCGCTGGTCGCTCGGCCGCCGCACGTGTCCCTCGTAGGGACCGGAGGCGGAAAGAATCCGCTCGAACTCGAGGCTCGTCACGACGTTCGGGTATCGGCCGTAGCCGTACCCGAACTCACCGGTCGGCTTGTACTCCTTGAATCCGGCCGAGAGCACGACCGCCCCGACCGCAATCTCTTCTTCGGCCGCGACCATGGTGTGGTCTATGGCCTTGGCTTCGCATGCGGCAACGCACTGCATACACTCCGAGCAGACGCCGCAACTGAGACAACGCTGGGCTTCGGAGACCGCTGTCTCCTCATCGAAACCAAACCATACTTCCCGGAAGTTGCCCGCGCGTTCAGCCGGTGGAAGTGCCGGTTCCTGGGCCCGGGCGCGTCGTTCAATCTTTGTCCGCGCCGCGGCCGACTCCTCGGGCCGGGCCGGCCGGTACTGCGGCGGCTCGCGACCCTCGGTCAGGTCCTGGCCGTTGATGTACCGGTCAATGGAGATGGCGGCCTCGTGTCCGGCCGCAACCGCCTCAATCACTGACGCCGGACCGGCAACCGCATCGCCGCCGGCAAACACACCGGGGACGCTCGTCGCCAGCGTCAGCTTCGCGGTCCTGAACGTCCCGCCAGGCCCGCGCTCAAAGCCGTCAAAGCCGTCGGCATCAACCATCTGGCCAATGGCGAGGATGACCGTGTCGGCCGGTACGAACCCCTCGACGCACGAGTTGAACTCGGGCGCGAAGTGGCCCTGGTCGTCGAACACCCGGGTGCACTCCACGGTCTTCAGGCCCGCGACCCTGCCGTGCTCGCCGACTATTGCCTGTGGGCCCCACGAAGGACTCAGTTTCACGCCTTCGGCCAGGGCGTCTTCAATTTCCCATTCGTGGGCCGGCATCTCTTCGCGGCACTCAAGGCAGACCATGGTTACCTCTTCGGCTCCCGACCGCCGGGCGCACAAGGCCACGTCGGCCGCGACGTTGCCGCCGCCGATGACCACGACTCGTTTGCCGACGGCCGGCGGTTTGCCCTCGTTCACCGCGCGCAGGAACTCGATGCCGTGCAGCACGCCGTCAAGCCCCATGCCATCAATCTTCAAGGTCCGGCTCTTGTGGCAGCCGAGCGCCAGAAAGACCGCCGAGTATCCCTGGCCGAGCAGCTTCTGCACCTCGGCGGTTGACTTGACCGGGGCGTTGAGCCTCAGCTCCACCCCGGTGTCGGTAATGTCCTTGATTTCCCGGTCGAGCGTCGCGCGGGGTAGGCGGTACGCCGGAATCCCCCAGCGCATCATGCCGCCCGCGTGCGACGACGCCTCGAACACCGTGACCCTGTACCCCCTGGCCCGCAGGTCCAGCGCGCAGGTCAGACCCGCCGGCCCGGCACCGACCACCGCGACCCGCTCGCTCCGCTCCTGCGCGGGCAGGGCATACGGCGTCGGGCCGTTCGCGTAGGCGTAGTCGGCAACAAACCGCTTGATGGTCCGAATCGAAACTGGTAACTCGTACTCCTTGCGGTTGCACTCCTGCTCGCACGGGTGGTGGCAGACCCGGCCGCAGACGCCGACAAACGGCAGGCGCTCACGCACCAGGTCGAACGCTTCCTTGAACTTCCGTTGCGACACGAGCGCAACATAGCCCTGCGCATTCACCCCGGACGGGCAGGCGATGCGGCAGGGCGCACGCGACTCGTTCTTTTCGATGGCGACCGCGTTCGGTATCGCCTGGGGGTAGAGTTTGTAGGTGGCGCGACGCGTGGCCAGGTTCTGGTTGTACGCATCCGGAACCTCCACCGGGCAGACCTTGGTGCAGTCCATGCAGCCGGTGCACTTGTCGAGCAGCACGAACCGCGGCTTGCGTCTGATTCGCGCCCGGAACCGGCCAGGTTCGCCTTCGAGCCCGAGAAGTTCGCAGTAGTTGAGCAGTTCGATGTTCTGGTGTCGGCCCGTCCCGACGAGCTTCGGCGACAAGATACACATCGAACAGTCGTTCGTCGGGAAGGTCTTGTCGAGCATCGCCATGACGCCGCCGATGGCCGGACCTTCGTCGAGCAGATAGACCTTGAACCCGGCATCGGCCAGCTCGAGCGACGACTGGATGCCGCCAATCCCGGAACCAACCACCAGTACGGCTCCCACCAGGGCTTGAGGCTCGGCGCTTGAGGCTTCCTGGCTCATCTAGAACTGGTCCGCCATTTCGAGAATGGCCTTCTTGGTGAAGTTCTTGTGGTTCATGGCGCCGGACGGACAGCTCATGGCACACGCGCCGCATCCTTCGCACAGCGCCGCGTTCACGACCGCGAGTCCGCGCTTGGTATCGACCTTGACCGCCTCGTAAGCGCAGGTCCGCTCGCAGTTACCACAGCCGACACAAATCTCCTCTTCCACGACCGCGACGGTCGGCGCATGGGTCAGTTTGGTCGAGCCGAACATCGCGAGAACCTTGGCCGCGGCGGCCGAGGCCTGGGCCACGGTCTCAGGGATGTCTTTCGGCCCCTGTCCGCACCCGGCGAGGAAGAACCCGGCGGTCAGGGTCTCGACTGGTCGGAGTTTCGGGTGCGCCTCGGTCATGAACCCGTGGGAGTCGAGCTGGGTCTTGAGCTTGTGGGCGAGCGCGACCCCGTCCGGGTTTGCGACCACCGCGGTTGCCAGCACCACAAGGTCGGCTTCGAGCTCGACCTTGCGGCCGGCCAAGGTGTCTGATGCCCACACGACGACCTTGTCGCCCTGCCTGTAAATCTTCGAAACCTTGCCACGCAGGTACTGAACTCCTTCGTCGGTTGCGCGCCGGTAGAACTCCTCGAACCCTTTGCCCGGCGTGCGCACGTCGATGTAGCAGACCGTCGCCTCGCCGTCGTGCACCCGGTGCTTGTACAGGATGGCCTGCTTCGCGGTGTACATGCAGCATATCTTCGAGCAGTACGGCATGCCCTGAGTCGAGTCGCGCGAGCCCGCGCACTGGACAAAGACGACTTTCTTCGGGGTTTTGCCGTCGCTGGGCCGTTTCACGTCGCCCGAAGTCGGGCCGGAAGCCGACAACAGCCGCTCGAACGCCAGCCCGTCAATCACGTCCGGCACCGTTCCCACTCCGTACGAACCGAGCTTGGCCGCGTCGAACAGCTCGTACCCGGTCGCCATCACAATCGCGCCGACCTCTTCCTCAGCGAGCTTGTCCTTGTCGTCGTAGCGAATCGCCTGGGTCGGGCAGATTTTGGCACACACCCCGCACTTGCCCTTGAGCAGGTACAGGCACGACTGCGCGTCAATCACCGGCCGGTTCGGCACGGCCTGGGGCAGCAGGCGGTAAATCGCCTTGCGTTTTGCCATGCCGCGCTCAAAGCTCGACTCGGCCCGGCCCGGGCATTTCTCCATGCACAGGCCGCAGCCGGTGCAGGCATCAAAGTCCACGTATCTCGCCTTCTGCCGTATCCTCACCCGGAAGTTGCCGACGTACCCGGAGACGCTCTCGACCTCGGAGTAGGTCATGAGCCTTATCTTCGGGTGACGGCCGGCCTCGACCGTGCGCGGTGTCAGAATGCACTGGGAGCAGTCAAGGGTCGGGAAGGTCTCGGACAGCTGGGCCATGTGCCCGCCGATAGAGGGCTCTTTCTCGACCAGCACGACCTCGTAGCCGGCATTGGCAATGTCCAGTGCGGCCTGGATGCCGGCGATGCCGGCGCCGATGACCAGTGCCCGCTTGTTGATGGGCACGGTGATGGATTCGAGCGGCTGGTCGAGCTCGGCCTTGGCCAGCACGGTTCTGATAATCTCGGTCGCCTTGGTCGTGGCCTGGTCTTTGTCCTTGGTCACCCACGAGCACTGCTCGCGGATGTTGGCAATCTCGCAGAGGTATGGGTTCAAACCCGCCTCGGCGCAGGCGTTGCGGAATGTCGTCTCGTGCAGGGTCGGCGAGCAGCAGGCGACGATGACCCGGTCGAGCCGGTCGGCCTTGACGGCCTCACGAATCATCTGCTGGCCCGGGTCTGAGCAGCAGTACTTGTAGTCCTTCACAACCGCGACGCCGTCCCACCGGGCGACGCGTTCCATCACCTCCGGAACCTTCACGACGCCGGCGATGTTGATGCCGCAATGGCAGACGAGCACGCCGACCCGGGGCCGGCCGGCCATCAGATGAGGCCTTTCTGCTTCAGGAACGGCTTCGGGTCAAACGCGTTGTGCTCGAAACCCAGGTCCTCGACCGGCAGCCCGACCGCGAGCCCGAGTAACTGAGTGAAGTAGAACACCGGCATCGTGCCGTCACCGACCGGCCGCAGCTTGTCCACGTTGTGTTGGCACAGCGGGCAGGTGGTGACAATCGTCTCGGCCCCGCGCGCTCGGGCGTTATCGAGAATCCTCTTTGACGCGGTCCGGGCAACGTCCCGCCGGTTCACCACCAGGTATCCGCCGCAGCACTCGGCCTTGAAGTCGAACGGCGTCGGTACCGCGCCCAGGGTTGCCACCAGGTCATCCATCACCTGCGGGTTCTCCGGGTCATCGAACTGCAGCACCTCCCTGGGCCGCACCATCAGGCATCCGTAGTAGGAGGCGACTTTGAGGCCCGCGAGCGACTTCGTCACTTTCTCCTTCACCTTCCCGAACCCGATATCGTTCTTGAGCACCTCGATGTAGTGCATCACCCGGACCCGGCGCTCGAACTTCTCATCGACAAAGGCAATGAGCCGGTCGCGCTCGACCTGATTCCCCTGCGCATGGAGCCGGTCGTCGACCCGCTTGAGCACGTTGTGGCAGGCAGCACACAGGGTCACAAGCTTTTCGCCCAACTGACTGGCCTTGGCCAGGTTGCGCACCGGCCCGACCTGGGCCGCGAGGTCGTCGGTGCCGGTGTTGTAGATTGCCCCGCAGCAGTTCCACGAGGGCATCTCGACCAGCTCAAACCCGACCCGGGCCGCGGCCTTGCGGGCACAGGAGTCCAGGTTCCTCGCCTTGGTGTAGAGCGTGCAGCCCGGGTAGTAAACGTACCTCATACCGAGAACTTGCGAAAGCTGGCGATGAACGCCTGCTGGGGAATCTCGTCCAGGTCAGGGCCGGTCACGGTATCCGGGTCCACTTTGCTCTGCCGCGTGCGCAGGATGATGGCCCGGCAGGCTTCGGCGATGCGCGCATAGTCTACTGCCCGCGGGCAGCGCGTGCCGCAGACCAGGCACGACGCGCACAGCCAGATGCCTTCTGACGCTAGGAGCTCGTGCGCCCGGTCCAGTTGCAACAGACGGATGGCCTTGCTTGGCGGCGGGTCCATGTCTTCGCCTATCGGGCAGCCGGAAGTACAGCACCCGCATTGGTAGCAGTCCGAAACGACCTGACCGCTCAGCTCTTCAATCTGGCGCACTAGTGCCTTGCCAGCGGGGATTTGCATGGTGGACGAATATCATAAACCTTAGCCCGGCCGGTGTCAAACAACCCAGCGCACAGTGCGATAGCACAGCGATAGTGTCATAGGGTAATGGCACAGGGAGAATGCCAGCCTTGATTGCCCAACGCCAGTTCGGACTCGTCGTGCAGATTCTAGCTGGCCGGCTCATCTTCGCCTCAGGCCTTCATGCCGGCTGATGGCAGAGATGGGCCACAGCCAGGTCACCGGCCCGACCCCGCCGCCGTTTATCTCAACCGTGTATCTTGCTACAACATGCCAAGCTGCATCGCGGCGCGTGCTTCTTGGCTCAAAGCAGCTGGTCATGACGCAGTAGGAGTTCCACAGGCGGTGCGGAGCAGGTTCAACAGGCGGCGGGCTGAACGCCGGGGCGCGGGGTGTCCCGCGCCCCGGCCGTTCCGGCTACGGTAGCGGTTTGGGAGGGTCTTGCGTAACAGACTTCTGGGGCTCGTCGGACTCCGGTTCCTGCTGCTGGTTGTTGTGACGGATGAGCCAGACAATGATGAGCGCAGCGCCAACAAAGAGAAAGATGAAGCCGCCTTCAAGGTCAGCGACTGAGCCGGCGGCCAGTTGCGCCACGAGCAGGGCCAGGCCGAACGCGGCTGAGACCGCACCCCAGCCGAGGAGCGCATAACCCCGGGTTTTTCTCGGCGGGGGTGGCATCATGCCCTGTTCAATCATCTTCATACGTTCCTTGTGGCGCTTGCCGGCGACGGAGAGTATCACCGCGGCGATGAGCGCGGTCGTCACTATCGGAATAGCGAATATCATCACGACCGCGACGACACCGGTGATGGAGTTCACGAATGAGCTCGGGTCCATTGTTGCCTCCTGCTTTCTAGTTCACGCTGGTGTTGGCTGAGGTGGTTTCAGCCAGGTTCTGTCCGCCGGTCGGGCGGACAACTATTTCGTCTACCACCGCGTTCGGGCCCCGGGCTGTCACCAGGACCTCAGGCACTGTGCTGCCGGCACCGGGATGGCGGGCGGATGCGACCACCGCTCCGCCCACTACCAGTGCCAGCGCCGCGGCGAAGACGATTCTCGCTGTATGCGTCATTCTGCTCTGTACGACGCGGGGTCTTGCGGGTTTGTTGCATAGGGTGTAACATTAGCCGCCTGAGGGCGTCTTATGGTCAGAGAAATGGAAGCCACTGCCGAAGAAGCGCTGGTCCAACGCGCGGCCCGAGGCGACGAGGACGCCTTCGCGGTGCTCCTGAACCGCTACAAGGGCATGATGTACTCGATGGCATACCGGCTGATGCGCGACCCGGGCCGGGCCGAGGACATGGCCCAGGAGACGTTCATCAAAGCCTACGCCGCCCTGCCCGGGTTCCGCGGCCAGTCGAAGTTCTCGTCGTGGCTGTACCGGATATGCTACAACACCTGCATCAGCGAGTTACGCAAGCGCAAGCCCGAGGTCGAGCTGGACGAGGCGATGGCGGTGGATATCGACGGTCCGGTCGAAGCGTACCGGACCAAGGGCATACAGGAGGTGGTGCAGGACGAGGTGAGCAAGCTGCCGGACGACTACCGGGCGGCCATCACGATGTACCACTTCAACGGCCTGTCATATGAAGAGATTGCCCAGATGACCCGCAAGCCGATGGGTACGGTCAAGGCGCACATCCACCGGGCGCGCGCCGTGTTGAAGACGCGCCTGCTCGAGCGGGTCGGCTGGGAGAACCTGAAAGAGGTGATGCTGCAATGAGCTGCGATGAATTCCAGGGACTGCTGCAGGACTACGTCACGAGGCACCTTGCTGCGGAGAAGCGGAAGGCGGTTGATGCCCATCTGCTGGAATGCCCCGGCTGCCAGCGCGAACTGGCAGTGCTGACCGCGCTAGTATCCAGCCTGGACCACCAGCCGGTGCTCGAGCCTTCACCCGAGTTCTCCGCGCGCGTGCTGGCCAGCCTGCCCCGGCAGCGGGCGTTCTACCCTGGCCCGTGGTGGGCGCTGGCGCTCATCCCGATACTGGGGTTCGCGGCCTGGCTGTTCCGCGGGCCGCTGCTCGCCGGGTCATTCGAGCTGGCTCGACGGCTGAACGTCGGGCCCGAGACCGTGGGTCAGCTCAGGCTGCCGGTGCCCTCGTCAGTGACGGCCGGCCAGTTGGCGATGGTGCCGCTCGTGGTTGTCGGGCTGAGTGTGGCGCTGGCAGTGGTCGCAGCGACGTACGGCCGGGGTTTCATCGAGGAATACTAGAGCCGGGCCGCGGAAGCGGTCCAGCGTCCCCGTATTGAGAGCGGGCTGCCAGAGGCAGCCCGCTCTGAACGTAGCAGCGCGGCTAGCGGATCAATCCGAGCCAGTCACCGAGCAGGAACTGCAGCCGGCCGATGAAGAGCGAGATGCGGGCCATGACCGTGTAGCCGAATGACGCGCCGAACCCGACCATGATGAAGATGACGCCGATGTAGCTCACCGGCTTGAGCACGCCCTTGCGCTCGGCCGAGAAGAAGAAGTAGCTGACCGTGGCGATGACACCGAGCAGGATGATGATAGCCCAGAGCGCGGTATCCCAGTGGGCGAAATGGGCGCGGGTGATGATGGTCGCCTTGAGCTGCCGAATAATCTCACCTTCAACCGCGCGAGGGATGCTGGCACCGCACGAGTATCCCAGCAGGATGGCAATGGGGATACGGACCAGCCACGACAGTTTGGGGATGAATCGTGTGAAGTAGAACGCGCCGATGATGGCGATACTGATGAGCCATGCCTTGACGACGATGTTCGGGTTGTGCGCCACCGGCGTGAACAGGGTCGGCATGAGGACGCGGTGCCAGTAGAAGGTGATGAAGTAGCCGTTGGCGATGCCGACATAGAGGTGCTCGGCGATGCGGTAGAACGGATTCTCGCGATAGAGGAAGGAGAATATTGCCAGCGTGAGGATGGCGGCAATCCACACCCAGGCGCCCTGCGCGGTCAGCGGGTTGACGATGTTCATGACTTCCTCCTCTTCGAGGCAAAGAAAGCAATGTTGCCGATGACGATGAAGACCATGATGGCGAGATGAGCCGCGGTCTGGGAGGACATGGCCTCGGTTCCCTTGTACCGCTGGCCCCAGTCCATGTTGTTCTTCTGCAGCCGGTCGAGCAGCAAGTCTTCGTACTCGGCGGCGCCTTTCATGCCGCCCAGCAGGCCGGTGAACTGGCCGGAGTTGAGGTAGGGATAGTAGTCCGCCGCCGAGACCGCGGTCACGCCGCAAGCGAGCCGGACGCCGAACTGCACCTGGGCGTAGTTGATCCATGACCGGGGCATCGCAGTCGAGGCGATCGTGACCAGCAGCCCGACGTCGTCGTAGTTCTTGAGCCGGGTCATAATAGGCAGGCTTTCGGTCGGTTGTCCGTAGTAGTCAACCGGGAAGACACGAGCGATGCGTTCACCCATCCCCAGCATCACCGTAACAATCGGCGTGGTCCAGCCCCAGAAGACATAGTCCTCGCCGTTAATGACCGAGTCCGCGCGGGTGGTAGCATGGGCGTTGAACTCGGCCGTAACCTGGCGCAGGGCGTTCTCGCCCAGTCCCAGGCCGTTCAGGTCCATGGCGCACATTCCGACATGGTGGCCGGTGGCAAAGGCATGGCGCAGGAACGCGATGAGCATGGGCTGGAGCTCGGCCTGGGTGTCCGGCCCGTAGTCAACGGAGATGACCAGAGCCTTGTCGCGCGGCATGGTGTCGATGAACTGGAATAGTCTCTCTACCGGCGGCGTAGCCTTGGGCTTGATGCGGAACGGGAAGATGAGCGGGAGCATCACGACCAGCCAGACCACGAGGTAGACCCAGCGGCGGTCGATTGCCTGCAGACGCTGCCAGAGGTTCACTTGCCACCTCCCCCGCCGAGCCAGCCACGTTCAATGCCGAGGACAATCTTCAAGGACGTGGCGAAGATGCCGAGCTCGACGCCGAACAGGATGCCGCGCTTGGCCGCGGTGTTCGGCACGGTGAGAATCCACTCGGCGAATGAGGGCAACTGGTGGTGAATCATCCGGCCCAGGGGTACGGCGCCGAGCATCAGGACAAAGGCCGAGGCCAGCAGTAGAGTAGCCTCAACCGTGCGGGCACGGAACGCACGGTACGCGGCCGACGCCATGAAAAAGGCCAGCATGGCGAACATCGTCGCGCCCAGCGGGACCATGACGTTGGTGTACAGCGTCTGCATGTGGAATGAGAACGAGCCGATGTGGGTCGGCAGCAGGCCGGGCCGGTTGGGGTCTATACCACCGAAGACGCCGACAATAGCCGTGATGATGAGCATGATGATGGTGATATAGCTGTACTGCCAGTGCTGGGCGTGGCGCTTGATTTTCAGCAGGTGGTGCTGAAGGATGGAGCCGATGCCGAGCACCAGGCCGAAGGCCGACAGAATACGCATGACGTCGTTGCGCAGGGTCTCATCGACGTGCCAGATGGCAGGGTGCGGGACAAAGGCGGCGATTGCGGCAAAGATGCCCAGCACAAGCACGAGTAGCAGGGGGATTCTTCTCTTCATCTCTCCTCCGTTGTTCTACAGATACCGGGTTACCGGCACGTTCAGGGCCAGGGCCAGCAGCGTGCCGGCCAGTATCAGGACGACGATGAGGGCCTTGGAGTAATCCTGGCCTTTGACCGCTCCCAGGAGCAGGGGTTCGCGCGACAGGTAGGCGGACGCGGCATACAGCTCCTCGCCGATGAGGGTGTAATCGCAGGCGGTGATGAAGAAGGGGAGCTGGGTGACGGCGTCGGTGCCCGCAATCTGTACCGCGCCGGTCGCCGCGCCGGTTTCGGCCAGGATAAGCGACTCGGCCCAGAACATCCCGATGAGGAAGTTGGTGGCTGGCTTCTCGCGCACCATGATGCCGTCCACCGCCGCGGCAAAGGCGAACTGCTGGTCGGTGACGAAGAAGACGATATCCTCCGAGAAGATGTCGGGCCGACCGACCGAGGTGTACGACTCCTTCACCATTTCCCGGGCAACCGTGTAGACAATCGGGTCGCGGTTGGGCACGATGAGCGGTGTGCCGAACTTGGCCGTCTTCTTCGCCACTTCGCCGAGGATGTTGAGCGAAGCGATGGTGGCGACGTCGGCGATGCTGGAGAGCCCGGGCACATAGAGCGTGGCCCGGCCCATCTCGGTGGCGCGGCCCAAGGCTTCGTCAACCGCGTCGAGACCGGAGATGCGCCGGATGAACAGGTTCCGGTCCTTCTTGGCCCGGTTGATAAGGTAAAGGAAGATGAAGCCCAGCACAATCGTGCCGACCAGTGCCTGAAAGGTGTCGGTGTTGAACCACTGGGCAACGCTCTTCGCCTCGGGTGAGGGTTCGGATAGAGCGGCCTCGAGTTCTGACTCGGCCAGGATGGCGTACCGGTAGGGCACTCCGCGTCGGGCGTCGCTGTCCACATAACGGGAGGCGAGCCGGCCGACCAGGCCGAGCGTTTCCCACTCCGCGGCGTCGCCAGCTTGCCGCAACACCTTGTAGTTGAGCACGGTTGAGTCCGGCGAACGTGTCCACGTCACCGCGATGCTGTTGCCGCGGTCATTGGGCACGTCGCGGGCGGTCACGCCCGAGGGCGGGGAGAGACTGAGCAGCAGCAGGCCGAGGCCTAAGGCGGATGGCATCTAGTTGTCTCCTTTCCGAGGTAAGGTCAGCACCACTTCTTCCGTTCGGCTTCCATACGGGCAAGGTCGCGCGGGGCAATGTCGGTCGGGTACTCGCCGTTGAAGCAGGCGGTACAGAAACCCATGTCGCTGTGCTCGCCCCGGACCGCGTCAATCAGCCCGTCGTAGGTCTGGTACACCAAAGCGTCGGCACGGACCAGCCGGCGCACCTGTTCGACGGTTCGGTCCTTGGCCGCAAACTCACCCCGGGTCATCATGTCGATGCCGTAGACGCAGGGAAAGCGCAGGGGCGGCGCAGTTATTGCCAGGTAGACCTCGCGGGCACCGGCATCGCGCACCATCTGCACGATTTCGCGCGACGTGGTTCCGCGGACGATTGAATCGTCCACCAGCAGTACCTTCCGGCCGCGGACCTGGGACCGCACCGGATTGAGCTTCTGGCGCACGGACAGAGCGCGGCGGTCCTGACCGTGCATGATGAACGTGCGGGCGATGTAGCGGTTCTTTATCAGGCCTTCGCGCAGCTCGATACCGGTAACGCGGGATATCTGGCTGGCCGCGGCCCGGGCCGTATCGGGAATCGGCACGATGACGTCCGGCTGCAGCCCCTGTTCCATCACCTGCCGGGCCAGGTTCTCCCCCAGGCGCAGACGGGCTTCGTAGACTTCGATGCCGTCGATGACCGAATCGGGCCGGGCAAAGTAAACATACTCGAAGATGCAGCCGCGATGCCGGCCGGGTCTGACCTGGCAGGAGTGGAGCCGTCGCCGGGCGTCGATGAACACCGCTTCGCCGGGACGGACGTCGCGGACCAGGCTGAACCCGAGCCGGTCAAAGGCAACGCTCTCCGAGGCGAAGGCGTAGTCGCGGCCGCGTCGGCCCAGCACGAGCGGCTTGATGCCCATAGCGTCCCGGAACCCAAGCAGACCCTGACCGTGAATCAGACCGACGACCGAGTACGAGCCCTGCACGCGGCGGTAGACGCTGTCCAGCGCGGCAAAGACCGAAGCCGGGCCGAACCGGGCGAGGTCGGTCTTCTCCAGCTCCTGGGCAAGGACGTTGAGGATTGGCTCGGCATCGGAAGAGCTCGTCAACTGCCGCATGTCCCGGCAGGTCAACTGCCGGTGAAGACTGGCGTAGTTAGTGACATTGCCGTTGTGGACGATGGCCACGCCGAACGGGTGGTTGACGTAGAACGGCTGGGCGTCCTCGACCGAGCCCGGGCCGATGGTCGGGTAGCGGACATGACCGATGCCCGTGCTGCCGGCAAGCCGCGCCAGATTCTTCGGATTGAAGACGTTCGCGACCGTGCCGTTGCCCTTCTTCAGGTGGAAAGTCTCGTCCGAAGTCAGGATCCCGGCCGAGTCCTGGCCCCGGTGCTGAAGCGCGAGCAGTCCCTCGACCAGCTCAGTGCCGACCGGTTTCGCGCCGACAAGGCCGATGATGCCGCACATGAAGCAAGAAGTCTACGAGCAGACGCGACGAAGTCAAAACCAGCCTACACCCCACGCCCCTTGAAGTCCGGCGTGTACTCACGCCGGGCAGCGGAGAGCTCCTGAGCGAACCCTTCTTCGAAACCCAGATCTTCGAAGTACCGGCGCACATAGTCGTACTCGGCGGCAGACAGCCGGCGATTCATGCCGGGCAGGTCCGCGGCCCGGTGGGTCGGGTAGTATTGCGCCATCAGACTGACGTGCGTGCGCGGGCCGAGATGGTCGTGAATCCAGGCCAGGACGCGGCGGCTGTCGTCGGCGTGGCCGGGCAGGACCAGATGACGGATGATGAGGCCTTTCTCGATGACGCCGTGCTCGTCGTAGCGATTGGTGCCGACCTGACGTTTCATCTCGGTAATCGCGGCCGCGGCATGCCTGAAGTAGTGCGGGGCAGCCGAACAAGCCTGTGCCAGTTCGTCAGAGAAGTACTTCAAGTCAGGCAGATACACCTGAACCAGCCCCTCAAGTTGCGCGATGGTCTCGGCTTTCTCATAGCCGTTGGAGTTCCAGACAAACGGTATCTTCAGGTGCCGACGGGCCTGCGTGAGCACCGGGACAAGCTGCAAAGAGTAGTGGGTCGGGGTGACGAGGTTGATGTTGTGTGCACCCTGGGCTTCGAGTTCGCGCATCATCTCCTGCAGGCGCTCAGGCGTGACCGGCCGGCCGTATCCCTGCTGCGAGATGTCGTAGTTCTGGCAGAACCGGCAGCGCAGATTGCAGTGGCTGAAAAAGACGGTGCCCGAGCCGCGCGTGCCCGAGACCGGCGGCTCTTCCCAGAAGTGGAGCTGAGCCTGGGCAACGTGGAACTCGTCGGGAGCGCGACAGACACCAAGCTGCCGCCTTCGGTCAACGCCGCATTCAAACGGACACGCACAGCAGACCACGGACATATTATACTCCGGCCCGGCCCGAGTTCACCCCGGCCTTGCCGCAGGCGCGCCGTTCATCTACAATAGTGGTGAGGCGGGTCGGACGGTCGCCCGGCATGCCGGGAGGAAAGTCCGAGCACCGCAGGGCACGGCACTCGTTAAGAGCGAGGCTGCGGGCCGGAGACGGCCCGTGGACGGAAAGTGTCACAGAAACCACACCGCCCTGTTTTCGTCCAGGGTAAGGGTGAAAAAGTGCGGTAAGAGCGCACTGCCCGGCGCGGTGACGTGTCGGGCGGAAAAACCCTGCCGGGTGCAAGGCCAAGATGGGAACAGGACCGGCCCGGTCCGCGACGATTCCCGGGTAGGCTGCTTGAGGCACCAGGGCAACCCGGTGTCCAGATAAATGACCGTCACCAGGCCCCAGGGTCTGGTACAGAACTCGGCTTACAGACCCGCCTCGTACCAGCTTCGTCCGCAGACCCTCAAGTCAGAGGCGGCAGAGATGCAGCCCTCTCTGCCGCCGTTGTCCTTGCTTCGCCTTACGGCGATGAAGGCGGCGCGATGTTGAACACGCCGGTGCGGATGTTCTCCAGCACGCTGCGCGTCAGTCCGCGGGCCACCCATTTCACGATGAGGGTCTCAGCCTCGACCGCCGCAGCCTCGCCGGAGATTTCCCGCTCGTGGGTCATGCTCCACAACTCGCGTGCGAAGCTCAGGTAAAACGGGTATTCGATGACCGTTGAGCCCGCCAGGTCGAGCACCTGCTTCACCTGCCCCTCCATCGAGGAAATGGCAGGAAACTGAGCCTGCACCCGGGAGAGCATGTCCGGCCGCTTCTTATCCACCTTGGCCTTGATGGCCGAGGTGTCGTAGCCGGCGTCCCAGTTGGCGATGCGCTTTGTCGGGTCGCTCATGGTGTTTCCACCTCCTTTCTGCGGCGGTGGCCGGCCGGGCCGCAACCGGCCGGCCGTCGCTACCGCGGGCCTGGCTGCCCGGCCCGCGGTTGTGCACAAGACAAGTTGTCAAAGAGCAATCTGACCTCACCTATCATGCGCACTTCGGGCCTGAGCCGGACGGGGGAAAGTGTGGGTGAGTTCGGGAAAGAACGAGAAGCCGGACTACTGCTCCAGGTCCTTCGCAATGCTGCGGAATTGGTCGAGGGCTTCTTGCAGGTCGTCCGCTATCTCGGCGGCGATGACTTCGGGCTCGGGCAGGTTCTCGGAGTCCTCGAGGCTCTTGTCCTTGAGCCAGAAGAGGTCGAGGCTCAGCTTGTCGCGCTTCTGCAACTCCTCGTAGTCAAAGCACCGCCAGCGGCCTTCCGGGTTCTCCTCACTCCAGGTCGGCGTCCGCAGATGCCGTTCGCCCGGCCGGCAACAGTCCACAAACTCGTTGAAGTCATCCCGCGTGATTGGGTTCTGCTTCAAGGTGAAGTGCTTGTTCGTCCGCAGGTCATAAACCCAGAGCTTGGTGGTCCACGGCTTCTCCGAACCGGGCCGCTTGTCAAAGAAGAGCACGTTGGCCTTCACCCCGGGCTTGTAGAAGATGCCGGTGGGCAGGCGCAGGAGCGTGTGAACATCACAGGTCGAAAGCAGCCTGCGCCGGATTTTCTCCCCGGCCCCGCCCTCGAATAGCACGTTGTCAGGCAGGACAATTGCGGCCCGGCCGTCCACCTTGAGCATGGTGTAGACGTGCTGCAGGAAGTTCAACTGCTTGTTCGTCGTCTCCTGCCAGAAGTCGGGTCGGTTCACCACCTGCCGCTCGCGCTCAAGCTCGCCCTCGTCGTCTACGGTGATGATGCTGCCCTTCCGGCCAAAAGGCGGATTGGTCAGGACCATCGAATAAGTCGTGGGTGCAGGCTGGGCCAGGCTGTCGTGACCAACCAGGACGGTGGTTTCGTCTCCACCAATGGTGTGTAGGTACAGGTTCATCACGCATAGCCTACCCGTGTCCGGCACCAGTTCCATGCCGCTGATGAGGCGCTCCTGCACCTGCTTCTGGGCGTCCCGGTCCATCGCTGACCCGTATTGGCTGACCACGTATTCATAGGCAATCAGCAGGAATCCGCCGGTGCCCGCGGCCGGGTCGCAGATAGTGTCAGTGGGTTTCGGCTGCATCACGTCCACTATGGCCCTGATGAGCTCGCGGGGCGTGAAATACTGGCCCGCGCCGGAAGGTGACTCGGCCGCAGTCCGATTGAGCAACTCCTCATAGATAGCGCCCTTCACGTCCACGTCCATGCTTACCCAGCCGCCTTCCTGCTTCTCAAAAAGGTCAACGATAAGCCGCCTGAGCTTGGCCGGGTCCTTGATTGCGCTCTTCGCGTTCAGGAAGATGGCGCCGAGCATGCCTTTCTTCCGGCCCAACTCGGTCAGGGTATGTTCGTAGAACGTGGCCAAGTCCGCGCCGTCGCGCTTCAGCAATTCCGGCCAACCCAGCGGGTTGCCATCTTTGTCCGGCGGGATGACGTTCGGCCGGTTGTACGGGGCCTGGGTCAGCTCATGCGCCATCTTCAGGAACAGCAGATAGGTAATCTGGCCTACGTACTCCATGTAGCTCAGCCCATCGCTCTTCAACACGGTGGCCATGTTCCAGACCCGGGTGCCGATTTGTGATGAATTCATGCTACATGTAGAAGCGGTAATTGGTCGCGGGCGTAACCCCGCCGGGTAGTTCCGTCAAAATCCTGCCGACCTGTTGCGAGAAGGCGATTGTCACGGGGTCAGCGCTGCCATAGCTGCAGTTGTTCCAATTGAGCTTGGTCAAGGCGAGTATCTCGCTACAGACCCGCTCGGCGTCCGAATCCCCGTGGTGCTCTACCACCTCGATCGGATTGGGAATCCGCATGCCGGGGTAACACTTGAGAAACGGCACGTATCCGTGAGTGTACACGAGATAGTCGCGGTTCGCCAACTGAACTACGGTTCCGCGCAGGGGTGGCTCGGTGCCCAGACGGAGAAACCTGATACCTCGTTGCTCAAGAGTCAGCAGGTCGTATGAGCGAATAGCGTCAAGCGCACCTCGGAAGCCATCGAGCTCCTCGGGCCAATAGCGGGATGTCTTGTGCACCACTACTCTCGTTGGTGCCCGGTCGTAGTGCTGCTCGTACAACCTGATTGCCCGTGTAAGGAGTGTCTCGGCCGTGTCCCTGGTAAGATGCGGCCGCCGGTCGCGCTTCTGGTCCCACAGCACTGGCTCGCCCTTCAGTACAAGACCGTCGCCTGCCTCGGAATACACCTGAGCAAGGCTGATTCTCGTAGGTGCTTGCGGATCCGGTCCTTCTCGGTAGAACGTGACGCCCACAAAGCACGTGCCTGAGGCTCCAAAGTCCAATTGCCAAGGTAGATTGCCTGCTTTGTAGTAGAGGGCGACAAGCAGGTTCCAAGCGATCGTGGCAGGGTCCTGCGTCGATTTTGCCCCTGTCAGTGTGCTCTCCCAGACCAACTGGGTAGGCAGCCGAAATCGCATGGCTCTCACCTTGAGTGCATTGTGGAAGTCCCAGTGTTCCATGTCTTCGTCACCGGTTTCAGGAAGACGAAGGTCCATTGCCAACTGCCCGAGCTTCGCGGCCTTCCGCCGAAGTTTCCGGACGGCCTTCTGGAACGGTGTGATCGCGACCGGCCGAGGAGCGCGTACGCGTTGGGGACCACAGGCCAAGTCGACAACATTGGGCATCGCGCACAAGACTACGTCTGGCGAGTGCTCAATTGTGGCCAGAGATTCTAGACGAGCCGCCACAACCTCAATGGCTCGACTGATGCGTGCGCCCAGTTCCTCCGGTTCGGCAACGCGCTCGAACTCCCTTCCCGGCACGGTGACACAGTGTTGGTCAGCCAACTCGACTTCACAGTGGAATGGCGGGTAAGCACCGAACCCGGGGAAGTCTGGGGACAACAGCGGGTCGTAGGCCCTGCCTTTCTTGTCCCTGCCCGCAGTAATCCTGTGCTCTGCCAGCTTGAGCCAGTTGCGGACCATTTGGACTGTTTCTCCCGTACCGATAATCCCGAGCCGAATCGATGACCGTGCGCCCTTGCCCAATCCGGCTGGCCCATACAGGGTAAGCCCGGTCTTGGGGTCCTCGCACCTATGTCCATCCGCAAATATCAGCTTTGGTTCCGCGACGTGCCAGCAATGAAACGACGGTGTGGCGTCCCGGAGCAACTTCTGCTGGAGAAGATCGCCGCGGGAGACGTCGGACTGGCCCTGTGTGTTGAATCTCCTATGTGGTCTCATCTGCCTCCGGCACGTCATTATCGAAAACATGAGTCCCTTGAGCGTCAGACGCCATGACGCTGGCGGCAACCGCGCCCAATTCGTCGTCGACCTGGTCGATGAGGTTCTGGAACCCTACGTGGTCGAACTCTATCCCGCGCTGAGTTCGAGCAAGCGCCGGGACGCAGGACAAGGTTATCGGTGTTGCCCCGGTCTCGATTTGCACCCTCCGCCGGCCGCGACTCAGAAACCGAGACCAGAACGTCACGTGGCGCAAGATGGACGCGTTACGTTCTCGGCCGGTCCACTTCACCGACAACGGCCCTACAACCCGGCTGTATAGAGGCTGCATGCCATCTGACGTGAACACATAGCAGGGGTCTACAAGAAGGAACAGCTTGTCGCCCAGTGTCTGGAATCGCAAGCGTGAGCCGTGGTGTACCCAGAACTCCTGCCCCGTGACCGGATTGGACTTTCTTGCGGCAACCTCGCGTTCTCGTCTGCGCCCGGGACCCCACGACCACTTCCGCGTAGCCCCATTGTCGGACAGGAAGACGAAGCGCCCCTTTTCGTCTTGTCTGACTGGCAGCCCCCTGAGATGCAGCCTTAGGCACCGATTAAGCAAGGCAATAAACCAGCGCCAGCGGGCATCATCACCCATCCAGCTTGAGACGGCATTGCTGTGTGCCGCAGCCCTATCCACGAACGGCGCAAACGGACCCTCTGGGCGGGTCAAATCGGTGAACGTGTACAGACGCTGCTCTCGAAGTTCGAATGCCGGCACGTCCGGGGCCTCGGATGTGACGTCGCTTCGCTGTCGGGCGGACGTCGGGGCACTCCAGATTGCGCCAGGATAGCTCTCGACAGGAAGAAGATTGCTGAGAACGACCTCCTGTATTGTGTCGGCTTCAGCCGGTGTGTCTCGCTCTGGTGAAGGCACCGGCGCGGCAGGGGTGACATACGCGAGCGGCGGAAGCCTGCGCCCGCGGGCCGGGGGCAGGCTTCTGATCCGACGAAGAAGACGCTGAAGCGAACGTTTGTGGTCCTGCTTGCGGCGGAAGTCGATCCAGTTCAGAACCCGAAACGGCGCAGGCAATTCGATGCGGTTGCCCCCTTTCTCGGAGCCGTCGCGGAGGAACAGTGGAATGAGGCGTTTGTCGCGGTTCACAGGGTCGCTGGCGACCACGGCAGTCCATTCGTATGTCGGCCAATCCGCACCAAGCATGTCCGGTGATACTACGACTGCCGTGAAACGAGCTTTCTCAAGCCCCGCATTGACGTGGACCACGACATTCTCACCGACATCTATGTCCCATTCATCGAAGAAGACTCTGATTGGTCGTCCCGTCCTGGTGCCGTCAATGGTCTCCGACTCAAGCCGTTCTGCCAGCCCCCGAACCCAGTCCTTGTCCGCTCTGGTGTAGGAAAGGAATACGTCGATGACTGACTCTGCGGCGGGAACGGTGTTATCTCGCACTGGCGGTTCGCCTTTCAGCCCGAATCCTCTCCAGCAGCTTCTCAGCGGGCTCGTCGTTCGGGTCCTGGGGCACGAGTCGTCCCTCAAAGGCCCGTTTGAGGATGGCTTGGCGGAGGGCGCCTGTGCGGCGCAGCGTAGTCTCAGCCACGGTGGCGTCGGAAACCAGAAGAGACGTGTTTCTCTCGACCTCGTCGCGGATGGCCAGTATCTCCTGCAAGGGAGGGAGAGGAACTTGAAGCGACTGCACCTTGGAAATGCTCAGCGTGTAAAGTCCCGATGTGGAACTGGCCGCTTTCTCGACGCGCCGCCTGCCCGGTACCGAGAGCAACCAGTCCTGCACATACCGACCCAACTCGGGCAACAGAAACCTCACCTTGATGATGTGGTTCTGGTGAGCGCATGGTCTTACGCTCCCGTCCCAAGTGGCAACTCTCCCAATCTGGTCTTTGCTGCCATTTCCCTCTACTACCAGCAGATCGCCTGACTCAACGAGCACACCCGGCAGTTCTCTGTCGAAGACCCCAATCAGCTTGACGTCGTCGAGTGCCAAGCGGTCGGCGTAGACGTTGGCCACTCGCAGGTATGGCATCCGTCTGGGGGCTGAATCACGACTTGGGTTCTTGGTTAGGCCACCGGACACGACGCCAAGCATGTCCACCGTCGCCCAGCACCAGCCTTCGGGCAGCGAGGGAAGCTCGGATGTGTCGGGCGGGGCGGGTTCCTTGTACTTCGCCTGCCAGCCTTTGGGAGGCTGTCTGCCTTTGGCTTGGTACCTGGCGAGTTGGGCCTCTTCCCAACGCTTGCGACGCTCCTTGAGGATGCGCTTCAGGAGTTCGGTTGCTGATTCAACATTGGGATGCGCCTTGCGCCAATCCGCTGTGAGCCGACCTTCGACTGCGGCTTTGAGCACCGACGCCCGATAGCGTTCCAGGTTCTTCTTCACCCGCCCCAGCGCCTTCACTCCGGCATCAAGGTCTGAGAATAGCTCGTCAATCTTGTCCGCGATACGCTGCTGCTCCCGGTAGGGCGCGATGCGAAGCGACTCGGTCGCTATGAAGTCCTTCGGAACGCGCTGCTGTCCGACCGCACCCGTCATGGCCCGTCTCGCGCGGCGTCGGAAGGACGTCTGCGATAGGAACCGACTCAGCCAGCGCGGCTCGATTCCGTCTCTGGGGCGTAGCACCACAAACTCGGTCGAGCCGAACCCGATGCCACCGACTAGGCTCTCCGGTACGACGGCCACCTTTCCGTTCTCCATGCAGGGCGTTATCTTGGCGAACAATACATCACCGGACTGACACGGGGTGTAACCTCGTCGGACTTGGTCCAGTCGCCTCACCTCTGGCCGGGCAATGCCGCCGTGCTCCACGCCTACTGCGGACATCGGGACAAAGGTCACCGGGCTGGCACCATCCGCGGGCAGGCTCCTTGGCTTGGGGTTCAGCGTAGCGACCTCGCCCAGAGTCGTCCGCGCCCAGCCGGGGGGCAGTGGCCGGCCGCCGGCCTCAGTGATACTTGACGTACTCCGCAATGCGGTTGGTCAATTCTATAGGTTGGTCTTGCGCTATGGCGGCTTGGACGCGGCATACATTGATGTTGGCCATTCGGTTGAAGCCCTTGGCAGTAGGCTGGGCTATCTCGACTATCAGAAACCCGACCTCTCGGTGCAGGTCATCACGACAGGGAAAGTCGTATACACGCGAAAGGGTTTTGGGCGACATCTCGCGGAACACGGTGTTTGGCTCGAGCCGCTCCTGCGCGTCCACGAGACACAGGACCGCAAGATACGATTCGTGGAAGCCCATGTCCCGGAGGCCGTTCACCTGCTGGACCGCTTTCGAGAGTTTGCCAAGCCGGTTCACACGGTCCTGCCCAACGGCCACCGCGACGACCTTCACGCATTTCGCTTCAACTGCGGTCGCTGTGTGCGGACTGTCCCTTCCGCACAGTAGCGCGTCTACGTCACCGGGCTTTCGGTGCAGGTCTGTTACGGGCTCAGCCACTGCCGGCCAGAAGGACACGTCTTCGCTCAGTTTCAGTTCAGACATGACAAGTCCCTTGGCCGGGCTGCGGCCGAGTAGCCACTGCACCACGGCAGCCTCCTGCTGCGCAGTTATGGCGTCGGACGTGTGAATGTCGGGGAACCCCAAAGGGAGTGCAACCGAGTCGTAGGCGACTGTCTTGAACTCCAGCGTGACGCTCATGCGGCCAGTGTCTCGGGCATGCTGGCCATCAGCTCGTAGAACTCGGAGCCGAAGAGCGACGTGACGCTCTGCGCTATCAACGCTTCGTCCTGAACGTCTGCGCCTTCAGGATGCCGCCTTCTTTGAGCCACCTGGTCATCGTCGCTGCAGAGTAGTAGGGCTTCATGCTGATTCTCGACGCGATTCCGTGCCTGCGGACGAATTCCTCGAGCGATATGGCTCGGCCCTGCATGTCGAGCAGGGCCATGGCCTCGGCCGCGGCACGGTCGGCAGTGCAGAAGCTATACGACCCTGTGGCCACAATCGCAATCGACTCGAGTTCTCCTGTGTCCAGGTCCACCCAGTGCCGACGGCAGGCGGCCTGCACGCGCGCCATCTCGGTCGCGTCGCCGTTGAGGATGGTGATTCTCTTTCCGCCGACCTCGGCAGCCAGGTCAATGTAACGCCTCTGGCCCGTCGCCGGGTCGAAGTAATGCATCGCCTCCTCGGCCACGGTTGCAGCTACGTAGATGTCGGCCTTGGTGACAAGATGAGCCCAGATGCCGAGCCGGAAGGCCTCAATGACCACATCAGCATCAAGCAGTACTAGTGCTGATTTCGCCAACGTAGTCACCCGCGGGGTCGTACCCGGATAGCTTGAGGAAGGCGTCGATGCTGCCGCGACTGATGCCCGTCAACTCGGAGAATCTGCCCCGGGAGACGTGTCCGGACAGAAGGCATTCGATTGCCAGGGCCGTGAAGCGGCGCGAGCGTCCCGAGTGGACCCGTTCGTCAGCCCAGTCCTCCCGTCGTTCAGTCTTGCTCAACTCGCGCAACTTATCCGACTTGAGGGCTGCTTCGGCGGACTTCCGGTCCACCAGCCGAAGTGACGCCAGCCGCCAGACCATAGCGTCGATTGACACACCGAATTCGCGGGCCATCGCCAGGCAGTCTATGTAGGAGAGCGCCTTGTCCTTGACCCTTGACTCGAATTCCCTTCGCACCGCGGTGTCCGGCAGCAGCAACACCGCCGCGAAGCGGTCGGCGAATCTCTCCGGGGCCGTCTTCGCGTTGCCGCAGTGTATCTCAGATGGCTCGAACATACCCCAGGTAACAAGATGGAAGAGTTCGTGCGCCAGGCTGAAGTTCATACGCCACGGGGCTTCATGACGGTTGATGAGTATCCCTGCGCCGAAGGAATCCATGACCGAGGCGGCCGAACCGGCCCCCTCGGTGTCGGTGATCAAGACCTTGACGCCGAACCTGTCCTCTAGCACATCTGAAAGACTCGGTCCAGGACACGGCCCGAGCCCCATCTGCGCCGAGGTCGCCTGCGCTGCCCTTTCCGCTTGGCCGAAGCTTTCGACACGTTCGGGCCACTTCAGAGGAAACCGCGGCGCGGAGTGACCCGCAAGCTCTTCCAGCCGGGCGTAGTCTTCGCAGTACTGCAGGAACCGATGTTCGACCTTGAGACGGGTCGGGGAGTCGGCCCGGCCGCGCCAGAGCACGGCCGGACGGGCGACAGGAGCCTCTGAAGCAAGGAAGTAGCCGACGCTGCGCTGGTACAGCTGGGCGATACTCACGAGTTCGGTCGCGCGAACCGGACGTTCTCCCTTCTCGATTTTCGAGAGAGTCTGGTAGCTGTCGAAACCGAGCTCCTTGGCTGCGGCGCGCAGGGTCAGGCCGGCCTCGGTTCGGGCGTGGGCCAGACGCGCGGCTATGGCCCTGGAAATGCCGGACTTAGCGGTCACGGTATCTCGTCCTCTCATGGAACATGATAATGCCAAAATGGCATATAGTCAAGCGAGGTGATGACAAATTGGTATACACTCGAGCGCATCAATCTGGTGGCCGCTTCTTAACCGCAGCCGGTTGACTGCTGGTCATGCACGAACCGGGCGTGTCAATCATGCGGCCAGTTCATCGTTCAGGCTGGCAATCAGGTCGTTCAGCCTTGAGCCGAAGAGCTGGCTGGCTCTGCCGAGGCGCCCGTGCTGGGCGAACCAGCCGTAGTCGAAGTCCTCTTCCTCGAAGGTCACGCTGTTGCCGATGTGTTCGGCTATCTTATCCAGCCATTCCCGTTGCTGGTCGTTGAACTCCACACCTGCCATGTCCTGCGCGGCAAGCCAGGCCTTGTACCTCTCTGCCACGGTCTCAGCGAACGCCGCCAGCGGTTCAGACGGCTCCAGCGCATGGCGCACGAGCCGTATCAAGTCGGCGGCCTGCCGAACTCTGGACCCGCCGGGTTTGCGGCCCTCGACGAGCTCAAAGGCATGCCAGACCTCGGAAGGGTTGGTGCTTAGCGGAGGGTTCTTGAGCTGTCGGGCGAGGTCTTTCACGGCGCTGAGCTTGAGCCGGCTGGCGTACCGGCCGGAGTAGAGCACCTGCAACGCCTCTATCTCGTCCTTGTTCTTCTCAATCCACGCGCGGAAGTCGCGCACGACCTCACCGGCGCGTTCCGCGGTGTCCTTGGCCAGTTGCGAGGAGAGCAGTTCATCACCGGAGACAATGTCTATCACCTGCTCGGATTCCTGGTGGAGTTCGACGAGCCGTTGTCTTAGCTTGGGGTCGTGAAAGGGCTTTGCCGCCGCCTGCATCAGTTCGCTTGTGGCCTTGGCTACCTGTTCCTCGGTCGGCTGCCGGTCTGGCAAAAGCCCGGCGTTGGCTCGGGCGGCAGCCTCTTGTTCATCCGGGTCGGTGGCGCGAACGAGCGCACCGGCAAGGTCCGACAGGCTCCTGCCGTCGGCCAGCTTGCGGAGTTCATCCTTGTGTTCTGGAACCAGCTTCCGGTCCAGTCGCATCAGCCGGCCGGCAAGTGATGTGAGGGCGTCCTCTTCGGTCCCGCCGGCAGCGACGAAGGCAAGCAGCTTCCTGAGCGAGACGTTGGGCCGGCGTTCCAGTGGCGTGGTTTCAGTCTTGTCTCGCTCGCAGACGCCGACTGCGTCCACGATGATGAAGCGGTCTTTGATGATGGCGTCCGGGGTAACGGCCTTGAGTTTCTCAGGGTCCATCACCCTGACGCCACGGCCTTTCATCTGCTCAAAGAACCCGGCGGACATGACGTTGCGCATGAAGACCAGGACCTCTATCGCCTTCACGTCGGTGCCGGTGGCAATCATGTCTACGGTCACAGCTATGCGCGGGTTGAAGGACGTGCGGAAGACGCGCAGAACATCAGCACCGGAGACGTTCGACACCTTCTCCCAGGTATGTGGCGGGTTGGGTTCGGACTCATGCCCGGGGAGGGGCACGCGTATGAAGCCGGTGCGATAGGTGATTTTCTGGCAGAAGTCGTCGCCTTTGCCGAACTCCTCACGCACGATGCCGACGATGTCCTCGGCATGGGAGTCGTCCTTGGCGAAGATGAGGGTCTTTGGCACGTGTTCACGCTCGGGATAGGCCTCGGGCAGGACTTGCTCCCGAAACGCGCGATAGGTCCAGACCCGCCGCTCCCCCTGGA
>CAZQFS010000001.1:0-41720 GCA_964592755.1 uncultured bacterium | reverse complement strand
CCCGAAACGCCTTGATAACGGTGCGAATCTGGTCCGGGGCCACAATGTCTCGGTCGAGTTGGTCGCCGGTGTAGGTCAAGTCGTCGTCCAGCAGTTCGGCCCGCCTCCTGCGGGTCAGACGGTCGCGCTTGTCCACGTACAGGCCGGCTTCCACGGAAGACCCCTGCTCGGTAATCCGGGTGCGGACGCGGTACACGTCGCTGGGGACGTTGACCTCGTCGGCCACGGCCTGACGATGGCCGTAGGTCATCACCAGATTCTGGTTGAAGAAGCCGACGGTTTGCTTCGTGGGCGTGGCAGTCAGGCCGATGATGAAAGCGTCGAAGTACTCGAGCACCTGGCGCCAGAGTCCGTAGATTGACCGGTGGCATTCGTCTACGACGATGATGTCGAACGTCTCGGGCGGCAGCTTCGGGCTGTACTCCACGGGCATCGGCTCCTTGAACAGGCTGGCCGCCATAGCATAAGACGACTCATCCTCGCGGGCTTCGTCGAACTCCTCTTCGCCTTTGAGCATCGAGTATACGCGTTGAATGGTCGTGATGACGATACGGTCTGACGCGTTGATGTAGTTCTTGGTGAGGCGGTGGATGTTGTAGATGTTGCCAAGCAGGCGTGGGTCGTCGGGCGGCACCATGTTCTTGAACTCGGTCTCGGTCTGCTCGCCCAGGTTGCGGCGGTCCACGAGGAAGAGCACACGCCGGGCATTGCCGTGCTTGATGAGACGGTACGCAGCATTCGCCGCCATGAAGGTCTTGCCAGAGCCGGTGGCCATTTGTATGAGCGCACGCGGACGGCCGTGCGCCAGCGATTCCTCCAGCCTGCGGATTGCCCTAATCTGCGCCTTCCACAGCCCGCGTTCGTCAAGCGGGGGCATGTGGCGGACGTTGTTGCGGAGTTGGTTTGCGCCGTCACGGCATATGTCCGCGATTGTCTCGGGCCGGAGGAAGCTGAACACGTCTCGGCTGCGGGCGTCCTCTTCGAGCAGGTTCGTCAGCTTCGTCTCGATGCCGGTTGACAAGCAGAGAAACGGCAGGGGCCTGAAGTGGGCCGGCAGTCCGTCGGGCAGTCCTTCGGCGTAGCGCTGCGACTGCGGTTCAACTCCCGAGAGTGTGTGCCCGACGGGCTTGGCTTCGATTACGCCGACGGCCTTCTGGTCAACGTAGAGAAGGTAGTCCGCCTCGCCGTGACCGGGCTTCAAAGAGAACTCGCGCACGGCGACGCCACGCGCGGCAGAGATGTTCATGCTGCGGTAGTGCTGGATGGCCCAGCCAGCCGCGACCAACTTCTTTTTGATTATCTCGTGCGCCTGAGCTTCAGGGCCCAGCTCATCAGGCGGCACGGATGGGTTGGGGTTCCCCGGCACGGGCAGTTATAGCCGGAAATCGAGGCTGAGTCAAGTTGATACCGTGGGTGACACGCGTGGCCAGATGCCCTGTGCGGCGCTTTGGCGGACGCTTGACCTGACCCTAGTCGGCACGCTCAGGACAGCGCTCGTCGGAGCGCATGACCTGGCGCTCACAGGAACGCTTGGCCAAACCCTGGACCACGCGCTCTGTGGCACGCCTGAGTTGGCGGTTGCCTGGAGGGTTGATACTACGGTCGCCGAGACGCCTTGCTTGGCGGGTATCCGGGCGCTCGACTGGACGCTCAGTCAGACCGCGAAGGGTACGGTGTGAGGGATGGCCAGGGGGAAAGGGGAGGGTGACTCAGGAGAAGCCAGATACCAGATTGCAGAAACCAGAGCCGGGACCGGCGGGGAAGCCGGGAAGCGTGAAATCGGGCGGACGGAAAGGGAGGGAAGTTCGCACTATAGGTATGGCCCCGATATGGCCCTTTGAAGCCAAGCTAAGCTACCAAACGCCAGGAGGCGGAAGTGCCTGAAATAACCTTCACGTCCGAGGCCGCGCAGATGTTCCTTGAACTCAAGGAGAAGCCCTGGTTCAGGAGCAATGCCGGCATGAACCCGGCAGGATACCGGAAGCTGTTCGAGAGTGTGGCCAAGCCGATTCTGAACGCGGCCGGGGTCCCGCTTGTGCCCTACACCCAGTACCTGTGGTACACGTCGGAGCTCGCCCGCGTGTTCCGGAAGTTCTGCGGCGGAAGCCTGCACGAGCAACTGGACCAGGTCGTGCGAAAATGGGGGTCGTACGGTCTGGACTCGGTCTTGCTCCAGCGCATCATGTGCGCCTGCTATCGGGAACTCAAGACCCGAGCAGTTCAGCTCGAGGAAGTGCATCGCCGCACGGAGAGGAAGGTGAAGGATGGCGAGACGTCCAAGTGAATCGAGCTACCGGTATGGTATCGCGCTCGTGACCGGTCGGTCCCCGCGGGCGCGGAGCGGGACCGGGCTCGAGCAGGTGCAACGCTACCGAATCGCCCAGGCCCACAACAACGCCGTGGCCGGAGAGGCAAAGCGCCTGTTGCAGCGTCTGGGCATCAGCCCGTTGCTCTACTGCTACTACATCGCCTTTTCGTTCCAGGTGGACAAGGCCTGCCGGGCGCATCAGTTCAAGACCAGGGAGGAGTTGGTAGTCGGACTGGTGAGCCGCTGGCAGGCGCGCGGCCTGGACGACAAGGTGATGTGGACCATATGCGACGAACTGTTCGGCGTGGCGCGGCCCGAAATCGTCGAGTGAAGCCGCGGTCGGTTTGACACGCCGTGGCCACGGGACTATGATCCTATGTCCGCGCGTGCGGCAGAAGAGGCTTGATGTTGCATCATGAGCAGGCAGCGTATCATCTGAACGAATCGTCGCTGGGCGCCCGTGGCCCGTCGGACCTGCGCCGGCATCTGCCGGATGGAAAGGGGAAGGTCGTACAATGACCTGCAAATGCCTCAACAATGACTGCAAGTCACTCATCGAGATTGCGACCGGGCAGACCGTTACGTGCCCGGCGTGCAATTTCACCGCCCACCTTCACCCGGGTCCGGCTGAGGACGCGGCCGAGTTCCTGGCCGCGCAGCCTACCACTAAGACGCCTCGATTTGTGGCCTGTAATGGTGGTTTCCTGCTCGGCTGGTCGTACGAGAAGGTGCCGCCGATACTGCTTACCAGCCTCACCGGCCTGTTTGAAGACTCACTGGCGGCTCAGGTGGCGATGATTATCCAAGATGGACTGGGTACGGCGATCAAGATGCCGATTACCCTGGTTGAGAAGAGAGACGGCGATGTCGCCCATATGCTGCCGAGCACCAAGCCGCCTCGTTGCTGCTCCGAGGCTTGGAGCGACCCGGACAAACTGGAACGCTGCAGGACAATCGCGGCGGCTGCGGCCGCAAAGTATATCGGCCGCTATCGCGATGACCCGATCTTCCGGAGTATGGACGAGCCCGCGTGCTGGGCAGTCAAGGAGCGCAGACACCTGGTGAAGCCGGTGTTCGTCAACGACCGGGCCGTCGCCTTGGCCTTCTCGGCGCGGTGGATCCCGGGTGATGACTACGACGAGCAGTCGCCCGAGGAGTACGTTCGAGCGTACTTCCCGCACTATGTTGAGCAATACGGCGTAGAGAGAATCACGGAGATGCTATGCACGCACGCGAGATGGGAGGAAAGCAAGTCACGTCTGCAGGAAGTGGTAGACACGATGTCCCGGTTTGCCCAGGACCACTACCTCCTCGAGAGGCACGAACGGGACGCGCGCTTCACGCGAGAGGTCGAGGCCCTGTACAGCGCGTCCCTGGTTAGGCCGGGCAGCGAGGAAACGCGCAAGCGTACACGCGTAATTGTCGAAAGAACAGCATCCTACTTCATGTTCCAGTACGGCCTATGGCTCGAGTTGGAGGAAACCGGGCTGGTTGACGGCTGTTCCCACAAGGCGGTGCTGGTCGGCGCGGCAAGGAACGAGGAAGCAGCTCCCCTTCCGACTCCGCCCGAGACTGGGGCCGCAGCCGATTCGGTGCCGCTCCGAGACGCCGAGGTCAGGATGCTGTTCCCGGCCGCAGTGACGAACGTTCCTCAGTCAGAAGTCCAGGCCGAAGTGTTCGCGCGGGTGCTCGGTCTGTTGCGGGTCGGCGAGATGTCACCCGAGGTTGTCGTCCTCGTTCCCATCACCGGCAAGTCGGTTCTCATGCTGGTCAACCGTCACATCAGAGGCAACACGTATCTCGGCAAGCAGTCGGTCTCCGAGTATGCTCTGCGCGCGCTCGGTCGTCTGCAGTTAAGCCTGATTCAGGAGCAGCGTCATCAGGAGGCGCTCAAACAGGTCAATTTCATTCTGACCCAGGTCGGTCACGAACTGGCGATGGCCACAGACAGTCTGGCCCAGAAGGGCAAGCTCCTGAAGCTGAGCGTCAACGACCCAAACACACGCGTGGGCTACCTGAACAGCATGATCGAGGAACTGGAGTTGCTTGGGGCGCTGCGCGAGAAGGTTATGATTGCCAACAAGCTGGCTATCGGCGGGAGGCTGAAGAGGCCGCGCCGGGACCGCATTGAGAATTTCTACCAGGACGTGGTGGTCGGCAAGGCGAACCTGCTGACGCGCCATGCCAACGCCCGAGGCATCTGGATAGACTACAAGAACCAGATTGCAGCTACTCCAAGGCCTTTCTACATCGACAAGGGGTTCATTGGCCAGGTGCTACTGAACATGCTGGACAATGCCATCAAGTACTCAACTATCATTAGCCAGCCTGTCGTCATCAGCGCCGGCTTCAAGGACATCACCCAGACCAGCATGACGCTCTGGTTCACGGTCAGCAACGTTGGAGTTGGCGTACCGGAAGGCGAGCGCGAGTACATTTTCAAAGCCGGGACCCAAGGCTCCAACGCCGGCAGTGTGGCCAAGAAGGGTTCGGGCATCGGCATGTTCGTGTCCAAGCAGATCATGAAATGGCTGGGTGGCAACCTGACGGTGGAGTCCGGTGCCAGGGCACCCGAGCGAACTGTGTTCAGGGCCGAGGTCAAGGTAGATTGCGTCAAGGAGAGAGAATGAGAATCCTGATGATTGACGACGACAAGCTGGGTATGGAAGGGCTGCAGAAGTTGCTGGAAGGGCAGGGGCACACTGTCGAGTTCGAATGCACTCCCGACAAGGCAGCCGCCGCGCTCAAGGGTAGGGACTTTGGTTTCATCATTCTGGACATCATGATCCCCTACGCGCCGTACTACACGAAGACCGAAACCAACGACGGAAACACCACCGGGATTGTGCTCTTGCGCGACCTGCGGGCCGGAAAGTTCGGAGCCAGGAACCAGCTTGCCGAGGTACTGGTATATACGGCCAAGAGCGCGGACGCAAACCTGCCAGAGCAACTGACGGCACTGGGCGTGCCCGAAGACGCCATCTTCTACAAGTCCGGCATTGAGCTTGATGACTTGCTGGCCCGTGTCGGCCGCGCTGCCAGGTAGCCGTGAGCACAGTCCGCGCACCAACAGCATTTTCCGCGAACGGTTTTCCGTTCGAACCCGCACCATAGGCAACGGCGACTATGATGACGTGCTTCGCACCCCCTGACCCAGGCACCGCGGCTGGCCACCGTGCCTGGTCTAAAGCCTTGAGGTGCATTATGTTACATCGCCGTTACATCCCTCCCCTATCAGAACCCTCAGTCCTGTATCCTCATCCTAGGAGGCTAAGCGATGGACGACGTCGAAATCGTCCGAAGGGTTCTCGCCGGGGAGACGGAGCTGTTCGAGATACTGGTCAAACGGTACCAGCGCTTGGTCTACTCGAAGGTGTCGCGCACTGTCTACGAGCCGACGCTTGTCGAGGAGGCTGTCCAGCGCACGTTCGTCCAAGCCTACGAGGACCTGGCGTCCTTCAATCCCAAGTGGAAGCCGACTCGGAAGCGAAGGCTACTACGCCGAACGCGTCGCCGCAGACCGAAGCAGCAATGGCCTTTCCGTTCCTGGCTGATGGGAATCGCATCCCACCGAGCCGTGGACGTGCTGCGGGAGCAGGGAGCGACGCCAGCCCCGATAGGCGAGGACGATGGTACCGAAGACCAGTTACCCGGACTGGTTCCAGCCACCGACGAGGGCCAGGACCCGACAGACATCCTTGCAGAGAAGGCCAAGAAGGACAGGCTGTGGCAGGCGCTTCTGTGCCTGCCGCGCCTGGAGCGCTTCTGCGTCATCCTTCACTGCATGATGGGCCGCTCGTTCCCCAAGACGGCAAAGCGCCTGAGATGCTCGGAGTCTCAGGCGAAACGTGCCGTCAAGCGGGGCCTGAAGGGAATGAAGCGTCTCGACAAACGCTTCCATTTCTCAGGCCGAGCCTAGTAGCAGTGATCTCTATACAGGCATCATCGTTTCTTATGGGAGGTACGGCCTGCACAGGCACTGCATCGAGACCAAGCAGCGGAGCGAGATGTGAAGCGCAGCTCTAGCGAGCGCCGCGTCCCCAGCCATGGCGATCTTGATGCCATGGAGATGTTCATCCAGGCCGAGCGGGCCGGAAAGAACCCGGACATCGAGGCGTTTCTCGCCCGGTATCCGAAGTACGCCCGAAACCTGCGGCCTGTGCTGGAAGGCATGAAGCTCCTCAGCCGGGAATACGCCCGCTTTCAGCGGGAATTCCCCGGCGTCGACGTCGAGCGCCTGCTCGACACGCACTAGTTCCCGTCACACAACCGGTATCCCGGGGACGCACTACTTAACTGCCATCTGTCAATATCGTGACCGCCAGCCACCCATTTCGCCCGGCTGATGCCGGCGGCGTGGCCGGCTAGCTCAAGCCCAAACACAAGCCTGAGCGTCTTACGGCGCAGCCTCACTCCTGAACCTTCGGGCGGATTGGTCCAGCGCACCGGGCTGGATTCGAACCCGCGGTGTCACGCATGGAACTCCGGGAACCAGGACCCGTCTGTGCGTTGTCAGGGCGGCCGGGTTGCTTTCCGGACGAGTCAAGGCTAAGGGACGTGACCGAGGAGGCAAGCACTTGCTTCGGCCGCCGAATGCTGACGTACGAGCTCGCCGTGACCGGGCAGCCAGGCGACCCGCGGCCGGGTCTGACAGAAAGCGGACGGCAGAGCTGCCGCGCGCTCTGCCGCCCGCTGGCCTTCTTCATCCGGCCGACAGCCGTGAGCCGTCAGCCGTTGTCCTTTGCTTCGCCTTACGGCGATGAAGGCGGCGCGATGTTGAACACGCCGGTGCGGATGTTCTCCAGCACGCTGCGCGTCAGGCCGCGGGCCACCCATTTCACGATGAGCAGCTCCGCCTCAATCGCGGCCGACTCGCCGGACATTCCGTTCCGGGTAATCCGGAACAGCTCGCGGCCAAACGCGAGGTAACTCGCGTACAGCGCGACCGAGACACCGGCCAGGTCCAGTACCTGCTTCACCTCCAGCTCCATCGCGGCCAGCAGAGGGAACACGGCCTGAACGTTCGCGAGCATGGCCGGACGCATGTCGTCGAGTGCGCCCTTGACGCGCTCAGTGTTGAACTTGGCGTTCCACTTCGCGATTCGTCTTGCGGGGTCGATTGGCATGTGAATCACCTCCTTCAGCGGTAGTTGCCGCACGCCGCAGCGCGAGCACCGGGTACCGGGCTGCCGGTCATCCCGGCGCCGCGCTGCGGGTATCCCGTCCTTCCCGATTGTGAAAGAACAGTGGTCGAGGTACGTTGCCCTCGCCCTCACTATGTTATACGGCTCGGGCGGCCGGATTTGCCGGGAAAAATGAAGCCGCCGTGTTTCGCCAGCCTCCGGCGCAGATGCCTGATGGCCTTATCGCGCCGACGCCGGACACTGCCCACGGTCATGCCCATGGCCGCGGCCGTCGCCTTGAACGTCCACCCTTGCAGGTCGTGGTACATCATGGTCAGCCGGCCTTGTGCGTCCAATGCCGCGAACTCCTGCCTGACCAGCTCGTCTCGGGTAAGCCGCTCATGCAGCTCCTCCGGGCTCGCCAGCGTCGGCACGTACCGGGCGTGCAGCTTCTCGTCGAAACCGGTGAAACGCGGCCCGCGCCACTCGGCCATGACCTGGCTCGCAACCCGGCGCGACTGCCAGTTGAGCCAGGTCTGGAAACAGGCCCGGGCCGGGTCGAACTCGGCGAGCTTCTCAAGCGCACGCTCGTGTGTGCGGACGGCGACCTCCTCGACGAAGTCACTGCCCAGGTGCCTGAAACGCGAGCCGATAAACGAACGCAGCCGGCCATCGCACATCTTATAGACCAGCTCATATGACTCCACGTCGCCTGAGAGCACCTGCCCAATGGCGTCCGTGACATCCTTCCCGTTCCTTTTGATTGCTGACATCGTCGAACTACCTTTCGGCCGCTTGAAGGGATGGTGGTCATCTCTTACCCGCGCCGGGAAAGCAGACACTCAGCAGAGACAATGACAGAGGCAAGACCCTGCCACCCGGCCCCAGCGGCCGGTTCGCCATCCCTCCTGCGTCAGAGGAATCATACATCGCGTCGGCCTGAAATCAAGGCCAGAACGCGACCTCCGGCATTAAGCTAATACATTGCTAAACCTATACTTAGCCCGTATCGCCAACGTACTATGTAAACATACGTTTATCAGGGGTGTGGCGCGGTCCGGCTACCAGGCTACTTGAAGAACCTTCAGCACTTCGTCGCCGTAGTGGTTGATGACTTTGACGGCGACCTTGCCTTCCGCATCGTCACTTGGGCCCTTCGTTCACAAGGCCACTGACCTTCGTCGCTTGACTTCGTCTGTCCCAAGCCTATGATTGCCACTCTTGGCTCATGTTCACAAGTCTATCGTAACAGGTGGTGAATATGCCGACTAAACCATGGACGCCACGGCCGGAAGTTCTCAAAGGCGAACTGGACGACGCCATATTCGGCGCGGATTTCGACGCTGTGGTCGAAGGCAGAGCGCCTGAGGTCTACTCCAATCCCCGAGTCTTCATCCAAAACACGCACCCGGCAAAGGAGCTGAAGCGCATTGTCGAACTGGTGTTTGCGCGCCTCGCCGACCCCAAGGAAGCCGGTGCGGTTATCCGGCTCAGCACCGGATTCGGCGGCGGCAAGACCCACGCGTTGATTGCCCTTTATCACCTTGCCAACAACATCGGGAAGAGCACGTTCGGCACGGACCTTCTACCTGCGGCGGGGCGACCCAGGAAAGTGACGGTTGCCGCCGTTGATGTCGGCAAGGCCGGCCTCCCCATTTTCGCCGAACACGGCGCGGTCAAGACCCATAGCCTCTGGGCTGAACTCGCGTATCTGCTCAACAGCCGCCGCCTGCCGCGCGACTTCGCCGAGGTGGACGATGTCGTCAAGCAACCACACGGAGCGTTGATAGAGCGGATGTTCCCGGACGGGCCGGTTCTCATCCTGCTGGACGAGTTGGTAAAATACATGGCAGCGCTAGGGGACCAGCCGAGGAACAGCCTCCTGAAGTTTCTGGACACCCTCATCAACGTGGTTGCGAATCGGCCCCAGACTGTGCTGGTTACCACCGACCCGGGAAACCAGCCGGTCTACGCGCAACCGGCCGCGGCGTTGGCGAAGACGATGGCCGCGGCGCAGGCGTTGAACGAAGTCGAAGCGAGGCGGGCGTCATGCTTCGACCCGATTCAGAACGAGACCGCCAAGGTGATAAACCGTCGCCTGTTCGAGGCGATAGACAGCCGGGCCGCGCACAAGGCTTCGGCGCGGTATGCTGATACCTACCGCCGCGTGGCCCGAGAGCATCCGGGATTGATACCGGCAGAGGCGCTCACTCCCAAGTATGCCGAGCGCGTGGTCGAATGCTATCCGTTTCATCCCCGGCTGGTGGATACGGCCCAGAACGTGCTGGGAGCCATCGAGAGCTTCCAGAAAAGCCGGGGCGTACTGCGGTTGTTCGCGCGGGTGCTGCGCGAGGTGGCCAAGCGAGAGGAAGCTCCTTCGCTGATCACTGCTGGTGACATCAACTGGAGCGACCCCGGCATCCAGAACGACCTGCTGGGCAGATTGAACGTGGACGAGTTCAAGGCGGTGGTGAATGCGGACATCATGGGTCACGCGCGCGAGCTGGATGGCGACAAGCCGGACGGGGTTCACGTCCGCGTAGCCTCGGCGATGCTGCTGGAAAGCCTGCCGGTGCAGGCGCTGACCGGTTTCGACCAGGCCGATGTCACACTCACGGTGCTCCGTCCCGACGATGCCGGCCCCGAGCCGTCAGAGGCTTTGGACGGACTCATCAGCCGGTGCTGGTACACTCACCAGACATCCGGTGGTCGCTGGCGGTTTCAATTTGAGCCGAACATCAACCGCATCATTGAGGAGCGGGCCGAGAAGACGGACATTGCCGATGCGCGGGCCAAGGTGCAGGCGGACGTGCAGGCTTTCTACCGCGGGCCGCAGTTCATGCTCGCACCCTGGCCGCGCGGGCCTCGAGACGTCCCGGACGACGCGAAGCTTCAGTTGGTTCTGTGCGAAACCGAGGAGACGGCCAAGGCAGTCTTGGCGTGGAAAGACGCCGCTGACCCTGCCGCGCCGATGCCGCGCAACTACCGCAATGCGGTGCTGGCCGTGTGTGCCAGTCCGGACAAGCTGGGCGATGCGATGCGACTTGCGCAGCGACACCTCGCCGCCGACTCGATTGAGCGAGAGCTTACTCCATCCGACCAGGACAAGCACATCCGAGACCAGCTCAAGCGGATTCGTCCCGACCTCGTCAAGCGGTCGCGGGTGCTGAGCTACCGCGCCTTTGACCGACTCGTCCTGCCCGGCGGTCGTGTGTTACGCCTGACCGAGGAGATGCTCGCGCCCGAGGACCACCAGACGACTGCGCAGGCCAAAGGGCAAGCCAATCTGCTCAGGTTTCTGCAGGACAAAGGGCTCATCTACCGCGACGACGAGTCGCTGGAAGCCGGTTTCTTCATGACCAAGGTACTACCCGGCACGACACCGGCGGACGCCTCGGGCGAGACGTTCAAGATCAGGAGCGTTCAGGAGCGCATGCTCGCGATGGCCAACCTGGAGAAGCTGATTCCTGGCGACAAGTTTGTGCGGCTCACTATACAGCGGGCGGTCGAGGCTGGGAAGCTCGTGCTGCGCACGGCCGACGGCAGAGTCTTTGACAAGAAAGGCTGCGTCACAGGCCAGCCTGGTGCTCGACGGCGCTTTTCTGACCGGCTCGACCTTTCTCACATCCGGCTGGCCGACGACGTGCTTGTGGCGCCGACCGACAGCAAAGCCGCGCTGGAGTGGCTGCGCGAGGACAAGACGAGCCCCAGTGGCCCAGGCCCAAATCCGCCGCCGCCGCCGCCTCCGCCCGCAGGCCCTAAAGTGGCGTATGACTGGCCGACCGCGATTGAGCTCGCGTGCGCCTATCGACTGGTCGAACTGACGCTCACGGCCAGGACACCGGCCGATGCGAGAAGTATGGTCGGGCTCGCGCCGGGCCTTGGTGCCGAAAGCCCGCTGCTGAACCTGAGTGTCTCGGGCAGCCTCAAGGGCGGCGGTTCCGTGACCATCGCCATCGGACAGGTGAAACAGACGAACTCGCTCAAGCCGCTCGAACTGGTGGAAGGCGTGCATCGTGCGCTCGCCGAAGACGGAACGTTCAAAGTGGAGCTGGTTCTCGGCTACGGAGCCGAAGGCCGCAAGGACATGTCGTCTGCGCTGGAGACAGCCTCACACGAAGCGCCCGAGAATCTCAAGATACTGGCGCGGTTCGCGGAATGAAAGACAACAAGGCTCAGTTCGCGCTCAGGGTTGTGCGTCGCAGAGCAGGCCTGGCCGCGGTCGTGGTCCGCCGCCGGCTCGACGACAAGCGGCGGGAACGACTGCTAAGAGTCGCGGCGGTCTCGCCGCTCGCGTTCAGCGCCGGCTCCGGACTCCTGCGCATGGCCGCCAGGGCCGGCAACGGCACAACCCTGCTTGCGCCGGGGCGGTTCGTGAAGCTCGACCCGGACTGGGGTGCAAAGGTGGCGTGCTACGCTCTCATCTGCCGGGGCTTGCGCAACCCCGACCGGATGCGCCGGGCGGCCGAGAGCCTGCGCAACGCAGACCCGGTCGAAGCAGCCTGGTGGTTCGGCGTGATGAGCAACCGCGGCGGAGTCAGGGCAGTGCGGGCGCTGCGGATACTGGTAGAAGCGGTCCGATGAAGGGTTCGCCTGCTTTTCTTGACATAGCAGCGCAATCGCGTACCATCTTACTGTATTCATCTGATCCCCGCATGACATGCCGCGAGGCCTCGTGCGGGGTTATCTTTTCATGCCCGCCGGAAGCGTGACACTGGCCGAACCGCAGCGAAAACGAGCGATTGTTTTCTTCGACGGGCAGAATCTGTTCTACGCCGCCCGCGAGGCGTTCGGGTACGTCCATCCCAATTATGACGCACAGGCGCTGGCCGAATGGGTCTGCGGCCAGAATGGCTGGCAACTGGAGGAAGTGCGGTTCTACACCGGCATCCCTTCCATCGAGGACAACCCGAAGTGGAATACGTTCTGGTCGCGCAAACTCAGCGCGATGGGCAAGCACGGGATTCACGTGTTCTCGCGGCATCTGCGCTACCGTAACCGGTCGGTCGTGCTCCCCGACGGGACCAGAACTTCGGTACTGGTCGCGCAGGAGAAGGGGATTGACGTCCGAATCGCACTGGACATCGTCCGCGCGGCACGCGAGAACCGTTGTGATGTAATCGTCGTATTTAGCCAGGACCAGGACCTCTCCGAAGTGGCCGAGGAGGTAAGGGTCATCGCCCGCCAGCAGTCACGCTGGCTTCGCATTGTCAGCGCGTTTCCCACCAGCCCGACCTGCGCCAACAGGCGCGGGATTGACAAGACCGACTGGGTGAAAATCACCCGTCAGGTCTACGATGCCTGCCTGGACCGGCGCGACTACGATGCCGGCGGGCCGTCCGACGCGAGAGGAGTATGACAACGGCCCGGGGTTCCCATTGATGCGGAAGCGCACCCTGCCCCGCGTCCTGATTGAGGACTGGCTGCCGGCCGCGGCCATCGGTGTCGAGTGCATGCGTGAACGCGGTAGCGCGAGTGCCCTCGCGCCCCACACGTTCATCCATGTCTGGTGGGCGCGGCGGCCGCTGACTGTCTCCCGCGCCGCGGTCCTCGGCTCGCTCCTGCCGGCAGACTTTCCGCACGACCAGTTCGAGAAGCTGCTGGGGTTCTGGGGCACGGGTGAGGAAATCTGCCGCGCCCAGGCCATGCTCGATAGGGCTCGGGAATCCAACCAGAAGATTCCGAACCCGCATGGCGAGCGCGCGTTCAAGCGCGGGCTGCCGGAGAAGGAACTGCGGCTAGCACAAGAGGCTGTCACTACACTCTGGGGAGAGGACGTTGTAGTCATTGACCCGATGGCCGGTGGCGGCTCGATTCCCTTAGAGGCCGCGCGTCTTGGGCTAAGCGCGATTGCGAACGAGTACAATCCGGTTGCTGGCATCGTGCTTGAGGCTACAGTGGACTACCCCTTCCGCTTCGGACCGAAACTGGGAGAACTGGCTCGAAAGTGGGGCGCGGTTCTGCGCGAGCGGTTCCACCAGCGCGTGGCGAAGTTCTACCCCAAGACCGGCGACGTCCCGCCTCTGTGCTACATCTTCGCCCGCACCGTGCCGTGCCCGGACACGGGCTTTCAGACGCCGCTGGTGCCGGACTGGCATCTGCTGAACCCAAAAGACAAGGGTCGTGTTGTGGTGGCTGTGCCAGTCGCAAACAAGGACAAGGGCACATGGAGTGTCCACATCAGGGACCCGTGGAACGGGAAGCAGTTGCCGAGACCGACGTACACCGGCGGCAGCGGCGTGTCCCTCTTCACGGGCACGGTGATTCCCGGCGACTACATCAAGGCGATGGCACAGGCAGGCAAGATGAAGTCTGCCCTTTACGCCGTGGCCGTGAAGGGTACCCGGCTTGAGTTCCGCCCGCCGACAAAGGAAGACCTTGACGCGCTTGAGGCCGCAGAGAAGGAACTGGCCGAACTGCGACCAGGTTGGGAGAAGACGAGTATCATCCCAACAGAGGAATACCCAGACGTTGACGAAACGTCAGACCCAAGGCCCCGTCTCTACGGCATGCCGCGCTGGGCGGACATGTTCTCTCCCCGCCAGCTCCTGGCCATGGGCGTACTGGTCGAGGAACTGCGCAACCTGCGGCCGGAGATTGTGAAGGCAGAAGGCAGGGAGATGGGCGAGGCGGTGGTCTGCGTGTTGTCGCTGGTGATGGATAAGTTTGTGAACCACAACTGCATCCTCAGCCGCTGGGAAAGCACAAGAGAGGTCATCAAGGGCATGTTTGCACGCCACGACTATGCCTTCAAGACTACATTCGCCGAGATGGCCGCCTGCAGCAACGGCAGGGGTCTGGACTGGGCAATAGACAACGTCTGCGAGGCGTACGAGAGTCTGGCGAGTCTGCCAAGGGCAGAGGGCGCGAAGCCGGCGGCTATCAGTCTTGGCAGCGCCACGAGTCTGCCGCAGATTGCGGACAAGAGCGTTACCGCGGTCGTGGTTGACCCGCCATACGCCGATAACGTGCAGTACTCGGAGCTCGCCGACTTCTTCTACGTCTGGCTGAAGCGGACGCAGGGGCATCGGCGGCCCGAGTGGTTCGGTTCGTACCTGTGCGACCATTCGGAAGAGGCCGTCGTGAACATTTCGCGGCACCGGCAGAAGACCGACAAGAAGACCGGCGAGGCCCGGAAGCGGGCGCACGGTTTCTACCAGAAGCTGATGGCTGACAGCTTCAAAGAGGCACGTCGCATCCTGCGCGACGACGGCGTGATGACCGTGATGTTCACTCATAAGCAGCAAAGTGCCTGGGCCGCGTTGTTTCAGTCGCTGATGGACGCCGGGTTCCAGATTACCGCAACATGGCCGGTGAAGACCGAGAGCGAGCACTCGCTGCATCAGGCGAAGAAGAACGCGGCGCAGAGCACGGTGCTTCTGGTCTGCCGCAAACGGGACGATGATGCGGAGACCGGCTACTACGGCCCGACAATCGAAGAGGAGATTCGCCGGGCAGCGGTGACTACGGCGCAGCGGCTGGATAAGGAAGGGTTCAACCCGGTTGATGAACTGGTCGGCGCGTTCGGTCCGGCAGTGTCGGTCCTGTCGCAGTACGCCGAGGTGAAGACCCAGACCGGCGAGCCGGTTGACGTCGGGCAGATTCTGGAGCTGGCTGCTGAGGCGGTGATGGAGTGGCGGCTGCAGAAGCTCGTGCCCGAGGGCTTGAAGGACATAGACCCAGAAAGTCAGTTCGTGCTCTTGTGCTGGGATGTGCTGAGGGCTGCCGAGTTCCGATTCAACGAGGCGAATCTGATGGGCAAGGCCGTGAATCGCGATGTTTCTCAGCTTGAGTACGCCGGGCTCGTCACGAAGAGCGGCGAGAAGACGAGGATGGTGCCGGCTTCAGAGCGTCGGCGAGAACGGGCTTTGGAGCGACGCGAAATTGAGGCGCTGGAGCTTGACTTTGGTCAGCCAAAGAAGGTCAAGGTCAAGAAGACCGGTATCCGCAAGGTTCATCCGAACGACCCGGAGTTCCGAACCGCGATTGACGGCTGTCACGCTTTGGCAATGGCCGGAGTGAGGCGGGACGGGTTCGACATCGGCGCGGCCAAGACTCTGGCCCGGAGGCAGGGCTGGACCAAGGATTCGGCCGTCGCCAGGCTGATGGCGGCGCTGGTGAAAGCCGCGCCTCCGGCGCTGTGGCATCCGGAGAAGAAGAAGACCGCGGCCGCGCAGTATCCGGAGTTCAGGCTGTGGCACGATGCGCTGGAGCCGCTGTTCGGCATCGAGGCGCCGGACTGGGACTCCCGGAAGGGCGAGGAGTTGTCGCTCACCTTTTCCGTGCACGAGGGCGAGGAGCTTGACTACGCGTCGGAAGTTGACACCGACGAACCCGAGGGGGAGCCGGAGGAGAAGTAGTGGCTTGGGTGGCGAAGGACAAGAAGGGTAAGCGGGCGTACAAGCCGGGCAACCTGCTCGGGTTCAGGTGGCAGCGGTTCATTCGCGGCCCGGACAAGGAGCTGGTGGAGAAGCTATATGAGCCAGGGCTGAAGCGGGCCGTTCTCTATGACCGCTGTTGTTCTTACTTCTCAAGCTCGGCGCTGGCCGCGGCCGCACGCGGATATGCGGGCCTGATTCGAAGGCTGCTTCAGCTTGACAAGGCTGCGCCGCGTCCGGCGGTTCGGCTGCTGGTCAACGAGGAACTGGCCGAAGCGGATGTGCAGGCTCTGACAGAACGCGGCGACGCCGAGGCATTGGCAAAGCGGCTGCAGAGCCGGTTCAAGAACCCGCAGGATGCCTTGGAGCGTGAACGACTCAGTATGCTAGCGTGGTTGCTTCGGGCCGGCTTCCTCGAAGTCCGGGTCGGGGTAATGCGACAGGGCGCAGGCATTGCCCATGCCAAGTACGGCATCATGACCGACGAACGGGGCGCGGCAGTCGTGTTCGGCGGCAGCGGCAATGAGACGGCTTCGGGTCTGCTGGCCAATTACGAGCAGGTCGAGGTTTCGACCTCCCGGGCCGACCCGGACAGGTATCGCCACTACTGCGTGGAGTTCAATCGGCTCTGGAGCAACAATGACCCGTACGTCTGCACCGTGTCGCTGCCCGAGGCGCTCAGGGAGAAGCTCATCAAGCTCGCTCCGGCCGAGCCGCCGGTACGCGAGCCGGAGGCGGACCGAAAACGACTTGAGGCCGCGATGGTCTGGCGATTCATCAGCGAGGCGGCGTATCTTCCGAACGGAGCAGGGGCGTGTGACGCCACAATGATGGTTGACCTCTGGCCGCACCAGAAACACGTCGTCGAAGACACGGCCCGCGCCTGGCCGGCCGGAAGATTGCTCTGTGACGAGGTCGGCATGGGCAAGACGATTGAGGCAATTGCAGTCATCCGCCGGCTGCGCGCCGGCCGTGGGGTCAAGCGCGCGCTGATTCTCGTCCCGGCCGGGCTGCTGAAACAGTGGCAGACCGAGCTGCGCGAGAAGGGCGGGCTGGTCGTGCCCAGATACGAGAATGAGCGCCTGGCCTGGCCGGATGATAAGAAGGATCGGGCCGTGCCGCTGCAGGAAGCACTGAATGAGGACATTCTCCTGATGAGCCGAGAGACGGCGCGGATGGAGAGTCAGCTCAGCCAGATTCTTGCCGGGCCGGACTGGGACCTTGTGCTCATGGACGAGGCTCATGCCGCACGGCGCGCCGGGGCCGTCGAGGGCGAGTTCAACTCGGGCAACCTGTTGCTGAGTATGCTGCGCAAGCTGGCGTTCTCCGGCAAAGCACGGGGCATCCTGCTGCTCAGTGCTACCCCAATGCAGATTCATCCGTGGGAGCCGTGGGACCTGATGTCCGTGCTGGGTGTCGGCGGCTTGTGGCTGAGCGAGTTCGCCTGGGTGAAGTCTTACTACGGCTGCATTGCGGCCCTGGAACGCCCCGATGTTCCGGTGCCCGAGAAGCTGGCCCGCGACGCGGCAACCCTCCTGCGCGTCGAGGCGAACGCCGATGGCGATTTGCAGAGCCGAATCGCCTTTGCCGTAGGGCACGACCGCCGGGAGTGTGCCCGGTTCATGCGGCGGCAGTCGCCACTGAGTCAGCGAATGCACCGCAACACCCGCAAGACCATGGACGCCTACTTCAACATGGGCCTGCTTGAACACAGGCACTCGCAAAGGCAGGTTGACGACAAACGGTTCAACTACGAGGACGAGGAACGCAGCGTCTATGACGCGGTTACCGACTACATCGAGCGCCGGTTCGGGCTGTTGGCCGGGGGCGGCGGCAAGGGATTTGTGAAGACAGTGTACCGGCGGCGGGCGTCCAGTTCGCCAAGAGCACTCCAGGAATCGCTCCGGCGCCGGCGGGAGTTGCTGATTCGAGTAATCAACCGGCAGGCGCTCGACCCATGCCTGCCAACCGAGGAGGACCCGGAAATGACCGGCTTCCTGCTGGAATCGGACGAGGAGGTTCCGGGCGGTCGCATCCCGGCGGGCGTGCCCCAGAACCCTCGCGATGCCCAGTCCGAGGTCGAGGAGATAGACCGGCTGCAGGAACGGCTGACGGCTCTGGGGAGTCACGACAGCAAGCGCGATTTCTTCTGGCCGATTCTGCGCGACCTAATCGACGAGGGCCGCCGCGTGCTGGTGTTCTCGTGCTACACGGACACCGTTCATTACGTCCGGGATTTCATCAAGGACTTCTACGCCGGGGTCGGGTCGTTCACCGGCGAAGGCGGAGCGCGCTGGGACGGCGGCCAGTGGGTCGGTTGCAGCAAAGAGGACATCACCGACGCACTGCGGAACGGCGAACTGCAGGTGCTGGTATGCAACGATGCCGCAAGTGAGGGACTGAACCTGCAAGCCGCGAGCGCAGTGGTCAACTATGACCTGCCGTGGAATCCGAGCCGGGTCGAGCAGCGCATCGGCCGCGTAGACCGCATCGGCCAGACAAGCGACCGTGTCATGGTCGTGAACCTGTTCCTCAGAGATAGCGTGGATGACCGCGTGTACGGCGCGCTGAGGAAGAGATGCGGTTTGTTCGAGCACTTCGTGGGCCCGATGCAACCGGTGCTGGCCGTGGCACGTGACGTCCTCCTCGGCCGGGGCACACCCGAGGAAGTGGAGAGCAAGGCAGGCGAGGTCGAGCGCGATGACCTTGTCCAGGAAACCTACATTTCCGCTGAAGCCGAGCGGGTGGAGACCGAGTCTCCCCTATCGCGCGAGGACGTGACGACGGCACTCTCGTTGCTCACTCCCGACATGCCAGTGCAGGCAAACCGCAAAGGGATGAGCGCGACACTCAAGTCGGCAAGAGGCGCAACCATCTGCGGCCAGAGGAGCATTCACCTGGGGTTCACGCCAAAGGCGCTGGAGAGAGACACCAGGGCCTGCGCCGTGCTGCCTGAATCGGAGATTGCCTCAGGAATAGCCCGGCGCCTGGCACACAAGGGTGAGCTGTTGCCGCTGGTCATTGGCTCGTATGCGGACGGTCCTTATCGCGTGTCAATGGTGAAGTGGCTGTCCGATGGAACAGCAAGTGACGTTCGGTCTCTGTCCGAGCTCATGACCCGAATCGGCAACTGGGATGGGAACCGGCCGGAGCCGGCGCATTACCACGAAGCCCTGCGTGCCGCCGAAGCGCAGGCACGTGCCGCGGTGGAGCAGATGAGAGCCGGTGCCGCGGCCGCCGCGTCGCGTGCAGCTTCGTCTCAGAAGCAGGCGGCACGATTCCGCCTGCTGGCCGAACTGGCCAGATTCCTTGCGTGCCTGGACGCGACCGGCGACTTCAACAAGGCACTGCACAAGCACGCGGCGCGGGATGATGCAAGGGCTGAGTGGCTCAAGCAGGCGTTTGGGCTTCTTGGAGGCGCGTACCCCGACTGGGGCACGGAGCTCCACGTTGACCTTGGGGCTTTCATCGAGGGACTGTCGGAGAACGAGCGCTCAGCCCGGTTGCTCGGCTCCGAACTGCACGCCGCCATGTCCGACCCGCGCTGGCGGGCCGCTATCCACGGCTAGCCCGCTACTGCAAACCCGAACGTTCTCTGACCTCTGGGTCGCCCGCGGCCTCCGCCGCGACCTGCTCCAACGCATCCTCCGCGAAGTCTTCAACCTTGACCAGAGATCGGGCCGGTGGTCCGGGTCTTGGGCAGGCTCGATTCCCACGAGGCGGGCCAACATCGGCCTCTCTCCGTGCACGGCTCCGCGAAAATCGCATATTGCGTCCCCCGAATTACCGGTAGCAGCATCCCTGCAAATCGGGAACTCCAGTGCACGATTGCATGGATATCAAACGTGCGCTGCTCAGCCATCCGGTGGCGAACACAGGCCGGGAAGAAGATGGGCCTGTGACCGGGGGCCAGGTGCTGATAAGTAACCAGGGCTGGAGCCCGAAGCACCTGGCCCAGACGACACCGGCATCTGCAGTCAGGCCAGCCCAAACACCCGTTTGCAGATGGCCTGCAGGACGTCCGGCCGGCAGCCGCGGCAGGTCCAGCGGGCAAGGGCGTGGTTGACGAGGTGGCGCAGGGTGGCGTGGTCGTATTCGCGGATGAGCTTGTCCACATGCAGGACGAAGTTGCGATAGATGCAGTGGAGCGATACAGGCACACCCAGGTCGCCGAGGACCTGTTTGAGCTGAAGGGTCCTTATGTCGGCCCGCTCGGCCGCAGCACGAAAGCGCTCGGCCTGTTCTTCTGTGTTGCCGTCGGAACGGTGCGGGCTGGAGCCGACCCTGAGCGCCGATTCGTAGCGACGGGCCGCGCGTTCAGAGGATGGGGAGATGAACGGTTTGTCGTCTTTCATGGTCTTCTCCTGCTTCTGTGCTTTGCATCAGCTTGAGGGACACGATCCCGAATTCGAGGACGAATTCGGGTTATGTCCCCATGCGCGCCTTGAGCCGCAGGTGGATTTGGCAGAAGATGAACTGCATGGTGTTCGGCTCGAGGCCGAATGAGAGCCATTTGCGTATGACGAGCTCGGCCTGAAACGCAAGTTCGCGGCCGGTGCGGGTGCGGAAGACCCGGGCAAGTTCGCGCACATACCAGAGGTACTGCATGACCGTGAGTCGGTCCAGGCCGGCGCCTTCGAGCAGGGGCCGGACCAGGTTTCCCAGCTCGGCTTCGACCTCTGCCGGGTCCTGGCCGTACACGGAACAGGGCCTGGCGGCATTGCGGATTTGGTCCAGGACCTTGGCGGTCTCCGGGTTCAGGTTCAGCGGCGTTTCGGTGATGTCCATTGTTCGGTCCTTTCTGTTTGCGGGCGTTTTCGTTTCCGGCGCGGGACACGAGCCGACATTCCGGCCATGCTCCTTGCCTTCACTGGTGTTATACGGTGCCGGCGGCCTGATTTGCCGCTTCTTATTCATTCCTGCGTACCCCGGCTGCCGGGAGGCCGTCCCCGGGACCGTCCTGGCGCAGGTGTCTTTCCCGGCCCTGCTCGGTGGGTTGCGCTGGGCAGTTGCCTAAGTGTCTGTCGGCCCCGGACTTCGAGCATTGCACAGGGTGAAGATTGGTGGCGTCCTCGAAGCATGAAACCGGGCTTGTCTTGAAGCGGTTGTCCAGGCGCTTGAGTATGCAGTCAGTTGTCCGGTTGATGGTCTTCTTCATCGGGCAGGCGCTGGTCTCTTGCTCGGGGTAGTGCATGGGGCAATGTGGGCACGGCTTCTGCTCCGGAACAGCATCAAAGCCGCCTGGCTGTCTGCTCCCCTGCATGGCGGCATGACAGCAGTACGGCGAGCAGGCGGTGCGCAATCTTTGACAACCGCGGGCCGGGAGGGTAACATTAGTCCCTTTTACGGGGAATGCTCGAAAAACTGATTGGCCGCATCTTCGGCACGAAGAACGAGCGCGAGCTTAAACGGCTCTGGGCGCTCGTCACCGAGGTCAACGCGGTCTTTGAGTCACTGGCCGGCATCACGGCCGAAGACCTGCCCAAGAAAACCGAGGAACTGAAGCGGCGGATTGCCGACGGCGAGCCGCTGGACAACGTCCTTCCTGAGGCGTTTGCCCTGGTGAAATGGTCGTGCCGGTTTCTGGTCGGCAAGAGCTGGCCGGTTGCCGACATCATGCAGCAGTGGAACATGGTGCCGTTCGACGTGCAGCTCATCGGCGGGATGGTCCTGCACGAAGGCAAAATCGCCGAGATGAAGACCGGCGAGGGAAAGACCCTGGTGGCAACGATGCCGCTCTATCTGAATGCGCTTGAGGGCAAGGGTGCGCACCTGGTCACGGTCAATGACTTTCTGGCCCGGCGGGACCGCGAGTGGATGGGCCCGGTGCTTGAGTCGCTGGGGCTGCGGGTCGGCTGCATCCAGCAGGGGATGGAGCCGGAGCAGCGCAAGCCGCACTATGACGCAGACATCACCTACGGGACCAACAACGAGTTCGGGTTCGACTACCTGCGCGACAACATGGTGGTGCGCTGGGAGGACAAGGTCCAGCGCGGCCATCACTACGCGATTGTGGACGAGGTGGACTCGATTCTCATCGACGAAGCCCGTACCCCGCTGATTATCTCGGGCCCGGTCGAGACGGCCGACAAGGGTTACGACAAGATTACCCCGCTGGTGCGCCGGCTTTTCGGACGGCAGACGATACTGGTCAACCGGGTCGTCGAGGAGGCCGAGACGCTCCTGCAGCAGGGCAAGGAGGCCGAAGCGGCAGTCAAGCTGCTGCAGGCACGCCGCGGCTCGCCGAAGAACAAGCAACTGACCAAGCTCGAACGCCAGGAAGGCGTGAAGAAGCTGGTCGATGCGACCGAGCTTTCGTATCTGCGAGACAAGCGGCTGCACGAGATTGACGAGGCGCTGTACTTCGTCATCGATGAGAAGGACCATTCCATCAACCTGACCGAGATGGGAAGAAAGGAACTGGCGCCGAATGACCCGAACGCATTCGTGCTGCCGGACCTGAGCGAGGAGCTGGGCCGGATTGACCGGGACGAGAACCTGACGCCCAAAGAGAAAGTCCACGCCCGGGAGCAGGCCTACCAGCAGTACGCCAGGAAGTCGGACTCGCTGCACAGTTTCCATGCCCTGCTCAAGGCGTTCTCGCTTTTCGAGAAAGATGTGGACTACGTCATTCAGGAAGGCAAGGTCATCATCGTGGACGAGTTCACCGGACGGCTGATGCCCGGCCGGCGCTACTCCGACGGTCTGCACTCAGCCCTGGAGGCGAAGGAGAACGTCCGGGTGCAAGGTGAGACCCAGACCTTTGCCACCATCACGTTGCAGAACTACTTCCGGATGTACCGCAAGCTCGCCGGCATGACGGGCACGGCGCTTACCTCGGCGAGCGAGTTCTTCTCGACCTACAAGCTCGACGCCGTCTCCATTCCCACCAACGAGCCGGTGCGGCGGATTGACTATGCCGACATCGTCTACAAGACCCGCCGGGCCAAGTATGATGCGGTCCTGGACGAAATCGAACGGTGGCACAAGCAGAGCCGGCCGGTGCTGGTCGGCACGACGTCGGTGGATGTGTCCGAGGTCATCTCCCGGATGCTCCGCCGCCGGGGCATCAACCACGAAGTGCTGAACGCCAAGCACCATCAGCGCGAGGCCGAAATCATCGCGCGCGCCGGACAGCCGGGAGCGGTGACGATTGCCACGAACATGGCGGGCCGGGGCACGGACATCAAGCTCGGCCCGGGCGTGGTCAAAGGCGAAGGCTGCTATCTGGTTCAGCATACCGAAGGCGGCTGTCCCTACTGGGAGGAGCAGCCGGGCCGATGCCGTGACGACGTGCCCTGCGGGCTTTACATCATCGGCACCGAAAGGCACGAGGCACGACGCATCGACGACCAGTTGCGTGGCCGCAGCGGCCGACAAGGCGACCCGGGTTCGTCACGCTTCTACCTTTCGCTGGAGGACGACCTGATGCGGCTGTTCGGGTCGGAGCGGGTGGCGGCGATTATGGACCGGTTCGGTGCCGAGGAAGACGAGCCGATCGAGCACGCCCTGGTCACCCGGGCGATTGCCGGGGCCCAGCGGCGCGTCGAGGTGCGCAATGCGGAAATCCGGCGCCACCTGCTCGAGTACGACGACGTGATGAACCGGCAGCGCGACGTGGTCTATAAGATGCGCGACGCGATTCTTAAAGAGCCTGACCTGCGACCGGTCTACGACGAGATGGCGGCCGGTTTCATCGCCAACCTTGTCGGGCGGACAACGCAGGGCGCGAAGTACCCGGAAGAGTGGGACTGGGAGTGGCTCCGCGGCGAACTCCAGGCCGCGTTCCTTGTCGACCTGCCCGTCCCTGAAAAGGAACGACGGGAACAGGACCGGGACGACCTGCATCAACTGTTGACAGACATAGCCTCTCGTCGGTATCATGAGCGGCATGAAGAGCTTGGCAGTGAGCTCTTTGCCGACCTCTGCCGGTACGTGTTCCTGCGTACGATTGACGCCAAGTGGCGCGACCATCTCTATGCGCTGGACATGCTCCGGGAGGGTATCAGCCTGCGCGCCTACGGGCAGAAGGACCCGCTCGTCGAATACAAGCAGGAGTCGTTCCGCATGTTCGACGACATGCTTGCCGAGCTTCACCGCGAGGCGCTCACGCTGCTCTTCCGGGCGCAGGTCCAGACCGCGGAGGAACGCCGCCGGCCCGTGGCCCGGCAGGCGGTTCACGCTTACAAGCCGGAGGCAGAGCAGGCCGGGGCCGGGCGCGAGGCGGCCGGCCCGCAGCCTCCCGCCCCGGTGCGCCGGGCCGAAGCCAAAGTGGGTCGAAATGACCCATGCCCGTGCGGGTCGGGCAAGAAGTACAAGCGCTGCTGCGGCGCAAAGCAATGACGCCCGAGAGCAGCTTAAGATTGTCCGTGGAATGCCGTCGGTGCTGGCACGTTCGGCCGACCAGGACCTGCCCGGTCCGGCACGCAGCGAGCACAGAGCCGGAACGGCACAAGAGGGCGATGCCCGGGCCAGGGACATCGCTTCTGGTTAGAGCTCAACAAAGGAGGAGCAATGGCACAAGGTAGCAAGAGCCGAGTCGTCATCTGGACGATAGTCGGCATCCTGGTCGTAGTCGCAGTGGTGTTCCTCGTGGTCGGCAGGAAAGGCACGCCGTCCGGGAAGCGGGCGGTCACGGCCGAGGACATTCCGGCCTTTGTCAATCGGATGAACACCCGGATCGAGAAGCTCGAACATCGCGTGGAAGTCGCCCGGCAGAAGGGCGGTGACCCGGCGGCCTTCGCCAAGGTCGAGGAACAGGTCGGCAAGGTCAGGACCGGGCTGCAGGAACTCCAGGGCATCACCGACCAGACCCAGTTTCTTCCCAAGATGGAGGAAATCAAGAAGGACCTGGGCGAAGCACGCAAGATGCTGAAAGAGGCGGGCGGCGAAGCCGGCTCAGACGAAGATTAGGGCAGGCAGCCGATAGTGTTCGCTGGAGCCGGCCGGACCGGTCGGCTCCAGCCTGACCCGTCGGTCTCGGGCGCCGGAAACCGGTGCCTCAAGTCTTGACGTGCTGCCGGTGGTGTCTATACTTGGCCATGCACTATCGCACGGTCGCAGAGGCCCTGTTCGTCAGGGTCCGGAGTCTGGCCCACAGATGGGGCAGGGTCAGTCAGGTATTTGCCGTGGAGACAGGAGGTTGCCTTGAAGACTAGGGTCGTGGTCTGGCTGGTGGTTGGGGTTCTGGGGCTTGTGGCAATCGTCTTCATGCTGACCAAACCCAGAGTCCCGGCGTCGCCGCGGCTGACCGCAGAGCGGCTGGACCGGGCAGCAAGCAAGACCGAAGTTCAGCTCAACCGGCTGGCGGCCAGGCTGGTGGCCGTGCGCAATACGGCTCCCACCGGTGTTGACGTGAACCAGGCGACTGAGGCCGACCGGCTCATCACCGAGGCCCGAACCAAACTCGGGCAGGTAAGACAGGCCGAAAACCTGCAACAAGGTGAAGCACGGCTGAGGGAAGTGAAGCAGTTGCTGCGTCGGGCGCGACGTGCGCTTGAGCTTGCGGCCAAGGGCGCCGCACCCAGGCCGCCGAACATGTAGCGCCGGCCCGGGCTAGTAGTACATGTAGCGCAGACGCGGGAACTTAAGCCCGCCCAGCAGATTCTCGGTTGTGCCTTCCAGTAACTGACGGATGAGGAAGCCGACGCGCCGCGTCGGACGGATGAGCCGAGGTTCCCCTTCGATGCCGCACAGCTCGGCCGCGATGCGCTTGGCGTCCTCGAACGTACCGAGCGTGTCCACGAGGCCGAACGCCAGTGCCTGCCGCCCGGTCATGATGCGGCCGTCGGCAATGGCCCGGACGCTGTCTTCCGGAATGCCCCGCCCCGAACTCACAACCTCGACGAACTGCTCGTAGGCATCGGTAACCACGCCCTGCAGCAGTCGCCGGTCAGACTCGGTCATTTCCCGGAACGGCGAGCCGATGTCCTTCTGCTCGCGTGACTTGACGACTTCAACCTTGACGCCGACCTTGTCCATCAGACCTTTCAGCACCGGAAACTCCATGATGACGCCGATAGAGCCGGTAAGGGTCTGGGGGCTGGCGACAATCAGGTCAGCCGGCGCAGCGATGTAGTAGGCGCCGGACGCAGCAATCGTTCCCATCGACACGACAACCGCTTTGCCTTCCTCGCTGATGCGTGCGACTTCAGAGTAGATTTCGTGGGATGGAGTGACGATGCCGCCCGGGCTGTCGATGCGCAACAGAATCGCCTTGACCTGCTGGTTTCTCTCGGCCCACTTGAGCTGGCGCACGGTCTCGGTCGCGTCGACAATCGTACCTTCGACCTCGATGTAGCCCAGGCCTTTGCCCCAGCCGGGCATGGCGCTCGACTCGTCGCCGACGCCGGCGGCGATGACGGCCAGGAACAGCCCAATCATGACCAGGCCGGAGAGGACTCCAGCCACGACAAGCGCGATTGTTGCTCGACGGCTCATGGGAAGGAGATGGGCCCAAGTAGATTCGAACTACTGACCCCTGCGTTATCAGCACAGTGCTCTACCACCTGAGCTATGGGCCCGGATGCGGTAAGGGTTCAAGGCCTTGGATACGGGAATCTGAGCCAAGGCCCTGAACCTCAACCCGCGACGGTAATGATAGAATAAGGCCGCGCCAAGTCAAGGACGCGGCTTGAGGCGCGGGCCCTGCGGCGTGTCTTCCACCAGGAAGCCGAGTTCGGCGATACGGTCACGCAGCCGGTCGGACTCGGCCCAGTTGCGGGCTTTGCGGGCAGCCTGCCGCTGTTCCACAAGCTGCTGCACTTCGTCGGGAGCGGCGGCGGACTCGGCCACCAGGCGCTTCAGGCCCAGTCCCAGCACCCGGTCGAATTCGATGACCGCGTCCCAGGCACTGCGTTCCTGTCGGCGGTTGGCCTCACGCACCACGTTCCACACCACGGCCAGAGCCTGGGGCACATTCAGGTCGTCGGCAATCGAGGCGCGGAACTCCTCGCGCCAGGGAGCAAGCCATGAGTCGTCGCCGTCAGGCCACGCCCGGGCAGCGCGGCCGAAATCCACCAGGCCGCGCAGGGAGTTCTGGGCGCTCCGGAGCGACTCGGCAGTGAAGCTCAAAGGCATCCGGTACAAAGCGGTGTGGCAGAGATACCGGAAATCAGCCGGGCTGATGCCCTTTGCCGCAAGCTCATCTAGGGTCACGAGATTACCCTCAGACTTGCCCATGCGGGCGTCGCCGACAGTGAGAAACGCATTGTGCATCCAGTACGCGACCACTTCATGGCCGGTGGCCGCAAAGTTCTGGGCCCGTTCGTTGGTGTGATGGACCGGGATGTGGTCGATGCCGCCGGTGTGGATGTCGAATCGCTCTCCCAGATACCTGATTGACATGGCCGAACACTCGACGTGCCAGCCGGGAAACCCGCGGCCCCAGGGAGAGTCCCACTGCATCAGGTGGTTTGGCTGATTCGTAATCCACAGGGCAAAGTCAGCCGGACTGCGGCGCTCAGGGTCAACGCTGACGCGCGCGCCGAACTGCTGCTCGTCCAGGTTGAGGCGGGCCAGTTGTGAGTAGTCAGGGTACTTCGCAGTGTCGAATATCAGGCCGACACTGGTCCGGTAGGCAAAGCCGTTCGCCTCGATGCGGCGGATAAGTTCAATCATGTCCGGGATGTGGTCAGTGGCGCGGCAGACAACGTGCGGTCGCAGGATGTTCAGCCGGTCCGAGTCGGCCCAGAATGCGGCTTCGTAGAACCGAGCTATCTCCTCGGGCGTCTTGCCCTCTGCCCGCGCCCCCTTCTCCAGCTTGTCCTCGCCGGTGTCCTCGTCGGACGTGAGGTGACCGACGTCGGTCACGTTCATCACGTGTCTCACTTCGAACCCGAGGTACTCAAGCACGCGGCGCAACGTGTCGGCAAAGACGTAGGCACGGAAGTTACCGACGTGGGCGAACATGTACACGGTTGGCCCGCACGTGTAGATGCCGACCCGGCCGGGATTCAGCGGTCTCAATTCTTCTTTGCGACGCGTGAGGGTGTTGAACAGCTTCATCGGTTACGCGATTGTAGCAGCGCCGGGCCGCGACGTCAAACCGGCGCGGCAAGGAAGTCAGACAGCGCTGCTGACACGCCGGCCCATGCCCCGGCCATCAAGCAGCCCACAGGTTGCCCGCAACAACAGGCGCCCCGGCTTCCACCGGGGCGCAGACAAAGGAGGTCGATGGTTCCTTGATGAAGCCCGCGCAGAGGTAATCTGCATCCCATGCCGGTCGGGAGCCATCTATCGGCCGGCCGGTATCTGTTCTCGAGGCTGGCGGTGGGAAGACGTGACCGGCTGGCGACAGCCGACCACCACCGCACAATAGGATAAGACCCCTGACGAGGCTGTCAAGATAATTCAGTGCGTAGATTACCTCTTGAAAAATAAAGAGTTACGCTGCCGGAACGACACGGCAAAGAATGCGTAAGGCGGGCTGTCTTGCTAGGTTATTGGCCTACATCGGGTTAGCACGATAGACCCCCTCCGAGAACCGAGGTCCTGGCTGCTAAATGGTTATCAAGCCAGACGGTCAGGAAGAATCGGCTGGCTGTCACATATGACATTTATTATCAAATACTTACAGCGACAGAGAGAATGCAGAACCGGAGCTGTCGGAGCGCGTTCAGAAACAGCCGATGTTGGCGGGCTGGTTGCCGGTTCTGCGGCACGGTGAGTTTCTGGCCAGGCGGTAGTCATCGCGCTCGCGGCTGACGAAACACGGGTCCTGCAGGATGTTGCTGTCACCCGGTGTTACGCGGTCGAAGTTCTGCGACTGGCTGAACACGCAGTTGCGCTGCACAGTCATCCTGCCGGTGTTCTGGTCGGTGGCGATGCCACGTGGATTGAACGCGATGATGCAGTCTCTTACGACCACGCCCGCGCTGTCCCGGGCAGCATAGATGCCGGTCTCGCCGTTGTCGGCAATCGTGCAGTGGCTGATGAATGCCGAGGCGTTACCGGCCATGGCGCTGAGATAGACGCCGCGCTCACCGTTGCGCACGACAAGGCAGTTGATTATGGTCTGATGGCCGTCTCTGACCCAGACTCCATGTGAGTCTGCATTTCTCAAGGTCAGTCCGGAGATGCGGTTGCTGTCGGAACGGACTTCGACCGCGGCGTACCGGTGAACGGCGTCTATGACCGTGGTCAAAGGGTCGAGGCCAAGCAGGGTGATGGGTCCGGCGCCTTCGAGGCGGACCTGCTCGTAGTATACCCCGGGCTTGACCAGAATGACACTGCCCGGTGCGGCACGACTCACCGCTTCGCCGATGGTCTGGCAGTTCCCGCTGCCGTCAGCGGCCACTACGATGTCGGCGGCGGGCGGCGTCACCGGCAGCACTGCCGGTGCCGGACAGCGGACAAACAACGTCAGTCCGAGGAGCACAAGGGTGACGGCTGGTGTTGTTCGGAAACAGGCCACGCAGTATTATCCAACCCCGCCGCGGCGAAGTCAACGACAGGCTTCCAGGAGCAACGTGTGGCCCATGCAGGCTTTGCTGCATCCGGTCCAGACCGCGTCGCCGAGTTGGACAGCCCGGCTGCGTGTCATATAATTGCGCTGTGAGAACGACCAGTCTTGTCATCCTTCTTGTCCTGAGCGCGGCGCGCGCTCAGTTCCAGCGTGAGTGGCAGAGCGGCAACCTGGGGACGTATGCCTGGGGCGCAAGCTACGGCTACGACGTTGATGACGACGGCGTACCCAACTTGTGGACCAGGGACTCGGGCCGTATCGTCGTCTATCGCGGCTACACTCCATGGTGGACCGTCAGTTTCGGCAGCTACACCTACCCTCTTCTCGCAACTCCGCGCGACGTGGACGGCGACGGGTTGGTCAAACCGGTCAACATGGACGGCGACCCGTCGGGCGAGGTGGTCATGACTGCGTACCGAGTAGGCGGGCAGACCTGGTCCGGGAAAGTCAGGGTCTACGATGCCGCGACAAGGCAGCTTGAATGGGAGAGCGCGGAGCTGGCCGGGTTCACCGGCACCGCATCGGTGGATGATGTGGATGGAGACGGCAAGCACGAAGTCATCATCACCCGCTACGACTACAGCGGTGGCTGGGGTTACGTCGAGGTTTACGGCCATGTCGGCGTCGGCGCTGATGCCGGACCCGAGTATGCGCTCAGGCATGCTGCGCCGGTCGCCCTGCCTTCGGTCCTGTCTGGTCCGGCCTGGGTGCGGTTCGAGCTGAGCCGCACCACGCAGGTCCGCCTTGAGGTCTATGACCAGGCCGGCCGGGCCGTGCGCACGCTGGTTGGCGCAACACTGCCGGCCGGTAGATACAACGTCCGGTGGGACGGCACCGCGGATGACGGGACCGGGGCACCGGCCGGCACATACACCTATCAGCTCCAGCGCGGAACCGAGGTTCAAGCCGGTCGGCTGGTCGTCACCCGCTAGACCGGCTCTCAGTCCATTGAACTACAGAACTCACCAGCGTCAAGAACCTGCCACTGGCGTCCGCACGGGATGCGTTCCGTGGCCGCCGGCATTGGCTCCTGTGTTGACTTGCCCGACCGAATCCTCTAGAGTAGGAGGCGGGCAGGGGTGCCTGTGAATCGGAGGGCTAGCCTAACTGGTAAGGCAGCAGACTTGAAATCTGCCGACTCAGCGATGGGTCTTGCGGGTTCGAATCCTGCGCCCTCCGTACTCAGATCCCGGAGAGGTGGCCGAGTGGTCGAAGGCGATCGCTTGCTAAGCGGTTACACGGGTAACACTGTGTCGAGGGTTCGAATCCCTCCCTCTCCGCTGAACTATGGGTGCTGAGCTGGAGTCCGAAACTCCGGTGCGCGTCCGGATTGCGCCGTCGCCAACCGGGGCGATGCACATCGGCTCGGTCAGAACCGCGCTCTACAACTGGCTCTTTGCCCGCCGCCACGGCGGGAGTTTCATCCTGAGAATCGACGACACCGACACACAGCGCAACCAGCCAGAGACTCTGGAACCCATCTTCAGGAGTCTGCGCTGGCTGGGCATTGACTGGGATGAAGGGCCGCTGGTCGGGGGCCCGCACGAACCTTACTACCAGTCGGGCCGCACCAGATTCCACCGTGCGGCAGTTGAGCAACTGCTCGCGTCAGGATACGCCTACCACGACTACGCAACTCCCGACGAAATCGAGGCCGAGCGCAGAGCAACCATCGACGGCAAGCAGGGCGTGTTCCGGTACAGCCGGAGGTGGATGGCCGAGACCGAGTCGGAGCGGGCCCGGTTCGAGGCCCAGGGGCGCAAGGCCGTGGTCCGGCTGAAGATGCCGACTGAGGGCGTGCTGGTCGTGGACGACCTTATCCGCGGCCCGGTGCGGTTCGAGTGGGCCAGAGAGCAGGATCATGTGATTCAGCGGGCCGACGGGACCGTGCTGTATCACCTCGCCAGTATAGTTGATGACCGGGACATGGCCATCAGCCACGTCATTCGAGCCGAGGAGCATCTGTCGAATACCGCCCGACAGGTATTCATCCTTCAGGCGCTCGGCGCGCCGCTGCCCCGGTTTGCGCATCTGCCGTTCGTCGCCGAGCCGGGCAGCAGGAACAAGCTGAGCAAGCGCCGGCTTGCGCAATACCTGAAACAGAAGGCCTTCGCCGAGCTGATGGCCCGCGGAACCAAGGTCGTTCGTGCGCTGGGTATCACGGCTGAGCCCGAGTTGTTCAACCCGGTGGTCGTCGGCTTCTACGAGCGTATCGGTTTCCTGCCCGAGGCGCTGCTGAACTATGTGGCGCTGCTCGGCTGGGCGCTCGACGACAAAACCGAGGAGCTTGAGCGCGAGGAGCTGATTCGGGCGTTTTCTCTGGAACGCGTCATCCGCTCCCCGGCTAGCTTCGATGCCGACAAACTGCTGTCTTTCCAGGTGCGGCGGATGCTGGCGACTCCGGTTCTGGACCGCGCCCGGCTCTGTCTGGGGTTTGTGGTCCAGGCCGGACTCGCGTCCGACACCGCGGACACGCTGGCGACGATTGCCCGCATTGTCGCGGCAGCGGGTGACCGCATCAAGGTTGCCTGTGATATCCTCGACTATGCCGACTTCTTCGTGCCCGACGAGCAGCTTGTCCGCGACGAGTCGGCGCTCCGCCGTGAACTGGGCAAGCCTGAAGCCGCGAACCTGGTCCGGCGATTCCGCGACCGGCTTGCTCTGGTGGCGTCGTTTGACGCGCCCGCCCTGGAGCAACTGCTGCAGGAGTTCGTCGCGGCGGAGGGAATCAAGGTCGGTCAGGTCATCCATGCCCTGCGCGTCGCGGTCACCGGCAAGCCGGTCGGGTTCGGGATGTTCGACACGCTGGCGATTCTCGGCCGCGAGCGCTGCCTGCGCCGGATAGACCTGGCCCTGGCGGCAGGAAGGGAGTAGACAATGAGTGATGAGAAGACAGGTCGCAGTTTCATCGAAGAGACGATTGAGGCAGACCTGGCGGCCGGGCGGTTCGACTGCGTCCGGACCAGGTTTCCACCCGAGCCTAACGGCAGGCTGCACATCGGCCACGCCAAGGCTCTAAGCATTGACTTCGGCATGGCCGAGCGGTACGGGGGCAAGTGCAACCTCCGCTTCGACGACACCAATCCGACCAGGGAAGAGACTTCCTATGTCGACTCCATCAAAGAGGACATTCACTGGCTCGGCTATGACTGGCAGGACCGGGAGTACTACGCCTCCGACTACTTCGAGCAGCTCTATCAATGGGCGGTGCAGCTCATCAAGGCCGGCAAGGCATACGTCTGCGACCTGTCGGGCGAGCAGGTGCGCGAGTACCGCGGCACACTCACCGAGCCGGGTCGCGACAGTCCCTTTCGCAACCGCACAGTGGAGGAGAATCTGGCGCTGTTTGAGCGGATGCGGCGGGGCGAGTTCCCGGACGGCTCCCGCACCCTCCGGGCGAAAATAGACATGGCCTCGCCCAATCTGAATCTGCGTGACCCGGTGATGTACCGGATACTCCACGTTCCGCACCATCGCACCGGCGACACCTGGTGCATCTACCCGACCTATGACTGGGCGCACGGTCAGTCTGACTCGCTCGAACGCATCACTCACTCGCTCTGCTCGCTGGAGTTCGAAGACCACCGGCCCCTTTATGAGTGGTTCATCCGCGAGCTGGGAATCTTCCCTTCGCGCCAGATTGAGTTCGCCCGGCTCAACCTGACCTGCACCGTAATGAGCAAGCGCCGCCTGCTCGAACTGGTCGAGGAGGGCGTCGTGACCGGCTGGGATGACCCGCGAATGCCGACGCTCTGCGGGATGCGGCGCCGTGGTTACACGCCGGCCGGGATTCGGGAGTTCCTGCGTCGGGTTGGAGTGGCCAAGGCCGACACCGTGGTCAACTATGAGTTGCTCGAGCACTGCCAGCGCGAGGACATGAATCGACATGCGCCCCGGGTCATGGCGGTGCTGCGGCCGCTCCGGGTCATCATCGAAAACTACCCCGAGAATACGGAGGAGGAGCTCGACGCGGTCAATAACCCTGAAGACCCTGGCGCGGGCATGCGTCGGATACCTTTCGGGCGCGAAATCTACATCGAGCAGGACGACTTCCGTGAATCACCGCCGCCCAGATACTACCGACTGGCACCGGGACGCGAGGTCCGGCTGCGCTATGCCTATTTTGTCCGGTGCACGGGCGTGGTGAAGGACCCAAAGACCGGTGAGGTGACCGAGCTGCGGTGTCATTACGACCCGGATACAAGGGGCGGCACTGCGCCCGACGGCAGAAAGGTAAAGGCAACGATTCACTGGGTCTCAGCCCGTCACGCCATTGCCGCCGAGGTCCGCCTGTACGGCCACCTGTTCAACCGACCGGACCCGGACGACGCACCACCCGGGCAGGACTGGCGCGCTAACATCGCCCATAACTCGCTTGAGGTCCTGAGCGGCTGCCGGCTCGAGCCTTCGCTGACCCAGGCAAGGCCGGGCGAGCTTTATCAGTTCGAACGACTCGGGTACTTCTGCTGTGACCCTGACTCGGCGCCGGGCCGGCCGGTCTTCAACCGCGCGGTCACCCTGCGCGACCAGTGGAGCAGAATCGCAGCCGGAGAGCAACCCACGGAGCCGCGATGAGTGGCGACCGGACTCAGGCGACTGAACAGGAACGTCTCTGCCAGGTGGAATTGTTCATGGGCACGGGCACACCGCCGGTCCCTTGCGCGGTTGTGCCCGGCGGGACAGATGCTGCGCAGGCACGCTCCTTGCCCTCCAACCGCCAGCTCTATGTGCTGCTCGGCCTGCACTACTACGCCGCGGTACTGGCACGGTATCCCAGGTCTGACCGGAAAAGCGAAAGACATGCCGCCGAGTTGCTTGAGATGGTACGATTGATCATCGAGGAAGGTATCTGGCCTGATTCCGACCTGCTTCGCTACGCAGGCGTGAACGACCGGGTTCGACTCGCCGAACAGCCCTCACCCGGTTCGAGAATGACCCGGCTGACGTTGAACCGTCGCCCGGGGTCAGGGGAAATTGAGCTGCTCATCAGCCCTACGGCGGGTGCGAGCGAAGAAGAATCGGTTCTGTCGGTGGTCGTGCTGCTGCAGGGAATCCTGCCTCTGCTCGACGCAACCGCGGTCAAAGTCCTTGACCACGGTCTGCGGTATGTCAAGTCGTTTCAGGACGAGGGTATGGACTATGCCAGTCCGGGTGCGGCTGGCAGCATGGCCAACCGTGCCTTTCGTGAGGTTGGGGGTCGGATATGACGGACGCAAGGGAGATGACGGAGAAGCGGCCCAATCCCGAGATTGACTGCCGCGAAGGACACGGAGTTCCGTCGCACCTTTCGTGGCCCAATGTCGGGTTCGGGAGTGCCGTCGAGGTTGACTTTGCGGCCGGAGTATCTAACATCCACACGTTGAAACGCCTTCGATTGGGGGACGCGGCGCGGTGTCGTGTCCCCGGAGCTAAGCGAACCGCAGGAGGCACGCCATGAATGTCATAGAATCCGGCATCGGCGAGCTGTTCCAGCCGCCTGACCCGGACGGTTTCCGCCAGTTCGTCCGCACGAAGAAGAACACGAAGATGGTGGACAAGGTCATGACCGAGCAGGACGCGGTCAGCCGCTATGTGAACGACGGTGACTACATCGGCACCGAGCTCTACGGCACGGTGCGTGCGCCCATGTCCCTGGTGCGCGAGGTCATCCGCCAGGGCAAGAAGCACCTGCGCGTGGCCGGCCAGGGCATTCACGAGATTGACCTGCTCCTGGCCGCGGACCTTGTTGACACGCTCGATATCACCTATGTTGCCTGGGAAGTTTACGGCATCTCGTCTTGCCTGCGCCGCGCAGTCGAGTCGGGCCGGGTGAAGACCACCGACTGGTCCAACGGCGGCATCACCTGGCGGTTCAAAGCCGCGGCGATGGGCGTGCCGTTCGTACCGGTGCGCTCGATGCTCGGCACGGACACCTTGAAGCACTCCGGCGCCAAGGTGGTCGAAGACCCGTTCACCGGCAAGCCGGTCTGCCTGATACCGGCCTTGTTTATGGACGTCGGCCTCATCCACGTGCACCGGGCCGACAAGTACGGCAACTGCCAGGTCGACGGCATCTCCGGTTTCGTCCATGAGATGGCACGTGCCTGCAAGCGGCTGATTGTCTCCTGCGAGGAGCTCGTTCCCACCGAGAAAATCCGGAAGTTCCCCGACCGCACCGTCATCCCCTACTACCTGGTTGACGCCGTGGTCGAGGCGAAGTACGGGTCTCACCCGGGTGAGATGTGCTACTGCTACTGGCGCGACGGCGAGCACCTCCAAGGCTTCCTCAGGGACTCTGCGGACCCGGCCAAGACCAAGGCATATCTTGACAAGTGGGTCTACGGGGTGAAGAACCATGCCGCGTATGTCGAGCTGGTCGGCATGGACCGGCTGAAGCAGCTTGAGTCAGAGATTGGAGGCCGGTAATGGCTGCCAACACTCCTTCGTCACCGTCCGAAGTTCAGGATTCGGTATCCCGGACCGACACGCGGGGCGGGAGTCCGGCGTACAATGAAGTGGAGTTCCTCATCTCGTTGGCCTCGAGATTGATGGAGGACGGCACGACCGCGTTCGTCGGTACCGGCATCCCGATGCTGGCCGCGGCTCTGGCCAAGCGCACTCATGCCCCGAACCTCGTGCCGATTTTCGAATTCGGCGGCACCGGCGCATCACTCAAGCAGCTCCCCCTGGGCGTGGGCGACTCGCGCACGTTCTACAAAGCGGTGGCGGCCTCCGGAATCTGCGACATCATGGAAACCGCCTGCCGCGGGTTCGTCGAGTACGGGTTTCTGGGCGGGGCCCAGGTGGACATGTACGGCAACCTCAACACCACCGTCATCGGCCCGTACTGGCCGCCCAAGGTGCGCCTGCCCGGCTCGGGTGGGGCTAACGACGTCGGCTCGTTCTGCTGGAAGACGATCGTCATCATGCGCAAGCACGAGCCGCGCTCGTTCGTGCCGAAGCTGGACTTCCTGACCACGCCCGGGTACCTGACCGGCCCGGGCGCAAGAGAGAAAGCCGGCCTGCCGCCCGGCACCGGTCCCTACCGGGTAGTCACCAACCTTGCGCTGATGGACTTTGAGCCGGACACAAAGCGCATGCGACTCATCGCCACCCATCCAGGCGTCTCGGTCGAGCAGGTCAAGGCGGCGACCGGGTTTGAGCTGCTGGTCGCAGACAAAGTGACCGTGAACCGGCCGCCCACGGTTCGCCAGCTCAGGCTGCTGCGCGAGAGAATCGACCCGGACCGTTACTACATCTGAGGGGACAAGCGTGATTCTGTCCGACCAGCAACAGCGATTCAGAAAAGAGCTGCGGGCGTTCGCCCTGGACGTCATCGCCAGGACCGCCAGCTCCTGCGATGTTGAAGGAGCGTTTGTCGAGGCCAATGTGCGTGAGCTGGCGAGCCGGGGCTATCTCGGCATCCCCTGGCCCAGGGAACTGGGCGGCATGGGCCTGGACTACATCTCCTACGCGATTGCCGTCGAAGAGGTGTCGCGGGTATGTGCCTCAACCGGCCTGACGCTGGCCGCGCACACCTCGCTCGGCACCTATCCCATCTACAAGTTCGGCACCCGGGAGCAGAAAGAGAAGTACATCCCGCGTCTGGCGCGGGGCGAGTACCTCGGCTCATTCGGCCTGACTGAGCCCAATGCCGGCTCTGACGCGGCCGGCATCGAGACGACCGCCAGAAAGACCGACAAGGGCTACCTTATCAACGGTTCCAAGCGGTTCATCACCTCGGCGTCGTATGCCGGTACGGTCATCGTCGCGGCCAGCATGGACCGCAGTGTCGGCCGCAAAGGCATCACGTGCTTCATCGCCGAGACGAGCACGCCCGGCTTCTCGGTGCCGTCGGTCGAACACAAACTCGGTCTGAAGGGTTCGGATACCGCCGAGCTGGTGTTCGAGGACATGCTCCTGCCGTTCGACAGCCTGCTGGGCAGAGAGATGGACGGCTACCGCATCTTCATGGAAACACTGGACGGAGGCCGCATATCCATCGGTGCATTCTGCCTAGGCATGGCCCAGTGTGCGCTTGACACTATGGTCGACTGGTTCAAGGACCGCAACATGACCCAGCTCGAGCAGAAGGCGCTTTCTGATGTGGCCACTCAGGTTGAGGCCGCGCGTCAACTGGTCTACAGCGCTGCCCAGACCAAGGACGCCGGCATCCGGGCCGACAAGCAGTGTGCCTTTGCCAAGCTCTTTGCCTCTGAGGTTGCGGTCTGGGCGGCCGGCGTCGCCATCGACGCCATCGGCCCGCTCGCGGTCACGGACCGGATGCCGGTCGCGCGCGTCTACCGTGATGCCAAGCTGGGCGAAATCGGCGAGGGCACATCAGAAGTGATGCGCATGATTATCGCCAAGGAAGTACTGAAGGAAGCGAAAGAAACCTGCTAGGAGACGAAAAATGGACCTGAGCTACTCGAACGACCAGATCATGGTTCGGAACATGGCGCGCGAGTTCGCCGCAAAAGAACTCGAGCCGAAAGCAGCCGAAGTTGACGAGCGAGGCGAGTTCCCCCACGACAGCATCAGAAAGATGGCCGAACTCGGCCTGCTCTCCATGACCATTCCCGAGCAGTACGGCGGTGCCGGATTCGACTTCCTGTCGCTGGCCATCGCCATCGAGGAGATTTCGCGGGCCTGCGGTTCGACCGGAGTAATCTGCGCCGTGCACAATTCGCTGGCTGCCTGGCCGATTGTCAACTGGGGCACCGACGAGCAGAAGCAGAAGTATCTGCCGAAGATGGCCACCGGCGAGCTGCTGGGTGCGTTCGGCCTGACCGAACCCAATGCCGGCTCTGACCCGGCCGCGATGGAGACGACCGCGGTGCTCAAGGGTGACCACTACATCCTCAACGGGTCCAAGCGCTTCATTACCAACGGCGGCGTGGCCGGGCTGTTCATCGTGTTTGCCAAGACCGACCCGGCCGCAGGAGCGAAGGGCATCACCGGTTTCATCATCGAGCGAGGATTCAAGGGCTTCTCGCTGGGCAAGCACGAGAACCTGCTTGGCCTCCGGGGCACGGCCAACTGCGAGCTGATGTTCGATGACTGCGAGGTCCCGGCCAGGAACGTGCTCGGCAAGGTCGGCGAGGGCTTCAAGGTTGCCCTGGGAACGCTCGACGTCTCGCGCATTGACATCGGGGCGCAGGCGGTCGGCATCGCGCAGGCCGCGCTTGACAAGGCCGTCGGCTACTCGAAAGAACGCAAGCAGTTCGGCCGGCCGATCTGCGAGTTCGAGATGATTCAGGCCAAGCTGGCCGACATGGCGACGCGCGTGCTGGCCGCACGCATGCTCGTCTACTACGCCGCCCACCAGAAAGACTCGGGCAAGACCCGGTTCAACCAGGAGTCGGCGATGTGCAAGCTGTTTGCGGCCGAGACGGCGACTTTTGTTGCGCGCGAGGCGGTGCAGATTTTCGGGGGATACGGTTACACCAAGGACTACCCGGTCGAGCGGTACTACCGCGATGCGAAGTGCATGGAAATCTATGAAGGTACGTCCGAGGTCCAGAAGATCGTTATCGCGCGAACCCTGCTGAGCTAGGCCGGGATGTCCGGCACGCCGGGTCCGATTCCCCCCGACGCGAGTCTGCCGCCGGCTGATGCCGGGCCGAGCCTGACGCGGCGCGCCATCGCGCGCGGCGTGAGGGTCTTCATCTTCATCGGTGTCGCCGCCGCGGTCGTCGTCATCGCCCTGACCGCCAGCCGCGAGACAGTCTCCGGGCTGGGCCGCATCAAGTGGTACTGGCTGGTTCTGACCGTCGGTCTCTGGTTTGCGGCGGCCGGACTTGACGGCGCACGGCTGGCGGTACTGTCCCGCGCGAGCGAGCACCGGATGGCCGTCCTGCCCTCGATTGAGGTCATCTTCATCGGCTACTTCATGGCCGCGGTCACGCCGTTTCAGGTCGGTGGGCTGCCGCTCCAGCTTTACATCATGAATCACTGGGGCATCAGTCCGGGCAAGGCCTCGGCTGTGCTGCTGATGCGCGGAGTGCTGTTCTACGCGCTGCTGTTCGCCGCGGCGCCGTTCGTGGCGCTGCGACTCGGTGTGTCGAACGTCCTGCTCAAGGTGCTTACCGGGTACATCACGGTCATCATTGCCGGCGGCGCGGCGCTGATTCTCGCGAGCTTCGTCTTTCCGGCCAGTCTGGTTGCATTGCGTGACCGTCTGGCGGCCCGGCCGCGGCCGGGCGCGATGCGCCGGGCAGTGCTGTGGGGTCTGCAGGAATTCGAGGAGTTCACGCGCGGGCTCGGCCTCTTTCTTCGCGGTCACAACCTGAAGCATCTGATTCTCGCCATCGGGCTGACGATGCTCTGCATCATTGCGCTCTTCAGCATGAGCGCCACTTTGCTGGCAGGCCTGGGGGTGCACACCAATGCACTGCGTGCAGTCGGACTCAACCTGCTGCTGACTTCGGTCCTGCTCTTCGTCCCCACGCCCGGGGCGAGCGGTGTGGCCGAGGCCGGAGCCGCCGGCCTGTACTCGATGATATGCCCCCGGTACATGCTTGGCATCTACGTGGTGCTCTGGCGCCTGTTCAGCTTCTACGGCGGCGCCATCACCGGTGGCATTCTCGCGCTAAGACACCTGTCGCGGCGCAAAACGGGCACACAGACCGAGGTAACAAAATGAGGAGCTCATCAGGCGGCGTGCCATCGTGGACCGGGAAGTACGTCGCGCTGGCCCGGGCCGGCGGCGCCGCGGTAGCGAAAGTCATCCCGGCGCAGAAAGTCGTGACCGCAGAGTGGGTTCGGCTGAAGTGCCAGTTCGGCTGTTCCGGTTTCGGCAAACGGCTGTCCTGTCCGCCACGGACACCGACACCGGAAACAACGAGAAGGATGCTCGCGGAGTACCGCTGGGCATTGCTCTTCGTCTTCGACGGGCCCAGGGAACGTCGGCAGCGCCGCAGGCTGCAGGAACAGCTTGCCATGCTGGAACGTACCGCGTTCCTCGACGGGCACTACAAGGCGTTCGGGCTTGGCGCCGGCCCCTGCCGTCTGTGCGTGGAGTGCGACGTAACCAGGCGCTGCCGTCACCCGGAGCATTCCCGGCCGTCCATGGAGTCGTGCGGCATCGACGTCTACGCCACGTGCCGCAACGCCGGCGTCAGGCTCGAGGTCGTCACCTGCCGGACCGACCAGCCGCGTTACGTCCACCTGCTGCTCCTCGACTAGCCGAAAACCGGCATTGAACCGCGAAAAGCCGAAGGGATTGGTGCTCTTCGGGCCTTCGACCCTCTGCCCGGACTTCGCGGCAGTCAACTTCGGGATTGGGAACGGCACGTTGACTTGCAGAGGCCGTGCGTTAGCATTAGACGCTAACAGGAGGACACCTTGAGAATGACCTTCGTGCTTGCAGTCCTGGCAGCCAGTACCCTTGCGGGCAACGTCACTGTCACCGAATGCGGCGTGCCTTGCCACGTCGCGACCGGGCCGCAGTTCCTGCCGCCCGTTCGTTCAGACTTCGGGCTTCGGGCTTCGGGTTTGGCCCTGGACCCGTTCGGCATCGACTCCTTCCCTTCGCCCGACACGTCGCCCTTCGGCCTGGCCTGGAGCGGCACCGACCTGTGGCATGTGGACCTCTTCGCTCGAACAGTATATGCCCTGGACCCGGACTCGGGCACGGTGCGCACTTCATTCTTCGCCCCGGACGAGTGGAGCAAGGGCCTGTGCTGGGACGGGACCTACCTCTGGCTGACCGGCAACTACGCCAGCGCTATCTACAAGATAGACCCCGGCTCAGGGAATGTAGTCCAGCAATTCCCGTCGCCCGGCTCCAATCCGACCGGGCTCGCCTTTGACGGCACAGCTCTCTGGTGTGCGGACATCAACTCAAACCAGTCTCGGCCGAGTTTCATCTTCAAACTCAATCCGGCCAACGGAATGAAGCTCGACAGCTTCCCGGCCCCCTGCCGGATGGTTGCGGACATGGACTGGGACGGTTCCCTTCTGTGGGTCTGTGACATGAACGCAGGCATCGCCTATGGCATGGACCCGGGAAGCGGTGTCGTGACCCGGGCCGCGGGCACGCCCGGGCCCAGGCCGACCGGGCTTGCGTTTCGGGGCAGCAGGGTGGTGAATTGCGACTGGCAGACAAGGCAGGTCTACGCGTTCCACCCCGATTCCGGAGTCCCGGCGATAGCGCTCGACCGACCGGCCCGCTGGGATGTGCTCGCGACGTGGTGCCGTACGGCGGTCATCGGAACCGTTGCCGGGCCTGGGCTTGACAGCTTCCGGCTCGAGTACGGCTCCGGGGTGCAGCCGACCCAATGGCTGCCGGCAGGCCCGACCCGCACCGCGCCCGCGTACCGCGATACGCTGACCGTGTGGGACCTCTCTAGCATCACCCAGCCCGGGCCGTACTCCCTGCGGGTCAAGGCCTTCTTCGGCCCGATGGTTGACTCAAGTCACGCGGTGGTCATCGCCGTTGACCCGCAGCTTGCCCCGGGCTGGCC